>JBBQSF010000006.1:0-48687 GCA_038214085.1 Bacteroidales bacterium | reverse complement strand
TTGCTTTCATAGCCGGGTTTCACATGCAGCGTATATTGGTATATTTCCCCAAGACCCGAAGAAATCGGCGCCATTTGTGGTGTTGTAAGTCCCGGTGGGATCATTTCCTCGGCTTCTTTGAGGCGTTCTGTGATCTGCTGTCGCGCCCAGTAAATATCTGAATTGTCTTTAAACACGATGGTTACAACCGATAAACCAAGTCGGGAAATGGAGCGCAATTCAATTACATCGGGAATATTGGCCAAAGAAACTTCAATGGGTGCCGAAATAAATTGTTCTACTTCATTGGCCGCAAGCGTTGGTGCAATGGAAATAATCTGCACTTGGTTGTTCGTGATATCGGGAACTGCATCAATAGGCAATTGCATCAAAGAGTATATTCCCCATAGAATGAGGAAAAAAACAAATAAACCTACTACAATTTTATTCCCGACAGAAAATTTAATAATTTTATCTATCATCTGATTAACATTTAATTATATACAAAACAAAACACATGAAAAGGAGGCTCTAAAGCCTGATTTCATTGTTAAAAAAAGAAAAAATGCGTATTAATCAGATTTTTGGCGGTTGCCAGATTTGTGGGTGAACTTCTGGTATGGAATGTTCTATGTATTCTGTGGAAAATTCAACAGGTATTCTTGAAATCTCATGAAACTGAAATGTAAGCGAAACTACGGTATTTACCTGACAGCAATTGCAAAAACAAAAAGGGGAACATTTATGGGCGCAGTTGTCTTCGGGATGGTCGTTGCATGAATTGCCTGCATTTACTGAATGTACAGCATACTCTTTATGATCGCCATTATCCTTGCATGGATAATAACAAAGTGAGAAGATATAAAATGACAATAACAGACTAATCCATTTCATGAGGAGCAAATGTATAAAAAATTGAGTTTTCAATAATAATTACTTTGTTAAAAAAGTGTTAAACAATTAAACGTCAAACCAATATAGTTTTTTGCATTTCAACTCTTTTTTTCCTTACTTTTGCACACTTTATACAAACAAATTGTTTACATAATAAAATGGCTAAATACAAAGAATACAAGCATCTGAACCTATCGCAAACTGGAAAAGATATACGCAAATTCTGGGAAGAAAATGATACTTTTCACAAAAGTGTGGATTTAAAGGAAGGTTGCCCGCCTTACGTTTTTTATGAAGGACCTCCTTCGGCTAACGGAATGCCGGGAATTCATCATGTTATCGCAAGAGCCATCAAGGATATTTTTTGCCGTTACAAAACGCTAAAAGGCTTTCAAGTTAAGCGTAAAGCCGGTTGGGATACTCATGGTTTGCCAATTGAAATTGCCGTTGAAAAAACACTTGGAATAACCAAAGAAGATATTGGAAAATCGATTTCTGTTGTTGATTACAACAAAGCCTGCCGTAAGGAAGTAATGAAATATAAGGACAAGTGGGATGAGATTACAGAGCAAATGGGCTACTGGGTTGATCTTGAGCATCCATACATTACTTTTGAAAACAAATATATTGAATCGGTATGGTATCTTTTATCTCAACTTTATGAAAAAGGTTTTTTATACAAAGGGTATTCTATTCAGCCATACTCACCAGCGGCAGGAACAGGGCTCAGTTCGCACGAACTTAATATGCCTGGTTGCTACAAAGATGTAAAAGACACAACGGTAGTTGCCCAGTTCAAAGTAAAAAACGATTCAAAATCTGAATTTCTGTTTTCGCATAATCATGGAGATGTTTTCTTTTTGGCATGGACCACCACACCATGGACTTTACCCTCAAATACCGCTTTGGCTATTGGAAAAAACATCGAATATAATGTTGTAAAATCCTTTAATTCTTACACTTCGCTGCCAATTACTGTTGTTTTGGCAAAACCTTTATTTGAAAAATATTTTCCCGCAAAAAATGCAGAAATCGCACTTGCCGATTATAAAGCAGGTGATAAAAATATTCCGTTTCAAATTGTTGATACAGTAAAAGGCGCTGACCTTGCCGGAATCCGGTATGAACAATTGCTGCCTTATGTTCAACCAACCGATGGCGATGCTTTTACAGTGTTGCTTGGCGATTTTGTTACTACCGAGGATGGAACAGGAATAGTACATATTGCTCCGAGTTTTGGAGCCGACGATTTTCGAGTTGCAAAACAAAATGGAATCGGTTCGCTTACCTTGGTTGATAAGCAAGGCAAATTTATCGAAACCATGGGCGAATTTGCTGGAAGATTTGTTAAGAGCGAATATGATCCAAATTTTAATTCAGAAACCGATAACAATGTTGATATCGACATTGTTGTTAAACTGAAAAAGGAAAACAAAGCATTTAAAACCGAAAAATACGAGCACTCATACCCGCATTGCTGGCGGACAGATAAGCCTATTTTATATTATCCGCTTGATTCCTGGTTTATTAAAACTACTGCAGTTAAGGACAGAATGCTTGAGTTGAATAAAACCATTAATTGGAAACCTGAATCTACGGGCAGCGGGCGTTTTGGCAATTGGCTTGAAAATTTGGTTGACTGGAACTTGTCAAGATCAAGGTACTGGGGAGTTCCACTGCCAATATGGACAACCGAAGACCGCTCAGAACAATTGTGTATCCAGTCGGTTGAAATGCTAAAATCCGAAATTGAAAAATCAGTACTGGCTGGATTTATGGAAAAAAACCCCTACCAGGATTTTAGTGCTGGAGATATGTCGGATGAGAATTACACAAAAATTGATCTTCATAGGCCTTTTGCTGATGAAATATTTCTAGTTTCCCCAAAAGGGAAAAAAATGATTAGGGAAACAGATCTAATTGATGTTTGGTTTGATTCGGGCGCAATGCCTTATGCTCAGTTTCATTATCCTTTTGAAAACAAAGAAAATTTGAAGGATTATTTTCCTGCAGATTTTATTGCCGAAGGTGTTGATCAAACCCGTGGCTGGTTTTTTACACTCCATGCCATATCAGTTATGCTTTTTGATTCTGTAGCATTTAAAACAGTAATTTCAAACGGGCTTGTGCTCGATAAAGCAGGCAATAAAATGTCGAAACGTTTGGGAAATGCAGTAGATCCTTTTGAAACCATTGAAAAATATGGGCCTGACGCAACGCGTTGGTATATGATTACCAATTCGCAACCGTGGGATAATTTAAAATTTGATATCGAAGGCGTTGGCGAAGTGCAAAGAAAATTTTTCGGTACCCTTCATAATACTTATGCTTTTTTTGCTATTTATGCCAATATTGATGGATTTAGTTATGAACAAGCTGATATTCCTGTAAATCAGCGTCCAGAAATTGACAGGTGGATTTTATCGCAACTGAATTCTCTGATTAAATCAGTAGACGAAAGTTATGCCGATTACGAACCTACTAAAGCTGGCAGGGCAATTCAGGAGTTTGTTGACGAACATTTAAGCAATTGGTATGTGCGATTGTCAAGGCGTAGATTCTGGAAAGGTGAGTACACCGCTGATAAAATTGCAGCATATCAAACGCTATATACTTGTTTGGAAACAATTTCGATTTTAGCGGCACCCATTGCACCCTTTTTCTGTGAACGCTTATTTTTGGATCTTAACAAAGTAAGTGACAGAATAAAAGCAGAATCAGTTCATCTGACAACTTTTCCTTTTGCTGATGAATCCTTGATAGATACATTGCTTGAGGAACGCATGCAATTGGCTCAAAAAATTTCTTCAATGGCTTTGTCTCTCCGTAAAAAGGTAAACATTAGAGTAAGGCAACCCCTAAGCAAAATCATGATTCCGGTATTGGATGATCATATTAAAACACAAATCCTGGCGGTTGAAAACCTAATTTTAAGCGAAGTAAATATTAAAGAAATTACGTTTATTTCCGAATCGGATGGAATACTTGTAAAAAAAATCAAGCCTGATTTTAAAAAGCTGGGACCAAAATTTGGTAAAAACATGAAAGCCATTGCAAATGCAATAAATACTTTTTCGCAACAAGATATTAAACGTATTGAAACTGATGGTCGGTATTTTATTTGTATTGAAGACGAAAAACTGGAAATTTCCCTTTCTGATGTTGAGATCCTTTCTGAAGATATTCCGGGATGGCTCTTAACAAACGAAGGAAATATTACTGTTGCCCTTGACATTACAATTACAGAGCAATTAAAAGAAGAAGGTATTGCACGAGAATTTATCAACAGGATTCAAAATATCAGAAAAGACAGTAATTTTGATGTTACTGATAAAATAGCTGTTGAAATTGAAAAGCACGATGAAATTAATTCAGCAATTACTAATAATTTGTTATATATTTGTACTGAAACTTTGGCTGTTTCGTTGAATTTAGTTGATTCTACAGACCCTGCCCGTAGCATACCCGTAGAAATTGTTGACGATATTCAAACCCGAGTACTTGTCAGCAAGGTTTAAAAACAATTTTAACTTTCAAAACACATGGAAAAGAAAGACAAAAAAGAAAAAAAGGTCGTTGCCGATAATAAAGAAAAAACAAGATATAATGATGATGAACTCATGGAGTTTAAAGAAATTATCTTGAAAAAAATAGAAGAAGCGCAAACCGATTTGGCTTTGCTCACAGAGGCATATACTTTAAAAAACGAAAACGATACCAATGACACATCGCCTACGTTTAAAGTGCTTGAAGAGGGTTCGGCAGTGCTTTCGAAAGAAGAAAACAGCCAGCTTGCAGTTAGGCAAACCAAGTTTATTCGTGATCTGGAAAATGCACTTATTCGTATTCAGAATAAAACGTATGGAATTTGTAGGGTTACTGGAATATTAATCCCGAAAGAACGACTGAAAGCAGTTCCTCACGCCACATTAAGCATCGACGCAAAAAACAACCAGGGGAAAAAGCCTTAATTTTTTTATCGTGCTTAAAAAATCCTTACTGATTGTTTTTGGGGTACTGTTTCTTGATCAGCTTGTAAAAATATGGGTAAAAACGCATATGTTTCTGGGTCAGGAAAATCATATCCTTGGCAATTGGTTTATCATACATTTTACCGAAAATAATGGAATGGCCTTCGGAATGGAGTTTGCCGGAAATTACGGAAAACTTGCTCTAAGCGTATTCCGAATTATTGCTGTTTCAGCCATTGGCTGGTATATGGTAAAACTTTCCCACAAAAAAGATGTTAAAATTGGATTGATTATTTGTATTTCATTAATCTTTGCTGGAGCTGTTGGAAATATTATTGACAGTGCTTTTTACGGATTAATTTTTAATGAAAGTGCCTTTCAGGTCGCTCAACTATTTCCAGATGGCGGAGGATATGGAACATTTTTGCATGGAAAGGTGGTGGATATGCTGTATTTTCCGATAATTGAAACCCATTTCCCTCAATGGTTTCCTTTTTGGGGTGGCGAAGAATTTGTTTTCTTCAGACCTGTGTTTAATTTTGCCGATTCTTCAATAACAATAGGTGTTACATCACTTTTACTATTCCAAAGAAAATTCTTTAAAAAAGAAGACACTCCTGCGGCTATTTCCAATGCTTCTGAACCTGATATTCCTGAAAGTCAAGGCTGATTTATTTCTTTAACTTTCTCAACAATTCTGTAGCGTAAACAAAATCATTTATTTCGGCATTGTCAGTCTGTAAAATTTCATCTTTGGTTCCTTCCCACCACAATTGGCCATTATAAATAAAAGAAATTTTATCTCCAATTTCAATAACCGAATTCATGTCGTGGGTATTTATTACCGTAGTAATACAGTACTCATGCGTAATTTCGTTGATTAAGTTATCAATTACTATTGATGTTTTTGGATCAAGGCCTGAATTGGGCTCATCGCAAAAAAGATATTTGGGTTTCATGGCAATAGCTCTTGCTATGGCTACACGCTTTTTCATTCCTCCACTCAATTCCGAAGGATGTAATTTGTTTGAATTGATTAGATTTACACGGTTAAGACAGAAATTTGCGCGATCAAGATTTTCTCCACGACTATTGTCGGTAAACATATTCAGCGGAAACATTACATTCTCTTCAACAGTCATCGAATCAAAAAGTGCGCTTCCCTGAAAGAGCATTCCAATTTCCTGACGTATTGGTTTTCGTTCTTTTAACGACATTGCTGAAAAATCCCGATTATCATATAAAATCTGTCCTTCATCAACTTCTAACAAACCTACAAGCGATTTCATTAAAACAGTTTTCCCCGAACCACTCTGCCCTATGATAAGGTTAGTGATGCCTTTTTCAAATTTTACATTAACATCAGTTAACACCTTGCGACTGCCAAATGATTTTGATATGTTGCGCGCTTCAATCATGATAGTAAAAGCTGTGTTAATACCAGATTTGATAAAATGATAAGAATGCTGCTGTAAACAACTGCTTTAGTGCTGGAGCGCCCTACTTCAAGCGCGCCACCATGCGTATAATATCCATGGTAGGCTGAAACAGAAGTAATAATAAAAGCAAATGCGGCTGTTTTAATCAATGCATAGTAAATTTCGAAGGGTACAAAAAACGATTGTATTCCAAAAATATAAATATGTGTTGTTACTACACCGCCAAAAATTGCGGCCAACCATCCACCCATTAGCCCTAAAAACATACTCAATGTTATAAGAAATGGATTTATGATCACAGCAGCTGTGATTTTGGGAAGTATTAAAAAACTAGCAGAGTTAACACCCATAATTTCAAGTGCATCTATTTGTTCGGTAACTCTCATGGTTCCAATTTCAGAAGATATCCGGGAACCCACTTTTCCAGCAAGAATTAAACTTATAATTGTTGGACAAAACTCCAACACCAGTGATTGCCTTGTAGTAAACCCAATTGTATACAATGGAATCCATGGACTATCAATATTATAAGCTGTTTGAATTACCAATACCGCTCCCATAAAAACAGAAATAATGGCAACAATACCTAGTGAATCCAAACCCAGCCCTTCCATCTCAATAAAAGTATTTTTACGAAAAATCTTCCATTTTTCCGATGGTGAAAAAACCCTGCTCATAAGGGAGGAATATCGACCTATGTGGAAAAAAATTTGCATTTATTTTAAATAAAAATTGTATGAAAAAAACAAATTTTGTACTTTTGAGTTTTAATTAATAGGAAAAAAGCAAATTTACAGATGTTTCGCCAAAAAGTGAAGATTTTTTTATCCATTCTTTTGTTCTCGTTTCTTTTTTCGGGCTGTTTCTTGTTTAAAAAGAAATGCGATTGCCCAACATTCAATAAAAAAGAAACGAATAAAGTGTTTTATGCCCGCCAAAATATTTTCCCTTCAAAAACTTCCTGAATTCCTTCCTGAACATGCAATTGCGTATGTTTCAGCTTTGCTGGTTAACAACCCAATTACCATAATTTTAAGCAGGCCAAGAAGCACCAAAATGGCTGACTTTCGTGTTATGCAAAATAAATCAAAACCTGAAATTACCATCAACAATAATCTGAATAAATACGAGTTTTTAATCACCCTTTTGCACGAATATGCTCATTTTTTGCACTGGCAGAAGTTTAGTTTCAGCAGAAAACCACATGGAAAACGCTGGAAAAACCATTTTAGAGATTTGCTTCTACCTATACTGAGCCCGGACGTTTTCCCGCAAGATGTGCTCGTTCCTCTGATTTCATTTTTTAACAAACCATTGGCATCAGGAAACACACATGTAGCGCTTACAAAAGCACTTCAGAAATACTCTGTTTTTAATGGGCTTGTTCCTTTAACAGATTTACAGGAGCATGAATTATTTAGTATTTCTGCCGGAAAGGTTTTTCAAAAAGGCCAGATGCAGCGTAAAAGATACAAGTGTTTGTGTAAAAATAACGGTAAAATCTACTTTGTTAACGCATCAATAATGGTAATGCCTTTTTCTGCTTAGATTATTTTACTTAAATCATAATTGTTTTTATATTTTTGCCAAAATTAATACTGAGAGATGAATAAAAATAACTTTTGTGTTATTATGGCCGGAGGAATTGGTACTCGATTTTGGCCTATCAGCAGAACTTCGCACCCAAAGCAATTCATTGATATTTTAGGCACCGGACAAACCCTGATACAACAAACATATAACCGCTTTTTAAAAATTTGCGACAAAGAAAAAATATATGTTGTTACAAATGAAATATATCATAGTCTTGTAAAAGAACAACTACATGGCATTGCTGATGAACAAATTATCAGCGAACCTTCTCGTAGAAACACAGCACCCTGTATAGCTTATGCAAGTTATAAAATTTATGCAAAAAACCCTGATGCCAACATTGTCGTTGCACCTTCGGATCATATCATTCTTAAAGAAGAGCGTTTTACTGAAATTATTAATTCTGCGCTTGAAGCTTCAGCAAAACATGACTGGTTACTAACTCTAGGGATAAAACCCAGCCGACCCGATACGGGATACGGATACATACAGTTTTGTGCGGAAAGTGTATATCCAAAGGATGACCGTTTGAGAAAAGTTAAAACTTTTACCGAGAAACCTGTTCTCGAAATGGCAAAACAATTTCTCAAAAGTGGCGATTTTCTTTGGAATGCAGGAATTTTTATATGGCAGGCAAAAAACATTATTGCAGCTTTTGAAAACTATCTTCCTGAAATAGGACAAATTTTTAAGGATGGAATAAAAAGTTACAATACTCCCAAAGAAAAAAGTTTTATCAAAACCGCCTATGCCATTTGCAAAAACATTTCAATTGACTATGGCGTTATGGAAAAAGCAGTCAATGTGTACGTGCTGCAATCTGATTTTGGATGGTCGGATCTTGGGACTTGGGGCTCACTATACGATACACGCGAAAAGAACAATGATGGCAACACAATAGTTGGTAAAAATGTCCTTATTTATGATTCAAAAAATTGTATTGTAAACATGCCCAATGATAAACTTGTGGTAATGCAGGGATTAAATGATTTTATCGTGGTTGAATCTGATAATATTTTGCTGATCTGCAAAAAAACTGACGAACAACAGATCCGACAGTTTGTGAATGATGTAAGAGTTGAAAAAGGCGAACAGTTTGTATAATAAATTTATTGGTTACTTATCTTACTTTGCATTAAGCTCAAAGAATCCACCACGTTGCCCATGATTACACCGAACTCATCAGAGTGTGATGCATAATAATCCAAACTTTTATCGAATTGCTGGAAGGTAACACCATTACTTTTAAATGTATAATTGTAATACTTTTTTGTGTAGTATTTGGCATCATTGTATTGAAGTTGTTTTCCCATAACAGCACTTTCGGTGAGTAACACATCAATAAGCAAACTAGTCATTTTGGTTGAAGAAATTATTTCTTTGTTATCGGTTTCGGGTTTCCCCGATTTTTCTGCCTTTTTGGAGCATGAAGCAAAAACCAATAAAATTATAGGAATGATTAATAATTTCTTCATGTTATGCCGGGTTGTTAAATTTAAGCCTCAGTCCAGAATAATTTTCATTAAAAGTGCCATATTCGTAAACCAGATTTCCGCTCACAAAAGTATGTGTAACCTGCGAATTAAACTCAATTCCGGTAAAAGGTGACCAGCCACATTTATAAAGAATATTCTCGGGTTGTACCATCCATTTTTTATTCAAATCAACAATTGCAATATCAGCATAATAGTTTTCGCGAATAAAACCCCTATTCTTTATTTTAAAACAAATTGCAGGATTGTGCGACATGAGTTTTGCAATTTCGGGCAATGAAATTAATCCCTTTTGATAAAATTCAAGCATTGCAACAAAAGAATGCTGAACCATAGGGCCGCCGCTGGGGCATTGCAAATAAGTGCGTTTTTTTTCATCAATGGTATGCGGTGCATGGTCCGTAGCTACCACATCAATTTTGCCATTTAGTAAAGCTTGAAAAAGTTTCTGCCTATCGTTTTCTGATTTTATGGAAGGATTCCATTTGATCAGAGCACCTTTTGTTTCATAATCTTTTTCAGAAAACCACAAATGATGGATGCAGACTTCTGCTGTTATTTTTTTTTCTTCTAAAGGAGTATTATCTTCAAACAATTCCATTTCTGCTGCACTGGAAATATGCAGAACATGCAAGCGGGTTCCATATTTTTTGGCAAGATTTACAGCAAAACTTGAAGATTTGTAACAAGCTTCCGTATTCCTTATTTCGGCATGAGCTTTAAAGGGAATATTATCTCCATAAACGGAAACTGCTTTTTTAAGATTTTCAGAAATAATATGATCATCTTCGCAATGAACTGCTATCAAACATTTAAGAGAAGAAAATATTTTGTTCAACACTTCCTGATTGTTTACAAGAAGGTCCCCTGTAGAGGAGCCTAAAAATATTTTAACGCCACAAGTATTTGTATAATCTATAGATAGAACTTCTTTCAGGTTTTCGTTTGATACGCCCATATAAAAGGAGTAATTTGCCAAAGATTTTGCTGCTGCAATTTTATTTCGTTCTTCGAGAAGTTCAGAATTAAGCGTGGGTGGCGAAACATTGGGCATATCCATAAATGAAGTAACGCCTCCTGCAACAGCAGCTCTTGATTCAGAATAAATATCTCCTTTATGGGTAAGTCCGGGTTCACGAAAATGTACCTGATCATCAATCACTCCGGGGAAAATATGTTTTCCTTGGGCATCAATAATTTTATCATAAAACCGTGAATTAAGTCTGGACGAATCAATTCCCTCTCTTGAGATTTCAGCAATAACACCATTTACAATACTTAAATCGGCAGAAAACACTTCCGATTCGTTTACTATAGTTCCGTTGATAATTGCATAGTTCATAAGGCATGAGATGAGAAAAGGTTATTCTCCACAGCGCTTATATTTTTTAAAAAGACTTTTCAATCGCAGACTGATTACTCCCAAAATGGCTTCTTTAAATATTCCTTTGCTCATTTTGGATTGTCCTTCGGTACGGTCGGTAAAAATTATGGGTTCTTCGTATAGTTTAAAACGGAGTTTCCAGGCAGTAAATTTCATTTCAATCTGGAAAGCATATCCCGTAAAGCGGATTTTATCAAGATTAATTGCTTTAAGCACTTCCTGTTTATAGCAAATAAATCCGGCAGTGGTATCACGAATTTTCATCCGTGTTATAAAGCGCACATAAGCAGAAGCATAATACGACATCAAAACCCTTCCCATTGGCCAGTTTACCACATTTACACCTTTAATATATCTTGAGCCGATAGCCACATCTGCATTTTTTGTGGTACAAGCATTATAAAGTTTTATTAGATCTTTAGGGTTATGCGAAAAATCAGCATCCATTTCGAAAATAAATTGATAGTTGTGAGCAAGAGCCCATTTAAAGCCATGAATGTATGCCGTACCCAGTCCAAGTTTGCCTTTTCGCTCTTCCATAAAGAGCTTTTCAGAAAATTCAGGTATAAGACTTCTGACAATATCGGCAGTACCATCTGGCGAATTATCTTCGATAATAAGGACATGGAATTCCTTAGAAAGAGAAAAAACCTTGCGGATTATCTTTTCGATATTCTCTTTTTCCTTATATGTGGGTATTATAACAAGACTATCAGACATTTGCATTGGTTAAGCCTATTGGACAAAAGTATTAAAAAAAATCGACCTATTATAATAATGTATTTTTTATCAATTATTTTGCTGCAGCTACTACAAAAATATCATTAAAGCGTTTTTCAGCTCTGCCTTTATATGCACCGCTATGATATGCATAACCTGCAATCAGTGGCATAGCGATAGTGGCTTCCGAGAACACCATTTGTTCGTAAGTAGTGTCAACCTTGCCCCAGGAGCTTGCTTCCTTAAGGGTAGAACCTGATAATGCTCCGTCGCGTTCGTCGGCAACAGTTATTTGAATTGCATATTTATGCATAGGCACATCAAATTCAAGAACTTCTGCCGCAACGACAATATCCTGAACAAAATTCTTAGGCACACCTCCACCAATCATGAATATACCTGTGCTCGGATTTTTTATTTTTATTTTAGTAATTTCAAGAAAATCCCTGGCGGAATCAATAGAAACCTGTTTTCCCGGGTTGTGCCATTGGTGGTGTACAAGCCCAAATCCAGCAGAACAATCAGAAAATGCAGGTACAAAAATAGGGATACCTTTTTTATAACACTGATAAACAACAGAATCCTCTCTGAAAGGAGCAAACTGCTGATTCTCATCCAAATAGCGACCCATTTCAATGATAAATTCACGGGATGAGTAGGGTTTTGCTTCTATGCTATTGCATATTTTTCCAATTGTTTCATCGCAAAGGCGAAGATCTTCTTCGTCGATATATGTATCGTAAATTCTGTCGATCATCAATTCGCGTAAATCGCCATCGTTTACAAAAGGACTGCCTTTGTAATGTTTGAATCCGAGTGCTTCAAAGAAATCCTGATCCACGATGTTGGCACCTGTAGAAACAATAGCATCTACCATATTATTTTTCACCATATCCACAATGGTCATTTTTAAACCTGCAGAAATAAGAGAACCTGCAAGCGTTAAAAAAACAGCACAATCATTGTCTTTTTGCATCATTTCAAAAATTTTTGCACCACGAGCAAGATTGCGTGCCTGAAAAGCCATATCATTCATGGCGTCAACCATTGGTACAACATTATACTTTTTGATGTCAATGTGATTAATGGTATCTTTTAAAAAATCTTTCTTTTCCATTTTGATTGTATTTATGTGCAAAGATAAAAGATATATTAAAAAAAAATAATGAAAATAATTGCCAACTGGTAAAATAATTCAGTTTTAAAAGCAGTTTTTAGCACATTAATCTTGCGATACAAGGGAGTTATCGTATATAAAAAGCAGTCGCTCTGCAATTTACAATAAATAAATTTGCAATTTTTTTGAAAAAAATGTGCCACAATTCAAAAATAGTATATCTTTGCACCCCAATTTAGTTATAAAACCTAATTAAATAATTTTTAAAAGATATGACAAAAGCAGAAATCGTAGCATCAATTGCCACAAAGACAGGTATAGAAAAAGTTACAGTTCAAACAACTGTTGAAGCATTCATGAATTCAGTAAAGGCATCGTTAGCAAAAGGTGATAATGTTTACCTCAGAGGCTTTGGTAGTTTTATTGTTAAAAAACGTGCAGAAAAAACAGGAAGAAATATTTCGAAAAACACTACTATAATTATCCCGGCTCATAATATCCCTGCATTTAAGCCAGCAAAAACATTTGTTATTGATGTTAAGAAAAACATTAAATAATTGAAATTTTAAAATCATTTAATAATTTAAGATATGCCAAGCGGTAAAAAGAGAAAAAGACATAAAATGTCAACTCACAAACGTAAAAAACGCTTAAGAAAGAACAGACACAAAAAGAAATAGTCTTTTCATTATTTAATCCGTTTATTCTTTTAATTTCCAAATAATTATATAATGCAACTTGCAATGTATAATTATTTGGTTTTACACATTAAACCATATCCGTTTCGGAAATTTGAATTTTACCCTCTGTGAACAAAGAATTAATTATCGATTCAAACCAAGGTGAAGTGTCGATCGCACTTTTGGAAGACAAACGCCTTGTAGAAATCAATCAGGACAAGAGCGGCAACAATTATTCTGTAGGTGATGTATATCTGGGTAGGGTGAAAAAAATTATTCCGGGACTTAATGCAGCCTTTGTAGATGTTGGATATGAAAAGGATGCTTTTTTGCATTATCTCGATTTGGGAACGCAAATTCTCTCCCAGAATAAGTACATTAAACTTATATCTTCAGGAAAACAAAACTTTGTTTCGCTCGAAAAATTTCAACTCGAAAAAGACATTGAGAAAACAGGAAGAATTTCAAATGTAATTGCTACCAATCAGAATATTATTGTTCAAATTGCAAAAGAACCTATTTCAACTAAAGGACCGAGAATAAGTTCGGAAATATCTTTTGCCGGTCGTTTTCTGGTTTTGGTTCCTTTTTCGGATCGTATTTCCGTTTCACAGAAAATCAAAAGCCTTGAAGAACGCAATAGGTTAAAACGTTTGGTTCAAAGCATTAAACCTAAAAACTTTGGTGTAATTATTCGTACTGTTGCTGAAAACAAACTGGTTGCAGAACTGGATTCTGATTTGCGTACCCTCATTGAAAAATGGGAATCGTGCATGAATATACTTTCTACAGCCAAACCACCATTTAAGCTTTTGGGTGAACTGAACCGGACATCTGCAATACTCCGCGATTTACTGAACGAAAGTTTTAACAGCGTAATCGTAAATGATGCAACGCTTTTTGATGAAATAAAAAACTACATCCGCACGATTGCTCCTGATAAGATTGACATTGTTAAACTCTATAAAGGAAAAATTCCGGTTTTTGAGCACTTTGGTATTGATAAACAAATCAAAACTTCCTTTGGTAAAAATGTTTCGGTAAAGAGCGGATCATACTTGATTATTGAACACACCGAAGCAATGCATGTTATTGATGTGAACAGCGGTCACCGTACCAATTCAGAAAACAATCAGGAGCAAAATGCACTCGATGTAAATCTGGAAGCAGCATCGGAAGTTGCCCGTCAATTAAGGCTTAGGGATATGGGTGGAATTATTGTTGTGGATTTTATCGACCTTCACGAAGGTATGAACCGCAGAAAGTTGTACGAAAAAATGCGCGATGAAATGAAAAACGATCGTGCCAAACACACCATTCTTCCTCCTAGTAAATTTGGACTGGTTCAGATTACCCGTCAGCGCGTTCGCCCTGAAACCAATATTGAAACTGTTGAAAAATGTCCTGTATGTGATGGTTCAGGCGAAATTAAGGCAAGTATAATTTTAATTGATGATATTGAAAATAACATTCGATATTTATTACAAAATCAGAATGAAAAATCCATTAAAATGTGCGTACATCCATATATATACGCATATTTAACTAAGGGATTATTCTCTATAAAAACCAAATGGTATTTAAAATTTAAAAAGCCTATTAAAATTATTCCGATGTCGTCGTATCATTTTCTTGAATACCGCTTCTTTAACAAAGAAGATGAAGAAATAAAGATATAAATTCCTTTGCCTAAATGGCTTATAACCCTAAACAGGAACTTGATGCAAAAAATGCTTTTATTAAAGCATCAGCTTATTGTGTTTATCGCGACCGCTCAGTCAGAGAAATTGCGCTGAAACTTAAAGAATGGAATTGCGCTCATATTAACATTCCACTTATTATTGAACAGCTTAAAAATGAAGATTTTATAAATGAAGATCGCTTTGCTTTAGCCTTTGCCAGAGGAAAGTTTAGAATAAATAAATGGGGAAAGATAAAAATTTCCGGATTTTTGAGGATGAATGGAATTTCTGAAAGTTTAATTAAAAAAGCCCTCTCCGAAATCGACACTGCTGAGTATAGAAAAGTTCTCGAAAAAGTTCTCGAAGTTAAACTCAGATCATATAAAAACGATGATAAACGCACAACTAAAATAAAATTGATTAATTTTGCAGCAACAAAAGGTTTTGAAACCGAACTCATTAAAGATATTCTTGATTCCCTACTCCAATGACAGCAAAAGAAGCAATTAAAGACCTTGAGAAAAGGCTGGAAGCCTTAAGGAGGTTCCTTTGACATCGATAACAAACTCAAACAGATAGAAGAAGAAGAAAAGGTAACCCTGCTGCCCGACTTCTGGAGTGACACCAAAAAAGCAGAAATACTTCTTAAAGCCATACAAGAAAAAAAATCATGGACCAATGCTTTTACACTGGCAAAAAACGCCATTGATGATCTGCTGGTGATCAGCGATTTTTTCGATATGGGAGAAGGTTCAGAAGAAGATTTGGACAAACAATATGAAACATCACTATTGGCTGTTGAGGACCTTGAGTTCCGCAATATGCTAAGCGGTGAAGAAGATAAACTGAGTGCAATTTTAACGATAAATTCAGGAGCTGGAGGAACAGAGAGCCAGGATTGGGCCGAAATGCTTATGCGGATGTATATGCGCTGGGCTGAACGAAACCGTTTCAAGGTTACAATGATTGACGAACAGGAAGGCGATGTAGCAGGAATAAAATCAGCTACGCTCGAAATTGAAGGCGATTATGTTTATGGATACCTCAAGGGTGAAAGCGGAGTGCATCGCTTAGTGAGGCTATCACCTTTTGATTCGGCAAATAAGCGACATACTTCATTTGCATCAGTATATGCATATCCAATTATTGATGAAAATATTATTATCGATATTAACCCTGCAGATATTTCGTGGGACACTTTCAGATCAAGTGGTCCGGGAGGACAGAATGTTAATAAAGTGGAAACAGCAGTACGTTTAAGACATGCGCCATCTGGAATTATCATTGAATGTCAGGTTACACGCTCTCAGATGCAGAACCGAGAAAAAGCCATGCAAATGCTGAAATCTCAATTGTATGAAGTGGAACTTCGCAAAAAGAAAGAAGCCATTGCAGAAATTGAAGGCTCCAAGAAGAAAATTGAATGGGGTTCTCAGATTCGTAATTATGTAATGCACCCATACAAAATGGTTAAAGATGTGAGAACCGGAGTTGAAACTTCAAATGTACAAGCAGTTATGGATGGTGATTTACATATGTTCATTAAAGCTTTTCTGATGGAATTTGGCGGAAATTAGATTTGAACCAACACTAAAATCCCCTTGAATGTTTCCATCTTCGGTGCGACCATAACCAGTTATATGGATTTTTACGAATGTATTTGTCGAGTGTTTTAACATGATTTTCTGTGATTTCATTTGGTTTGGAATCTGAAGAATTACTTGTTAAATCAATTATCTCTACTTCGTAAAATCCGCGTTTTTTACGTTGAATATCAAAAAATACTACAGGAATATCAAGTGCTTTAGCAATTTTTTCAGTACCCAAATAAACAGCGGTATCGTGATTTAGAAAAGTAGTCCAATAATCTATTTCGTTTTTGGCAGGAGCCTGATCAGTTGCAAAAATATAAATGCTTTGATTCATCTTGTTTTTTACAATGCTTCGGTATGCATGTTTGTAATGAATCAGCCTTCCCTTGGTGAATCGCGAACGGAGTTTCTCGTCGAAAAACTTGTCAAATTTACCATCGCTAAAAGGTTTAATAACAGCATTTATTTCAAAATTACTTGTAAGCGCAAGATTCATCGCCATCCATTCCCAGTTGCCACAATGCCCTATTGTTGCAATAATGCTTTTCCCTGCATCCTTGTATTTGTGAAGGATTTTGGTGTTGGAAAAGTGTACACGTTTTAAAATTTGTTTTTTGGAAATATAGCGAATTTTGGAGATTTCCACTATCAGATCACTCAGATGAAACCGATAAAACTTTTTTGCAATAGCAGAAATTTCAGAATCTTTTTTTTCAGGAAAAGCTTTGCGGAGGTTTTCGAAAACAACCTTTTTTCTGTAACCAATGATATAATAAACAACAAAATATACTAGATCTGAAAAGGCATATAATACTCTGAATGGAAGCAATGAAAACAGCCAAATTGCCGAAACTGAAAGATAATAGGACATTAGTCTAATTTTCGCAAATTTACTCAAAGTTGCCTTACAAAAACCTTAATGTTTTTTTTAAAATTATTATAAAAAAATAAATACCTTTGCCATCTCAAATTTGTTCTTTAAATGCCCGGGTGGCGGAATTGGTAGACGCGCTGGACTCAAAATCCAGTGATAGCAATATCGTGCGGGTTCGATTCCCGCCCCGGGTACCAATAAGCTTCTAGAGTCCTTGTTTTACAAGGGCTCTTTTTTTTTGGTATCCAACTAAGTACACAAAAAATATTTCAATTGAATACAAGGAACCTTTCTCTTTGTTTTTCTAACCGTTAACTTATAATTCTCAACCACTAACTGATTGCTCCTTGAATTCAATGTTAGGTGATTCTATTTTTGGTAAAACCATAAATAAAAAAACTATGAAAAAAATTATTCTTACCCTGTCTTTTGCCCTATTTGTGGCATTTACATTTGCACAGTCCTATGGAGAGATCAAAGGACGTGTTTTAGACAGCATTACCGGTGAAGCACTGACTGGAGCCACCATTTACGTGGAGTTAAACGCTCAGAAAATTGCAACTTCGGCAGACATTAATGGATATTATACCATTAAGCCATTGGCAGCCGGTTCGTACAACGTTCACCTCTCGCTGATGAGTTACAATGATGTTATTGTAAAATCAGTTGCGGTAAAACCCGACAAAATTACATTTGTTAATGATGTTGAAATGGTTTCCACTGCCATTTACAAAAAAGAGGCTGTAATTTTAGGCTGGAAAATCCCGATCATTGATCCTGAAGCTCCTTCTAAACTGGTGCTAGGTCACGCAGAAATCATGGCTAATGCTGACAGTAAAAACATTGCAAGTGTTCTTCGCACAAACTATTCCGACATTTTTGTGAGCGACGATGGTGAAGAAATATACTTCAGAGGATCACGAGAATCAGATGCGGTTTATTATGTGGACGGAGTAAAACAAATTAATGGCGGAATTAATGTTCCAAGCTCATCAATTGGAAGTGTTACCGTATATTCGGGAGGTGTGCCGGCAAAATATGGCGACTTTACCGGAGGTGTGGTTGTAATAGAAACTAGAAGTTACTTTGAGTGGCTTAATGAACAAAAAGCTAAAAAAATGTAAATCCCAATAGTTGTTTGAAAAAACATTGCAAATCCCAAACTTTGTAAACAATGAAAAAAGTTTTATTAATTGCCATACTTATTTTTTCTATTATGGACTGGGGTTTCGCACAACAAAACTACAACATTACAATATCAATTAAGGATTCCGTTACCGGAAATTATCTAAATAGCTCATCAATAGTAATAACCGAAACGGGGAAAGTTTACAAAACCGATCAAAATGGAAAAGCTATTATTTCAACAATTCTCTTCCCCGTTTCATTTTCCATTTCAAATATTGGATACCAGACACAAACTTTGAAATTGCAAAAACCAGAAAAATTTAAAGAGATCTTTTTGATTCCAGTTGTTAAAACCTTTAATACTGTTGTGATTCAAACGCCAAAACCACATAAATTAATTCAAAATATCCCTTTATACATTGTTGATTACGAAATTAAAAACGACAGCATCTACTTTATTGGGTACAAGAACAAATCGAAAAGCGATGCATATCTAATGATTGCTAATTTAATGGGAGATACTCTTCTCTCGATAAAAGTAGAAGGTCCCGAAAAACTTTTTAAGGATTGTTTTGGGAACATTCACATACTTTGTAAAAATCAGGCCTTACAGGTTTTTACCAAATCCTCAGGAATTGAGCTTTTATACCCAACTAAGCGCGATGAATTTGAAAAAACATTTGAACCAATTACTGCTTATTCAAATGAAACATTTTATGTAAAAAAATATAGCATGAGCGAGCAAATTCTAAACTACTATTCATATAATGTTTCCAAAAAAAAACTTGAGCCATTTGTGACAATTTCAAACAATAAAAATCTACTTATGCTTCGTGATTTTGGTCGGTTGGCGTCAGCTTCCAATTTCTCTGAAGCAGATGCCCGATTTGAAAAAATGTGTTTTTACAATCCTTTGTTTGCCCCACTTTTTACAAACCGAGATTCAATTTTTCTTTTTAATTTATGTGATTCGGTAATCAAAATATTCCGTAATGATCTTCAGGAAGTATCAACTGCTGCAATTGAGCCCCAACTTTACACTGACTTTAAAAATCAGATTATTATTGATCCTGTTCTAAATAATTTCTTTGCAGTAAAAATAAAAAACGGACATTGCTCAATTGCACAAATAAATCCCTATACATCCGAGATTATCAGCCAGATTAAAATTCCTGATCTGCCTTTTGTACAAAAAATTTCAGTATGGAAAAACCAAATATATTTTCTTTATTCTGACATCTGCGCCTCAGGATATAAAAAAATATATGTCATGAAAATATAAGTCTTGCCGCCAAGTATAGCAATTAAGTATGTTTCACGATTTTAAGTGGATTTATTAATTATCTCCTTGGCAATAAGGATTAAATATGTACGTTTGCTTTCATCAAGGTTTTAACAAAAAAAGAGAACTTTAAAAAAGTTCTCTTTTACAAATTAATAACCCAAAAAACACAAAATATATGAATGCTCAAATCGCAATTTTTTTTGTCTATGTAAAGTTACACCCAAAACTAGGCGCGGGATGTTAAGTGACGTTAAGAAATGTTAAAAGATGTTAAACACGCTGTTTGTCATATATTTGGAAAAAAGTAACTTTGCATAAGAATGTCGAAACGGAAGATACAGATTATTATTATTATTATCACTTTCGCCTTATTAGGCTTGGTTATTATTCAGCTTTACTGGATTAAAAATGCTATTGCGGTTAAAGAAGCCTATTTTGACAGGAGTGTAAATGAAGCTTTAACAAATCTTGTTTATAAACTCGAGAAAATTGAGGTTGCGGATCGGATTAAGAACCGAATGAAAAAGGGCACTAAAAACGAAACCCTGTTTAATGCTATTGACTCTATTAACAGTATTTTTCAAAAAGAGGTAGAGTCAATGACTAACGATTTCAATTACCAGAAGAGTTCGTATGTAAATTACTACAACAAACAAAATCCGACTCAATATCCAGATTCTGTAAACACCAGTATTGTTAAACTTTACGATTCTACCAGTACTTCAATACGCGGAGATTCTCTAAAAAAGAAATCCATTCGCCCAGTTTTTATACCTAATTACTACGTTCCCACCAATCATTTTGACAGTATCAGCAGCAAAATTGATAAATTTATTAAAAAATCATTTTTGGTAAGTGACGTGTTCGAAGAAATGTTTATTAACGGTGCGCAACGAAATATTGAAGATCGTATCAATATGATCAAACTGGACTCAATTATCAAAAAAGAGCTTTCTAATAAAAATATTCAAACCGATTATGAATTCGGGATTTATAGTCCGGTAAAGAATGAATATGTATATGAAAAAACCGGAAAATACCACAAGGAATTAATGGAGAAAAGCACTGCATTTTTGTTGTTTCCAAGCGATTTATACAGCTCTATGGACTATCTGGCCGTTTATTTCCCCAACAAAAGCAGCTATTTATTTACCCAAATGTGGTGGATTTTATTAATAGCAACTGTTTTACTTTTATGTATTGTTAGTGGATTTGCTTATACCATTATTTCCATTATCCGTCAGAAGCGATTAACCGAAATGAAAAATGATTTTATAAGCAATATGACTCATGAAATTAAAACACCCATTTCTACAATTTCTTTGGCTTGTCAGGCTTTAAATGATGAGGATATTAAAAAATCAGGTGCTTTATCAAGTAGTTATATCAGCATTATTAACGATGAAAATAACAGGCTAGGCTTACTTACAGAGAAGATTCTTCAAACTGCAATAATCGAAAAAGGGCAATTGCTACTTAAAAAAGAAATTGTCGATCTGCACGAATTGATAAAAGATGCTATTAAAAATATAAAAATTCAGGTTGACGCAAAAGAAGGAAAAATCCTTACAGACCTTAGGGCAGACGATTCATTAATAACTGTGGATAAAATGCACATTACAAATTTAATATACAACCTTCTTGATAATGCAATAAAATACTCTCCCGAAAAGCCAAGAATTATTGTTGGAACACTCAATAATCCTTCAGGAATTTACCTTACTATTGAAGACAATGGTATTGGCATCAGCAATGCAAACCAAAAACGAATTTTTGAAAATCTTTACCGGGTTTCATCCGGAAATATTCATAATATAAAAGGGTTTGGACTGGGTTTAAGTTATGTAAAAGCAATTGTTGGCTTACATAATGGCGAAATAACAGTTGAAAGCGAATTAAGAAAAGGCTCAAAATTTACTGTTTACTTGCCTTATAATGATAATAAGAATTAATAATATGGAAGATTCAATAAAAATATTACTTGCAGAAGATGACCACAATCTGGGTACAATCTTAAAAGCTTTTTTAGAAGCAAAAGGTTACATCTGTAATTTATCACAAAACGGAAAAGATGCGCTTGAAACTTTTAATAAAGAACTCTATGATTTTTGTATCCTAGATGTTATGATGCCTATAAAAGACGGTTTTACATTGGCGCGCGATATCCGAAAAACAAATAAAAAAATTCCAATTTTATTCCTGACGGCAAAATCAATGCAAGAGGATAAAATTACCGGGCTGGAAATTGGTGCCGACGATTATATTACCAAGCCTTTTAGTATGGAGGAACTCCTGCTCCGCATCAAAGCGATTATCCGAAGATCTTCTAGTGAAGAATCCGCACCTAAAAGTGTTTTTAAAATCGGATCTTATTCTTTTGATTACACAAGGCAGATTTTACTCCAGGGAAACGATTCGCACAAGCTTACCTCAAAGGAATCAGACCTGTTGTTTTTATTATGCGAAAATATGAATTCAGTACTCGACCGATCTGCCGCATTAAAAAAAATATGGTCTGACGACAGTTATTTTAACGCTCGGAGTATGGATGTATATATAGCTAAACTTCGTAAATATCTTAAAGCAGACCCAACAATTGAACTGTTGAATGTTCATGGTGTTGGGTTCAAGCTTTTAACAAAATAAAAAGGCTGCCTTTTTCAAGGCAGCCCCATTCAGAAAAATTTAATCTTAAATTTTATTTGATTTTCTGCATTAACTTGTTAACAGATTTTCCTTTATCGCTTTTTATGCTGATCGTATATATTCCAGCAGAAAAACCGGTTCCGTTCATTGTATAAACATTTGAACCTGCTGCTGCTGAATAAGCATTTTCAAACACTTTTTTTCCAAACATATCTGTAATCGAGATAGTGATTGTGGTATTTTTCAATGCTGAAACTGAAATGTTAAACTGTGCTGAAGAAGGATTTGGATAAACTTCGCTGACAGATGCAATAAAATCAGAATACATTTCTTCTACCGAAGCTGCAATGGTTCCTGCACCAACATTTATCTGAACATTATTTACACTTGTTGATGTGGTTGTTAACTCAATAACTGCCGAAACGGCCTGGAGTCCGGCATATTCGCCATAAATTTTATAACTGCCGAGTGCAATTCCAGAGAATGCAAAATGTCCGTTAGCATCAGAAAATGCGGTAGCCAGTGGATTATTAGAATTATCCATTAATACAATTTCAACATTTGCAATTGGATCGCCACCTGTTAATAATTTAGCACCTGCTTGAATTACGTTTCCGCTAATTGATCCATTTCCTGCCACAGGACCAGGTGTGAATACCAAATGAATATCCATTCCGTTTGTGCTTGTACCCAATCCGGCATAAATCAATGTAGCATCGCTCCAGTTTATCACATCTCCGTAATAAGTGGGAAGATAATCGTTATAATAAATAGAATTGGGCGAAGGATCAGCAATTATGATATATGTTCCCACAGGAATATTGAAAAAACAATAATAACCTGAAGAATCAACTGTTGTGATTGCAGAATAGCTGTAAGTTCCAGATAATGAATCCAGGCCGATCAGATACGCATTGCCGGCATCGAGAATATTTGCTCCGGCAAAAATCTGCCCGCAAATTGAATTGTTTGTTTGTTGGGTATAATTTACAGTATCGCAATAAGTATAACTACAGCCATTGCTAGTAGTAGTGGTTAAACATACATAATATGTTCCGAATGCAGAATAGGAATGAAATATATTTTGACCAGTGTCACTGCTTCCATCTCCAAAATCCCAAAGATAAGTTACATTGCTATTGTTTGCATAACCGTAAAAATTAATTCCCGAATTCACAACTGAATACTGGAATGCGCTATAGCATGGTGTATTGTTAATGGTGTCTACAAGAACGGAATCGCAGTATGTTGATGCACAATTATTCAGAGAATCAGAAATGGTAAGACAAACCATGTAAACTCCCGTATTTGCATAAATATGATGAGGATATTGCTGTAATGAAAAAGTGCCATCACCAAAATCCCATAAATAATTTGTTGTGTTGCTCACTCCGGTAGAGTAATCGTAAAAATAGTATGCAAACTGCGAAGAATCAGGATAAGGATAAAAATCGGCTTGGCAACCTACTGGATTTCCTGTAGCTGCAAAAACAGTGTCGCAAAATGTTGAACTGCATCCATTTGCTGTTGCAATGGTCAGACATACAGAATAATACCCTGCTGTTTGATATGAATGTACTGGATTTTGAATATTTGATGAACTGCCATCACCAAAATTCCACATCCATGTGGTTGGATACCCTGACGAAGTATCGAAAAAACTAAATGAGGAAGAGGAGGCACTCGAATTGGCAGAATCGGGCACAAAATAATACCCGGCTTGGCATATTAATGTTGGTACGCCCGTACAAATAGAAAAATCGGCAGTCATGGGCAAACTTGTACTTGCCACGGTTGAAGTAAGATAAACGCCATTGCAATCTGCGGTAAAAACACTATATACACCTAGTGTTCCGGCTACAACATTTACATTGTCGGAATAATATCCGTTTGCATTGGTGTAAACCATGCTCCAGTGATTGTTTATCGTGCCATTAGCAGAATCACTCGAAATGTAAACAGCATGATTGGCAACGGCAAAGCCTGTTTGCGTTTCTGTAACATAACCACTTATAGGATATGTTGTTGCTTGTGCATTGATGGCAAAAATGGCACAAATCAAAAATGCGAGGGTTAAAATAGATTTTTTCATGGTTTTAAGTATTTTGTGATAATTTGAGATACAAAGATGCAGGTTTTTTTGTGTATTAATCAAATGAATATTGCTAAAATCTTACGTACCCAAATCGTTTTTATTTTGTCAATTAAATGTTTCGCCTAGCAAATTTACAAAAAAACCATTACGTCTCAATATTTTTAGAAAGCATTTTTTGAGGATTGCAAATTTGTTCTAACTTTGCCTCTTAATACTCCATCCATGAGCGAGCAGATCAAACATGAATGCGGAATTGCCCTGATCCGCCTGTTAAAACCCCTCGAATATTACATTGCAAAATACGGAACAGCCTTTTATGCTCTGAATAAAATGTATTTGCTGATGGAAAAGCAACACAATCGTGGGCAAGACGGTGCTGGACTGGCAAGTATTAAGTTCGACATGGAGCCGGGAAAGCATTACATGAACAGAATGCGGTCCAACAATTCAGCTCCAATTAAAGAAATTTTTGATTTTATTAAGAACCCCATAGAACAGGTTTTTGCAAAAAATCCAGACCGATTAAAAGATGTGAACTGGGTAAAAAATAATATTGATTTCGCCGGGGAAGTTTTACTCGGACATTTACGCTACGGTACATTCGGAAAAAACAATATTGAAAACTGTCATCCTTTTGTCCGTGAAAACAACATAATGGCGAAAAGCCTAGTAGTAGCGGGAAATTTTAACCTAACAAATGTTGACGAACAATTTGAGAAGCTGATAACTCTTGGGCAACATCCTTACGAAACCAGCGACACCATTACCATTCTTGAAAAAATAGGTCATTACATTGATAATGAATTTGATAATTTGTATAAGAATTACAAAGCCGAAGGTTTTACAAAAAAAGAAATTTCACCATTGATACAGGAGAATATGAATGTGCAGGATATTCTCTCAAAATCATGTCGTGATTGGGATGGCGGATTTGTTATTGCAGGCATGCTCGGCCATGGCGATGCTTTTGTAATGCGCGATCCATGGGGCATTCGTCCTGCATTTTATTTTAAAAACGATGAGTTTGTAGTGGTAGCATCCGAAAGGCCAGCAATACAAACAGCGTTCAATCTTCCTATTGAATCCATAGTTGAACTCAAGCCTGGTTATGCACTTGTGGTTAAAAAATCGGGACAAATTGATGAAGTCTGTTGTCGCGAATCTCAACCCATTAAACCTTGCTCGTTCGAGCGTATTTATTTTTCGAGAGGAACCGACAGGGATATCTACAAAGAACGTAAAAAACTGGGAATGTATCTTATGGCTCCGATTTTAAAAGCCATTAACTACGATTTCGGCAATACCATTTTTTCTTACATACCCAACACTGCGGCAACTGCTTTTTACGGCCTTCATGAAGCGCTAGAAGGCTTTTGCAATAATATCCGGAAAGAAAAAATCCTTCAGGCACCTGGAAAATTAAACTCCGAAGAAGTTGATGAGATTTTTAAGCTCAGGCCACGTATTGAAAAGCTTGCAGTTAAAGATGTTAAGTTGCGAACCTTTATTACACAGGACAATAAACGTGATGATTTGGTAACCCATGTTTATGATGTTACATACGGAATTGTGAGGACCGATATTGATACTATAGTTGTGATCGACGATTCTATTGTGCGCGGAACTACCTTAAAACAAAGTATTATCCGCATGCTTGACCGCTTAGGACCGAAAAAAATTATTATTGCTTCTTCAGCGCCTCAAATCCGATATCCCGATTGTTATGGCATTGACATGGCGAAACTGAGTGATTTTATCGCTTTCCGTGCTGCAATTGAGTTGCTTAAAGAAACAAAACAGACAGCAGTAATTAATGAGGTTTATCAGAAATCAAAAGCACAGGAGCATTTGCCAAAAGAGGAAATTGTGAACTATGTTAAACTGATTTACAAAGCATTTTCGCCCGAACAGATTTCGGAAAAAATTGCATCCATGTTAAGAGAAAAAGACATTAAAGCCGAAGTGCAAATTATTTATCAAAACATTGAGGATTTGCACGCAGCATGCCCGGAAAACCTTGGCGATTGGTATTTTACTGGGAATTATCCAACACCTGGAGGAAATAAGGTAGTAAATAAAAGTTTCATTAATTATATTGAAGGAAAAAACGAAAGAGCCTATTAAATTAATCACTAACAATACGTTGTATCAATAAGGTATTTTTCCTTTACAATTTTTTGAATTCAATTGCTCTAAACTTGCAATTTAGCTGATCAATTTCCCATTGTTTCACTTGCTTATTTTTCTTTTTTTCTGATCTTGCTCAAAAAAATAATTTTCAAAAGCAAATGATTTAAACTATTATCTTTGCTGATGTTCAGTTTATTCCGCTCTCAACAAAAGAGCAATTATCTGTTCAATTTATTCTCTCTGAATGAAAAATATTTTATTTATTCTATTTATTCTCTCTGCTTGCAGCAATTCCTTTGCACAGGATTATCACTTTTCGCAGTATACATCAAATCCCGTATTCCTGAACCCAGGCCTTGCCGGAAGTGACAGTTGCCCGCGATTGGTCGTAAACTCACGATTGCAATGGGGGAATTTGTCTAATGGATATAAAACTTTTTCTGCAAGTTATGATCAATATGTTCCAAAACTGAATGGAGGTCTGGCATTGAGTTATGTTTGTGACAATGCAATGGGAATTCTATTTACAAACAATCTGAATCTTTCTTATGCATATAAAATTAAATTAAGCGATGCTGTTTTTGTCAGTCCGGCAATTATAATTGGTATGGGTGCAAAAAGCCTTGACGAAAAAGAGCTAAATATTTCATCTGATTACAATCCGCGAATTTATTTTAATTCCGGAGCCGGCTTATTGATTTCTTATAAAAGAATCTCGTTGGGTATAACAGCAGACCACCTTAATAAGCCCAATGAATCATTCTTAAATACAGAAACAGCAAAATTGCCTATAAAATATATTGCATTTGCTTCCACACAGTTTCATTTAAGCAATGAGTTAATTTTGAACCCTTCAATAATGTACGAAAAACATGAAATGTTTGAGGAAATGGTTCCTTCTTTATCACTATTATTCCATCGCATTAGAATCGGAGCAGCTATTCGGGTAGGTTTTGAAAATCCCGATTGCATTATAGGAATGTTAGGATACCAAAGTTTCAGGTTTTTTGCAGGATACAGCTACGATTATACCATTTCAAAACTTGCAAATGCAACTGGGGGGTCACACGAAATTGCACTTATTTACTTGTTAAAAAAAAGAATTACCAGCAGTAAATTTAAATCCCAATTAATCAAGCCGCATTATTTTTCCACAACAAAGCGCAGATAATGCAATTTTCCCAGTTCACTAAGCGAAGCAATATAAATTCCATTGTTAAACCCTTTGAGATTTAGGTTATAGTTATTTTCTCCGGAAGAAATTTCGATATTTTCTAAAAACACCTGTTTTCCTTCAAGGTTGAAGATTTTCAAGCAGACTTTGCAGGGCGAAGGAGATGAAATCATGAATTCGGCAAAATCGGAAACCGGGTTAGGATAAACAACCATTGAAAATTTCCCAGATTCGGGATTTGAAGAAATTTCTGAAGTTATTTGCGGACTACCAGCTTCATACCATGCAGAATAAATAAGCTCCGCAAGTGCATGGGATGCATTGTGGAATAATTGTATAGTAAAATTCTTGCTTTTATTAAAAAGTGCTTGATAATATGTGGCAGAATTATTATTTCCGGCAAGGTTTTTTGCATAGGAATCCGCCAATAGCAAACTGTCCACGTATTTGTAATTATTATAAATGTATTTAAAAACGTATTGATTAACATTGGAAACAAGCTGAACGCTATCTCCAGTGTAATTTGACAAAGCAGTAATATTATATCCTACCATGGAGCTTTCGTACCTTGAGTGAACACCGGTTTGCCCTGTAAGTTGTCCGTTGTAATTTTTTGTGATATGCAATGGCATGTGCCCGTCACCAACATAATGCCCAAGATCCGAAGCGTAAAGCATTGCTTGGTGCCAGTCGTGCAATTGAAAAGCCAATTTAAGCGAATTATAGGTGTTAACGGTTGACCAGGGAAGAGTTCCTTCGTTTTCCACAAAACTCAACCCATGAATTGCAACCACAGAATCATAGGTTGAAGGAATGCGCCCCGTTGCGATAAACTCGGAATAATTATCAATGTCGATATAATGCTTCATGCTCTCAGTAGCATCCCAGCTTTTTCGGTTGTCGGCATCCGAGCCATGATTGGCAAGAGAATCAGCCCAAAACAACAGAGAACTCATGGATACAGGAAATGATTCTGTTGATTTTTTATTAATGATGCGGTGTCCGCTTCCGCCCCAACTGATCATTAAAAATGAAACGGCGAAAATTGAAAGAATAAAAAATATTTTTTTCATTTATTTGAAACTATTATTAAACAATATGATACTATTTGTTATCTAGTTAGACATAAAAAAACAGTAATACCTGCATAACATCTACAAATATATATATTTAATTAATTACTGTTGATCAATCTTTTCACTTAATGGTTTAAACCCATGCCCAATTACCTCATTGGCGTCAATTACAGTTAAAAACGCATCTGGATCAATTATGTTTATGTATTCTTGGAGCATTGCCAGCTCTCTACGGTTTACATTGGTAAAAATCACATTTTTCGGGTTTCCTTTATACATCCCTTCTGCTTTTATGAGAGTGCCTCCCCTGTCCAGGTCGTTAATAATTTTGTCGCGAATTTCCTCATATTTATCTGTTACGATAAATACTGTTTTATCATAACTAATGCCCTGAAGTACAGTATCAATAACTTTTCCGGTAATAAAAATTACAATCCAGGAATACAATGGAATTTTCCAGTCGCCAAAAGCTACCAAACCAACCAAAACGATTACTGAATCAACAATAATAAGCAACTGACCTACGGGCATTTTTGTATATTTTGCAATGATCATGGCCACAATATCAGAACCTCCCGAAGTAGCTTTGGCCTTAAAAATCAATCCCAGTCCAATGCCAACCATTACGCCGCCAAAAATGGAAGAGAGCAAAACATCGTTTTCAACCAGCGGTTTTTCGCCCCACAAATAAGTTAAACCATCAATAAATACTGAAGTAAGTATTAAGCCAACCACCGTCTTCACTCCAAACTTTGGCCCCAGAATTTTAATACCGATAATTGTGAGTGGAATATTTAGGATCAACCCCATCAGCCCAATGGGCAATCCCCACAAGTGATGCATCACAATGCAAATTCCGAAAACGCCCCCAGGAACAATTAAATTGGGTGAAATAAAAAGCACAAAACCTGCCGCCATAATAAAAGCGCCAAGCACAATCAGTGTATAGGATATGAACCATTTTTTCGAAAACATTTTCTCCTTGAACAAGTATGTCATAATTTATTGTTTTTAATTTCGTAGCGAAATTAAGATTATTCTCAGCATTATTGCATATTCCATACAACACTTATTGCTATGTTTGCGTTTATTTGTAATTTTAGTCAGGAATAATTGCCCTTGAAAAAATATCTGTTTATATTCTTTTTCCTGATCTCTTGTTTTGCTCAAGCCCAGAACCTGAGTAACCAGAGAGCAAGAGCCGTTGTGCTGCTTAGCGATACTTCTCGCCTTGATACTTTAAGTATTGTTTTCGGTTCATTTATTTTATCCGATAACTCGGGCAAAAAAATTGATACTGCATTATTTCATCTGAATTATGAAAAAGCCCTTTTGATTATAGATCCGCAGTTAAACGGCAAGAAACTCACTGCCAAATACCGTGTTTTTCCGGTAAACTTTACAACAGAATATTACAATAAGGACATAAAACTGATTGAACCGGACGAAAAAGGATATTACAATCCTTTCGAGATTACATACGGTGAAGAAAAAACCAGCATTTTTGATTTTGGAGGATTAACTAAATCGGGAAGTATATCGAGAGGTATCTCATTTGGAAACAACCAAGATGTGGTGGTTAATTCGAGTCTCAATTTGCAGCTTTCTGGCAAATTAGGCAACGACATTGATATAATTGCAGTTATAACAGACAATAACATTCCCATTCAGCCCGATGGCAACACACAGCAAATTCAGGATTTTGATAAGGTTTATATTCAACTTTCGCAGAAAAAGGCAAAACTTATTGCCGGTGATTTTGAACTTGCCGCTCCCAAATCCTATTTCATGAGTTTTTATAAAAAAGCTCAAGGTGCTACTTTTACCAACTCCTTTTTATTTGAAAATAAAAACAAAAAAACCACAACTTTAAATTTATCACTAGCAGCGGCAATTTCGAAGGGGAAATATGCTAAAAATACAATTGCAGGAATTGAAGGAAATCAGGGACCATATAAACTTAAAGGCGAAGACAACGAAACCTATATTATTGTACTCTCCGGAAGCGAAAGGGTTTACATTGACGGTATGCTGATGCAGCGCGGACAAAACGAAGATTATATTATTGATTACAATACCGCTGAAATTATTTTTACTGGCAAAAGAATGATAACAAAAGACAGCAGAATTATCATTGAATTTCAATACTCTGATAAAAATTATGCTCGTTCTTTGCTGTTTTATGGAAATGAGTTTATCACTAAAAATGCTACCTATAAACTCAATTATTATTCGGAACAAGATATGAAAAATCAGCCAGTGCAGCAGCAACTTTCTCCCGAAGAAAAATTGCTTCTATACTCTATTGGCGATAGCTTACAAAACGCATTTGCACCTACATTCGACAGCATTGCTTTCAACAACAATGAGGTGCTTTACAAAATGCTTGACACTACAGTTAATGCGTTGATTTATGATTCCATTTTTGTTTATTCTTCCAATCCGGATAGTGCTTATTACCGCCTGAGTTTTACCAATATGGGACAAGGAAATGGAAACTATATTCAAACTCAAAGTGCTGCCAATGGTAGGGTTTTTACTTGGGTTGCACCTCTTGCAGGCGTAAAACAAGGGACTCATGAACCCATTATGTTATTAATTACGCCAAAGAAAAAACAATTGCTTACATTTTCGGGCGATTTTTCTTTAAATAAAAATACAAAAGCAGGATTTGAAACAGCATTCAGCAATAACAATCAGAATCTTTTTTCGCAAAAAGACAAAAAGGATGACAAGGGGTTTGCTGTTAATGTTTATGCAAAAAAAATAACTCCGTTAGGCAAAAAGGACAGTACTTCGTGGACATTACTGTCAGAAGTAACCAACGAATTTGCTGAAAAAAGCTTTTCGCCCATTGAGCGTTACCGCGATGCTGAGTTTTCGCGCGACTGGAACCAGATAAATACAAAAACCAAGGCAACCGAAAATATTTCTGCTTTAAGATTCACGGCTTCGGACAAACAAAAAAACACTTTGGGTTATCAATTAAAATTGTTTGTTAACTCCATAGGATATAATGCGTTGCGGCATTCGGCGCTTGTAGGTTATCAGAAAAAAGGATTTACAATAAATTTAAGCGGTAGTATTCTTAATACTGATGATTCGCTGAGTTCTTCCAATTATATTCGTAGTAAAGCTGGTATATCTAAAAAAATTAACTGGCTGGTTCTTGGTTTTAAAAATGAGCAGGAAAACAACAAACTCACAAAAAAAATAAATAGCGAATTAAGTGCCGCAAGCTTCGCCTATAACGAGTGGCAGGTATATGCCGAAAATTCTGACACCACAAAGGTTAATTTTACTTTGTTTTATAAAGAGCGTATTGATAAATTGCCCACCATTGCAATATTAAAGCAATCGTCAACTGCAAAAAACATTGGTTTTACATTAAAACTAATAAAAAACACAAACAACAAATTAAGCATTTCCAATACTTACCGTAAGCTATATATTGACGATACACTTCTCACCACACAAAAAGCAGATGAAACAATATTAAGCTTACTGGAACATAGTTTGAAGTTGTTTAAAGGTGCTATTTCTCTAACAACGTATTACGAAACAGGCTCAGGATATGAAGTGAAAAAGGAATATTCATATCTGGAAGTTGCTCAGGGGCAAGGAGTTTATGCATGGACTGATTACAATGGAAATGGGGTAAAGGAACTGAATGAATTTGATATTGCAGCATTTCAGGATCAGGCAAATTATATTCGTATTTATATTCCTACAAATCTTTACATTAAAGTCCATAGCAATCAGCTAAATGAATCGCTTATTATTAACCCTTCAATTGTATGGAATAGCAAAACCGGAATTCGAAATTTTCTTACTAAATTTTCAAATCAAACCACTTATCGAATTGATCGGAAAGACACTCAAAAAAATCAACTGAAGGCTTATAATCCATTTGTTTCTGAAGTTAACGATACCAATTTGATTTCGATAAATTCCTCTTTCCGTAATTCTTTTTATTTTAACAGAAGCAGTTCAAAATTTGGGGCTGATTTTGTTTATACGGATAGCAAAAACAAGTCGCTGTTGGTAAATGGTTTTGAAAGCCGAACTTCGCAAACATACACAATAAATGTCCGCTGGAACATTTCAAAAAAAATCACATTTAGCTCTAAGCAACTTAGTGGAATAAAGTCAAACACTTCTGCTTTTTTTTCAACAAGAGACTTCAATCTGGCCTATACTGAAACAGAACCTTCCCTGAGCTGGCAACCGGGAAAAACATTCCGCTTAAGCCTGACTTATAATTACACCGAAAAGAAAAATGATGAAGTATATGGAAATGAAAAGTGTTTTAACAATAAAGTCGGTGTTGAATTCAAATACACAAAACTTTCGAGTGGAATTTTGCTTGTGAAATACAATTTGATACGCAATATTTTTAACGGAGCCACCAATACACCTGTTAGTTATGAAATGCTTAACGGCTTAAAAGCTGGAAAAAACAGCACGTGGAGTATTTCCTTTCAAAGGAATATTGCGGAAAATCTACAAATGAATATCAGCTACGAGGGAAGGAAATCGGAAAACACGAATATGATACATGTAGGAAGTGTCCAACTAAGGGCATATTTTTGATTACCCTATTAGCACATTTGCATTTGAATACCTGTATTTGTTTGTGGCTCTCCTTCGCACGAGGGACATAGCAAGGGTTAGCGGCCCAACACGACCGATAAACATAGAACAGATAATGATGATCTTTCCAGCATCGCTCAATCCAAAAGTAATACCAGTGGACAAACCTACTGTTGCAAATGCAGAAACTTCTTCGAACAACAATTTAATAAACGGAAGATCCGGCTCAGTTATAGTAAGCATAAATGCAGATATCAATACCACCACAATTGCAAAAAGAAACACAGAGTAAGCCCTGTCGATAAGATCGAATGAAATTGTGTGTTTATATAATTCAACATTTTTTTTACCCCGTAAAGTAGAAATGGCTGATTTAAAAAGAAGTGCAAATGTTGTAGTTTTAATACCACCTCCGGTTGATCCGGGAGAAGCACCAATAAACATCAGCATGATCATAATTATCAATATGGGTTGTCCTAACCGAGTAAAATCAACTGTATTAAATCCAGCTGTTCGGGTGGTTACCGACTGAAAAATACTGGATGTAATTGAGCCCAAAACACTGCTGTTATCCACATTGTTATTATATTCCAATATATAAAAAAAAGCTGCTCCTACAAAAACCAGTATTAACGAAGTGCTTAATGAAAGTTTTGTATTCACTTTTAATCTTTTCCATGAAAATTTAACCCGTTGAATAATGCTTTTGGGCGAAAAAACATCATGCATAACAGAAAACCCAAGCCCTCCGAAAAAGATTAAAAAAGCAATGGTGATATGAATATAATAGGAATGACGGACAGCTTCTTCGTACAAATTATTGGTAAACAAACTAAAGCCGGCATTATTAAACGCAGAAACCGTATGAAAAAGGGAATAAAAAAATTGCTCCTTTGTGCTTGAAAAATTAACAGCATCGCCCCATTGGAAAAATAAAGTAGCTGTACCAATGCCTTCCATAATAAAACTAAAAAGCATGATATCCCATAACAGCTGGCGATTTTCCGTTATTTTATCAGAGCTTAGAATGTCTTTTAGTAAGGATTGATATTTTAAGCCAGTAGAACGGTAAAATGTTGTGAAATATGTGGCAAAAGTAATTATATTCAAGCCTCCGAGCTGTATCAGCAACATGATAATTATCTTGCCTTTAATTGTAAAAAAAACGGCGGTATCCACCACAATCAACCCAGTGACACATGAAGCACTACAGGAAGTAAAAAGTGCGTCAATAGGGCGGATAAATTGAGCTGTGGTCATTTCAGGCAACATCAGCAAACCTGCTCCGATAACAATAAGTATAATAAATGAAAAGGATAGCAAAGTAGCAGGACTCAAATTAAGAAGTCCGAGCCGCTGACTTGCCTTAGCCATATCAATTATTAAAATAACAAAAAAATATCCCTGAATAATCAGAACAGAAAAAGGGCTAAAAGCATGAACCCCAGCTGAATCGAGATTTTGGGAGAAAAAATCATATCCAAAAAATTCAACGGCTACACCACTTACAAGCAAAACAATCATTAAAAAAGCTTCAAAAATATTTTGCTTTATAAATTGAATGGGTTGAAATTCGTAAAAAACCCGCAAAAAGTATCTTAAAATGTAGTAGAAAAAACTTATCCGGATAATCAACTGACAATAGTAAACCGATTCATATGTTTTTGGAAAGCCATAATAATAAAGGATGCTTCCCATTGCAGTAAATGAAACTATTATGCTAATAATTCGGAGTATAATAAGAACAGGGGTTCTGCTGGCATAAATGCGCAGATTCAGAAATTCCCGGATTTTATTAATAGTGCTTATTGCCATTGCTTTGCAATGATTTACTGGTTGATATTGATAAATCTCTCAATATCACGGTTTTTCCCAAAAACCACAAGGGTATCATTTGGCTGAACTTCTGTTTTTGAGTTTGGCACCCCTTCAATGTGTTGTTCAATAACTAATTCCTCTTTTCTTTTAATTTCGTATTCCTGTTTAATGGTTATCAAACTCAGCTTATAATTGTCGCGGAAATTAATATCTTCAAGAGTACGGTAAGCAATTCCTTTGGGGGTTTTAAGTTCGGCAATTCGGTAATCGTCAGGGAATTGAAGATAGGATACAATGTTTGGATTTCGCAAACGCTCAGCTACAATTACACCTACTTCGTATTCGGGGGAAAGTACTTCTTTGATGCCAATTTTTTCAAGTATATATCTTTGGTTTCGGCCGCTGGCTCTGGAAATTATTCGTTTTACACCCAATTCCTGAAGCGTTACACTGCATAAAAGCACTTTTTCAAAGTCCTGCCCAATGGCGATAACAACGGCATCAAAATCGTTTATATTTTGCGACATCAATGCTTTTTTATCAGTAGCATCTAATGCTACAGCCAACGCTACATGTTCTGCAATGCCATCAATTACATCCTGATCTATATCAATAGCCATTACTTCGGCTCCTTTTTCAGATAAAGCTTTTGCAATTGCGCGACCAAATTGCCCTATACCGATAACGGCATATTTCTGTGATTTCATTATAATTATTTAACCCACAAATGTAATACGGAAAACTGAAATTGGTACTTTTTTTATAAAAAATGTTTGTACCCTTTGCAAAGTATCAAACAGGCTTGGATTACTCTGCTGTTAGTGCTGCCTGATCGAATTCTGAAATAATTTCGTTAAATGTTTCTTTTACTGAAATAATTTTATTGGCACGGTATCCATTGGTTCCCGAAAAAGCAAAGCCGTTCTGCATATTCCCGTTAACAGCATTAAATAGTGCATTTACAATACAGTAAGGCGCTGTACGGTAATCGCATGTTTTTAAACAATGGTAAGGACAATTGACTGGATGTTTTTCACCATTCTTAACCTTTTTCAGAAAATCATTAATTATTGCTCTTCCTGGAAGACCAACTGGGCTTTTGATAATCTGAATATCTTCTTCGGTAGAGTTGATGAATGCATTTTTGAAGGTATCTGAAGCATCGCATTCAAAAGTAGTAATAAAGCGTGTAGCCATTTGTACTCCGGATGCACCTAAATTTATAAATTTATAAACATCGGCACCTGTATAAATGCCTCCGCCAACGATAAGCGGAATTTTTTGTTCATATTTGTCCTCAAAAGGTTTTACTGCCTCAGCAGTTTCAATTAACAATTCCTCTAAATTGAACTTATTTTCTTCAATATCTTGGAGCTTAAAGCCGAGATGCCCTCCTGCTTTTGGACCTTCGATAACAATTGCATCAGGCAAATGATTGTACTGATCTTTCCACTTACGACAGATAATTTTTGCAGCACGCCCTGAAGAGACAATAGGAACAAGCTTTGTTTTACTGTTTTCGGGCAGATATCCCGGTAAATCAAGCGGAAGACCGGCACCAACAAACACAACATCTATCTTTTCATCAATTGCCGTTTTAACAAGTTCTCCAAAATTATTCAGAACTCCCATGATATTAACACCAAGAATTCCTTTGGTTTTTTCTCTTGCTTTTCTTATTTCCTGACGCAAAGCTGAATTGTGAAGCTCAAGAAAATCCCTTCTGTTATTGTATTCGTCCGAAACAAAAAGGCCCAAACCTACTGCAGAAATAACGCCTACGCCACCTTCATTGGCAACTGCAGATGCAAGCCCTGACCGAGAAACTCCGATACCCATTCCCCCTTGTACAATAGGAACAGAAACTTTAATATCGCCTATAAAAAAATTTTCCATAACAAATCTGGCTTCTTTTCTAGAAGTTTGTAAAAGTACTATTTTTGGTTGAAATAATCGCTATGAACTTGTATTTTTTTAAATGCATACTGTTGTTCTTGTTAATATCAGAAAAACTTGAAACACTTATATTTTAGGTTTAATCAAGTGTTTTATTAAATCAATTGCAAAAACATGTCGTTAATTAACATACAAATTGTAAATAAAATTAAACAGAATTGCTTACCCGTATTAAAGGGTGAAATGTTCTCAAATAATTCTTAATTTTGCCCTTAATAACTTGAATTAAATAAAATCCACTTAGAATTTACTTCTTTCGCTTGCTAATGAACTTGTACACCAGCTTTGATATGGCCATTAAAATCTACAAGCCAGCGCTTACCACCGGCACCTTTGACGGCGTACATATCGGGCATAGAAAAATAATAGACCGACTCATAACTGTTGCAAACCAAACCAATGGAGAAAGTGTTATCCTTACATTTTATCCGCATCCTCAAATTGTGTTGAATCCGGATAATTTTTCAATCAAACTACTGAATTCGCGCAACGAAAAGATTAAACTTCTCGAAAAAACGGGCGTTAATCATGTAATTGAAATTCCTTTTACCAAAGAATTTGCATCTCTTTCGTCGGATGAATTTATTAAAGACATTCTTGTAGATACCTTACATGTGAACCGTTTGGTAATTGGTTACGATCACCACTTTGGAAAAGGCAGAAGCGGTGATTTTTCATCCCTCAAAGAAAATGAGGATTTATACGGCTTTAAAGTAGAGGAAATTCCTTCGCAGGATATTGAAAACATTGCAGTTAGTTCAACAAAAATACGTAATGCACTTAATAATGGCGATGTTACCACTGCCAATTTATATCTGGGTTACAATTATTTTATATGCGGAACGGTTACAAATGGCAGCAGAATAGGTCGCGAAATTGGGTTTCCAACAGCAAATATTCTTGTTGACGACCCCTTGAAACTGATACCCGGATACGGGGTTTATGCAGTAATGATAAACCATTCAAATATTGTTTACAAGGGAATGATGAATATTGGCACCAACCCGACAGTAAACGGAACGGAACTAAGGATTGAGGTTAATATTTTTGATTTTAATCGTGAAATATACGGCGAAACTATTTGTGTGGAATTTATTGAAAAAATGCGTGATGAATACAAGTTTTCGGATATTGAAGCGTTAAGATTACAAATGGAACAGGATAAAATAATAGCGAAAAAAATTCTTGGCTAATTTAATTGAAATGAACTTTTTTTTAAGAACCGGACTTCTTTGTTTATTTAGTTTTGTGCTTTCGCAATTTTCTGCAAATGCACAAATTCTTGATTCCACAACGCTCGCTGATTTACCTGTTTATACTTCGCTTACCGAAGCACTAAAAAATCCCGACAGTGTATACAAACTCACACTTAAAAAGGAAAAGCTTAAAAAAATCCCCGAACAAATTTTTTTGTTTAAAAACCTTCAGGAACTGGATCTGAGCAAAAATAAAATTACTGAAGTTCCAAAAGAAATAGGAAACCTTACGCATCTTCAAAAGCTTAACCTGAGCATGAATATGATTGATTCGCTGCCCAAAGAAATTGGAAAACTTGTAAATATAACACAACTTATTCTCAACCAGAACATTATTGCCGAGCTTCCTCCCGAAATTTCCAATTTAACCAAAATGCGCTTTCTGGATATGTGGGGCAACGAAATTCAACAGTTTCCTGATGAAATTTCAAAACTGAGCACTTCGTTAAAAGTAGTTGACTTACGCGTAATTTCAATCCGCCCAGCGGCACAGGAACTCATGGAACAACAGCTTCCGAATACTAAAATTTTCTTTTCGTTTAATTGCAATTGCAATTGATTTTTACTTCACTTTCTTCAATCCACTCAGAGCAGTGGAGTCGTTTGGCTCAATAATCAGTACTTTGGTAAATAGTGCTTTAGCAATTAAATTGTTACCCAGTTTCGCCTCATTTTGCGCACTTGCAAGTGTAATATCATAATCAAAAGGATACAGTTCGGCGGCTGTTTTAAAGTACGTTGCAGCAGTTTTGTAATCGGCTTTGTAAAAGTAAATCAGACCCATGCGGTAATTCACCTTTGTGTTCATTGGATCTACTTTCAGAATTTGCTCATACTGCACTCTTACCGAATCCCAGCTTCCGAGCGCCGCCAATGGCAACACATATCCAAGCCTTGCTTCAACTGATTTGGGTTTCAGGGCAACTGCTTTTTTGTAATATCCCGACGACTCGATATACGATCCAGAATAATACATGAGCCAGCCCAGCCTCAGATTCATTTCGTACGATTTTGTATCATAAACTGCCTTAATCTGCCCTGCTGCTTTGGTATATTGCAACGCTGTTTCGTAAATATAGCTGGTTTCGAATGCCGAAATTACTTTCTGCGGAATGGTGTCCTGCGCTTTTGCAAAGCCGAACGAAACAATCATTAGAATGATAAGAATAGGGCGCTTTTTCATGATTTCCTCCTTTTAAGTATGTTTGTTTTTATTTTTAAAGAATAATGTGTAATAATTGATGTAATAGCTGTTATTGCCAAAAACCAGAGTATTATCTGAATCACACTCTGACTTTTATATAGATATGTTCCAAGATTTCCAATAATAATCCACTGTACAACATAAACCCGAGTAACATTCATTCCCAGCCAGCGGATAAATAAAACAAGAAAATGTTTCTTTGAACTTCGAATTGCGAAATCTGTGAGTACAAGATAAGTAGCTGAAAATGCAAGTGCCCATAAAAAATACACGACGTTGTGATGGTAGTATTTCAATAAATCCCACGAAATAGTATATCCATATTTCCAGGTAACAATCACAACAACAACGCAAGCCACAAAAATAAGCCACAAAATTTCTTCACGCAGTATTTTCCCAAGGGGATATTTCTTCCAAATCAAACCAAGTGCAAAACCCATTACAGGATATGCCGCCCATGGAAAAAAAGGAAAATATGACCAATGGAAATCGCCACCAAAAAAGGCAAGAAAATAATTAAAGCCATTGTTAAATGAGTTGCTCCAGGCTAAAAATGGCGCCACCGCAGCAATGGAAATGGAAATAAGAATATAAATGTAAAAACGTTTACCGAACAATTCCCTAATCAAACCAATAAATATTAATGACAAACCTGCCAGCGGAAGAATATCGCAACCAAAAATGTACGTAAGTGGTTTGGCTTCAATGTTTCCAAGAATAATGTTTATCAGCAGATTTGCATTGAAAAGGATATTCAGCAAAATTCCACCTGCAAAAAGGATGAAGCCTCTTTGTAAAAAACTTTTAAGACCCTTTGTTGATTTGGCAAGGTAAAAGCCCATAAATCCCACAAACAATGGAGCAACTGGTGGACCCCCAAGAAAAAGAAGTATTTTCCCTAAAGTGCTGTCGTAAATTCCCTGATTGGCAAATAATTCAACAATATGTACTTGTATCATCAGCAATACAGCCATGCCCTTGATAAAATCAGGGAGATATTCTCGTTTTTTAAGCGCGGTAATGCTCATGTTCTTTTAATTGTGTATTTCTGCTCCAACACTTTGCAAATGGGGGATTGCATTAATAAAATGTTTTGAATTTTTGAAAATTAATACTTTATCGCTTTTTGAAGGCAAAAAGCTACAAACCTGCCTGCCGGTAGGCAGGAACCTTTTGCGTTTCGAAATATAATTTTGTTTCGCAGAAGAAAGATAATGCGAAACAAACCGCGTATATCGTCAACCCATAAATACACAGGCCTCACCCGTCGTTGAAGATTCCGCTATTAAGCCGAAACGCAAACTTTTTTTTCTGCGAAAAAATTTAGTTTTTTTGATGTACTTATTCATTACCATTATTATTTTTTCTTTCAACCGTTTTACAAAACACTAAAAATCAAAACAGTTTTTATTAATTCCTTTTTTATTATCCGCTGACTTTCCCTGATTTTTTCTGCGGAATTCTGCGTTGTCTGCGGGATTTAATATTTTTAATTCTTTACTTTATAAGCGAGAGTCCCTCGATTGCAGAAATATCGCCGGGTTTGATAAGCAATACTTTGTTAAACAAAATTTTCGCCTGAGGCAGCAATCCCAGCTGAAAATGTGTCCAGGCGAAGAGCAATGTGATGTCGTAATCAAAGGGATACATGTTTGCAGCCGTTTCCAGATAGAAATAGGCCGTCTTGTAATCGGTTTTTTTATAATAAATTACGCCCAGCCAATAGTTTGAAATATAGTTTTTTTCATCAATTTTCAGAATAGATGTAAATCCGGTAATGGCATTTTCCCAATTCCCATAATAGTATTGTGCCTTAGAATAACCCAAGAGCGCCTCAACTGAGTAAGGCATAATTTTAAATGCTTTGCCGTAATAAGTCGACGATTGCGCATATGATTTGTAAACATAATACAACCATCCCAATCTTAAATTTACTACATAGGATTTTTCGTCGTACACATCCAAAATTTCAGTTATTGCTTTTGCATATTCTTTGCTTTTTTCGAAAGTATAACTGGTTTTAAAGGCTGTTTGCAATTGCTCCGGAGTTTGAGAAATTCCTTTTGTTGTATAGAAGAAGAAAAATATAACTACGGCGATAAAACTTTTTTTCAGAATTTCCATTTTATACCTCCCGAGATTAACTGCGCGCTATATGGAACGATTTTTTCGATATATTTACCCGATTCATTGTACTTATAAAACAATGCTTCTTTTTGATAAAAACTGTAACGCAAAATGATATCGAAATTTTTAAACAAGATGAATGATGTTATTCCTGCCCTGAGTTTTATCACATCTGGATTGTTGTAAACCAATGCACCGTTAAGTTCAGTAAAATTTGTAATATCGCCTATGGTGGCATTGGCTTCGAGCCATAATTTTTTAGCAGCTTTAAATCCTCCCAAAACAGAAGTAATGATTCCAGAACTTTTTTTCTGTGCAAACAAAGTGGCTGTAAAGTTAAAATACAAATTCAAATTTCCCTTGGGATAAAAGGTAAGGCTTGTTCCAATCTGTTTTTGTTTAAGCCCATTTAAATTGGAAAAACTCCCGAACAAAGAAACATCGGTTTTCTTAAAACGTTTGTTAAACGAAGCGCCCAAACAGTAATTTACAAATGAGGTATCTTTCTGTAATACAGGAAACTCCGTTATATCAACGGTGTAAGTGGTATCATAATAAAAAACGGTATCCACAATTGCACCGCCCAACATGGGTGGATAATGAAATTGAGTATGCGTTTCAACATAATCTGTGGCTATGAATTTCTTCTTCTCCTCTTTGTTGTAGAATTGCGTGTATGAAACATTCAGCAAATGAACAAAAGGCGAAATTGTCAAGCCTTTTTTGCCTGAAATATTAATGTTAAGGTAATACTCCTGTTGTTTCAGATAAGTATCGTTTTTATTGACAAATGTTCCCAAACTGAACTTCTGACGATTTTCAATAATGGTATCGAAAGTTTGATATGGTGGCGGAGGAAATGGATGCCATATTGCAGTATCCCAGGTGTTTATAATTCTTCCATCTGGTTTAAATTCTGTGACAGCCAGTATGGATTTTTTTTCTTGCGAAAGCATAGAAAAGCTTTGATACACAGAAACATTCTTGCCAAACTGTAATTTTAACCCAATGTTTCCCGCAGTTGTATTTCCCGATAGTACTGCGCCACCGGCAAGTTCATTATTCCCTACAAAATTAAAATTTTCATTCTTGCTGAAATTATCTGTCATTATTCCAGATCCGGCAAGTTCAACAAACTTTATTTTAAATTTATTGTTGGAAATATTTAGTTTGTTTTTTAATTCTTCGGAGAAATCCCCTGCAATCATTTCAGCATCAGCTTCTCTGCCTGAGAATTTATAAGAAAAATACAAATATTCGAGCATTAGCATATCGCCCGAATTGAATGCTTTTGCTTTTTCAAACTGTCCTCCTGCAGCCACATAATTCGTTTTTTCATAATATGCTATTCCCATGCGCAAACGTAAATAGAAATAATCGATGCCATTTTTTATTGCAATTTCTCCAATATCAATAAGGGAATCCCACTGTCCATTTTCATAAAAGCTATAGGTTTTGGCATCCACAGTGGCAAAATCAATCTTTTGCTGGGCATTTGCATTAAACGCACGGCTGAAAACCAAAACCAATACAATAATTAAAATTTTACGCATAGGGCTTCGATTTTACGATTATTTTGTTCTATTGTTATCCTGTTTATGGTATCATTGCGTAATTCAACGGTAAAATTCATTGTTTTTCGTGTGTATCCGGCAAATTTCATTGTTGCTTTGCTTTTCAATCGAATCATCCCTGAGGTCATTTCATCGTCGATATAATCATAGGTAAGTGCGTATTCTGATTTCACAAACATAAAAAATGGAGCTACAAAATCCTGAAGTATCATGAGTAAAGGGTTATTCATAAGATGCGCGGGGTACTGATCTTTAATGGTAATTTTTCGATAAAACCCAAGCATTACTTTGTACGAAGCCATAAAAAAGCCAAACAGCAGAGAATCCTTATCTCCTTCAAAATGACTAAAGTAATGGATATTTCCATCATTGGTAAAATATGCTTTTGAAGCTGTTTTTGAACACAATATATAGGAATTATTGAACGCATCAACCTCAACAATCCAGTCAATTTCTTCTTCAGTATCTGATTCCGAATCTGTTACCTTAAATTTAAATTTCCGCCCTGGAGTAAACTTGTAGGATTCTGCCAACAGCACATTTTTCTCAATATTAGAAACAGTATCTCCTTTTTCAGGTTTTTCAAACTGACAAAATTCATACTGATCGCTGTGTTTGCGAATGTAATAACTGATTGGAAAATCCATTGTTTTTGCGTCAATTTCAGCCGTTGACTGCAACTGAAAGTGAAGATGCGGTTCCGGCGAACGCCCTGAATTTCCACAAACGGCCACAATATCGCCACGCTTTACATTGTCGCCTACTTTTACTTTAATGGATTCATTTTTAAGATGCGACATTTTTGAAAACAACATGGGCGCATGCTTTATTATCAAAGTATTTCCCCAGTTATCGTTTATGTTAACATCGCCAATTTCATTATCGCTAACGGTATTAATCACATCCACCACTTCGCCATCGGCTACTGCTGTAACAGCTTTTTCGTAGCAGAAATAATCGTTTTTATGCAAGCCATGACGGGTAAATGCCTTGTTGTTAAAATTCTCTATAACAAAATCCCAGGCATACTTCCATTCGCCAATGTGGGTAATCCCTCCACTATGAGCCTGACTAACAGTCCATTCGCCCCAAAAAGGCAAAGAGACAGGGAAAAAATAAGTATTTTTAAAACGTTTCTTGGAATTCATTTGTGAATAAAAATTCTTTTCTGGCGAATTCTGTTGAAAAACCACTTCCTCAATTTTTAAAGTCTGTCGCACCCTGAATTTTAACACATACAAAAACAACAATACTATAACATTAAATGGCAATGAATAAATAGACAACTGAAATACCCAGAAAATTTTAGCACTACCTGATGTTACAATAGCAATAAGCGGAGTGGTTACAATTACCCAAAAATAGGAGGCCCGGGATGGGACAATAAAAAACCCACCGATAGCAATTGCAGTAAGAATAAAATTAAAGCCGATATAGTTGTAACTCATTTCATTGATATTCACGCCAATGAGTATATAAAACAGATATGCAGTATAAAAACCAAGCAAAGAAAGCGTGAAAGCAATTCTAGAATAAAATAATATTCCAAAAGCAATGATCATTCCGGCAATCATATTGTACTGAAAGAAAATAGCACCAAGAGATTTAAAATATATTTCTACCGAAAGCGGCACTCCCAATGTATTTAACTGGTGATATTTATCTACAAACTCTGCCCCGCCTGCCGAAAACAATTCATTAATAACATAAATTCCACTTTCGCTAAGTGTTAAAGATTCAAACCTACTTGTGGCAATCAGCACCAGCCAGATTACAAGTAAAAACGGAATACTCAGGTAAGGAAGTGCGTATTTTCCAATTATTCCCTCCATTGCAATGGCTACAAATAAAGTTAACATAGCCGAAAAAACAAGCAAGGTAAAAAACGGTACAGCGGGAACATACATAATACCCAGCCCCAAACCAACAAGCAAGCTGTTAAATCCATAATAGCCTTTGCGGATGGTAAATTGATTATACCCCATGTGATATGCCAGCAAATTTGAAAATACTACAGCTATTATCCCGCTAAGTCCCGCATTAATATTAAAAAACGTAACACCAATCAGCAATAGAGCAAAGAATTTATTATCCGAAAAGAACACATTGGTGTAGCTATTCAGCGTGCTGTGCAGAACCAGCGATATATATTCCTTTATTTTTTGGAACATTTTTTAGAGTTCGAATGATTTTAGATGTTCCGGAACATTTTCATGCTCCACAATACTCTGATTTGATTCGTTATTTCGGATTACAAACGGATTTCCATTCATATCAATCATTACAATTTTAGGGCGTAGCGTTATAAACTGCATCCATTGGGTCATATTGTAGGCTCCTACAGAGTGGATCACCAAATTATCGCCTTTGTTCAGCAATGGAAGATTAATATTTTCGCGAATTACATCAATATTCATACACAAAGGGCCATAAACCACAGTATCTTCAGTGTAGTGTGTGAATTCCTGAGCCGGAGTAAGTTTATGCTCGTACCAGAATGAAGTGAACATAATATTTACACCAATATCAATTATTGTAGCGCGTTTTCCACTTGATAAGCGTTTGTTGGCAATAACAGTTCCCAGCAAATATCCTGCTTCATCAATCAGTGCTCTTCCTGTTTCAAGAATTAAAATGGGAAGATTTTTTGGGTCAAGTTCAGAGTTGATTAATGTGGATGTAATTGCTTCGGCAAAATCTTCAAAATTCGGGCTGATGTCACTTCCGGGCAGGAATGAACCTTTAAGAGTATTTTTAGAGGCAAAACCACCTCCCATATCGATATATTTGATATTATAGTCGTATTTTTTCTTTAATGCAATAGCCAAATCAGCCAATTTAGCGGCTGCCATGGCGTAAGCGCTTGCACTGAGCATAAATGTACCAATATGACAGTGAAGCCCAACCAGTTCAAGTTTATCGGAAAGCATAATTTTATTTATGGCGTCCCATGCCTGACCATTCTCATAATTAAATCCAAAGCGATCCCACATCGGATAAATTCCGGTATCCATATTCACCCTGATTGCCACCCTTGGTTTCTTATTCAGTTCGCCTGCAATTTGAATAATAGAATACATTTCTTCCAAATGATCAATGTGAAGGAAAGAATCGTTTTCAATTGCCAGTTTCAAATCAAGATCACTTTTGTCAGGACCATTGAAAATTATTTTTGTTCCAGGAACTCCGTTATCAAGCGCTTTCCGGTATTCAAAGCCTGAAACCACTTCGGCCCAAGAACCTTCCTGGTGAAATACGCGGCAAACTGCTCCCACGTAATTGGTTTTGTACGACCATGCAAACTGCACTTTTGGATAACGAGTTGCAAAAGCCATTTTTGCTTCTTTTAGTGTTCGCCTCATGGTTTGTTCAGATATCACAAATAAAGGCGACCCGAAATGACGGATTAAATCCTTCACTTTCACGCCATCAATATGCGTCATGGGTTCATATTCTGTACGCATTCCAAATTTATTTGGCATTCCCGATTCAAGTTTTTTTATAATCGGACGTTCGTATCTTAATTTTTCAGTGCTTTCCATATATATTAAATCTTATGTTTATTTGTTTTGTTGATTGTGTAACGCAGGTTTACGATAATTTAGGTGATTATCTCAATCAGCGTTCTCTTTTTTTGTTGGATGACTTTATTAGTATTCTCCTAAAGTTGAAATTTTCTCAAATTGTTCCAGATCAACAATCATATCCCAAGAATAACGGATAAACATTTTGCCAACCTGAAAATGGGTAAATGGTTTTACCTCATCGCCCATTGCGAGTTTTACTAGCGATTCTGGAATATTCTGCCCTGCACCTACAGCAAGATAAACCCATGCAGGAATTCTGGGATTGATTTCAATAAGGTAATAGCTGTTATCCTGAGTTTTCATCAGTTCAAGTTCCATTCCTCCGCGCCATTTGGTTTTGGAAATTATGGCATGCGACATATCCAGAAGGCGTTGATCATCAATGGTTATTCCTGCCCATGCTTTTCCCTTGTCGGTAATAAACTGCTTGCGCATGGGAACTGCTGCCATTGTGTTTCCTTTTCCATCGCCAAGCGCAATAACATTATACTCCGAACCATAAATAAATTGCTGAATAATAATAGGAGTGCCCCATTTTGAAGTGATTTTATTAAAATGTGTCAAAACCTGCTCAGGATTATAAGCAATATATGCATCATAATATTTGCCTTTTACAACGACAGGATATTCAAAATCTTTCGACAATCCATATATTTCATTTGACGAAAAAATACTTCGTGCATAGGGAACTTTAACGTCGTACTTCTTTCCAAAATCTGAAAGATTTACTTTATGTCGCTCTTCAAACTGTTCCAAAGTGGGAAGAAACATGTGAATTCCCATTTCCTTCAAATCCTTTTCTATCCGCATAAACGAATAGAGTTCGGCATCAAAATTCGGAATCAGCATGTCAATATGTTCCTGTTCGTTAATGTATTCCATCCTGTTTTTAATGATATCCACACCAACAGAAGGATAAGGTATTTGATATACCACATCAACCAAATCGCGCATATAAATTCCAGGTTCAAGCGATTCATAAGCCAGACCAATGATCCTGACATCGTAATATTCCGATTCCTTTAACGCTCGAATTACCGGAACACCAGGTCCTGGATTATCCACAGCATTTAAGCCGGTTACAGCAATACTAATTTTTTTCTTCTGCATCAGCTTCTGTAATTAGGTAATGGTTCATGATGTTAACAAAATCGTAGTAATCGCGCTCAAACGTAGCATCGTCGGTTTGAAATTTTTCAAGAATGAATGTTTTTATTTCTTCTTTTGACTTTTCCAGCTTAAGCATTTTAATAATTTCTACGCCAATCGGATTAACCGAAAACGATTCTCCAGTTGAAGGATTAAAGATAAATCCGGAATCGCTGATGGCAATGTTTTTTTTAATTTTCATGTTTGGTATTTGTTTTTTCAGGTTACAAATGTAGATGGGTATAAAGCAATATCTGTTATGATATTATTAAAAAATGTTATGATATTTTCGTTTTTTCTGCTGTTTTTTCAGGATAGGCTTGCCGTATTTTCGTGTAAATGACTTGTGTTCTTTAGTTTACAATGCATTCAAATGTAGCCACCGAACATGAGACACAATACTCGAGGCCACCTTACACTTTTATTGGTTGGAATAAATAATATTGTTTTCAAGAGGGACGAATAAAAAAA
>JBBQSF010000005.1:0-49883 GCA_038214085.1 Bacteroidales bacterium | reverse complement strand
TTTTTCTATCGTCACTTCGAGTCCGCTCCCAAAAAATAATCAATTACAAAAATGTATGCGGGTATCGAGAAGCGACGATAGAAAAACTCGAATTGACGGGGCATAATAAAAATTTTATATGAAATTTAAACAGATTCTTAGTGTTGCACCGTAATTTTTACTTTTTATAATTCACCGATTTAGAACTCACGGTATCCTTTACCCACTTTGGCAAAACATTCTTTTTAAATTCGGCTTTCTCTTTATTGAGTTTGTCTATATCAACACCAATATATTTCCATACTTTTTTAATGGTAGAGATATCAGGCATTTCGAATGGAAATTTCACACCTTTTGCCGAAAGGAAATTTGTCAACATGAGTCGTGCCTGCATTGATTTATCTAGCGAAGTAGCCAAAACCCGCAATGCTTCTGCAGGAGAATGAAATCCCATACTGTTTGCTGCGGCAACCCAATCCCAGCGCCATTGCGAATGACGAATCAAAGTCTGAATGGGCTTCATTTCTTTTTCGGTAGCTCCATTTTCCCATGCTAGCTTGGCTTCCAAATGAGTAAGCGCTAGATTTTCCTGCGCCATTTTTAAAATCTGATGCACTTTATCTTGCCGTGCATAAACATTTGCAAGCAATTTTTCTTCGCTCTCCCGATGACACACAGCGCAGGATCCAGAAATATTATTAAGCGGACTCTGTATTTTATGATCAGTATATTTTATTCCGCCTTCTCTTTTGTAAGGCATATGGCAATCAGCGCAAGCCACATTTCTATCGGCATGAACTCCGCTCATATACATTTCATAGTCGGGGTGCTGCGCCTTTAACATAGGAGTTTTGCTGAGGCTATTCACCCAATCGATATGCTCTGATTTATCGTAATATGCTTCCATTGAATCTACTGAAAATCCTTTGTCCCAAGGAAAAGTAAGATATTTGCCATCGCCTTTAAAGTAATATTCCACATGGCATTGCGCACATACCAGCGAGCGCATTTCCTGATGTGTAGCTTTGTTTATGTCCTTGCCCATTGCAGTATATGCTTCAACCAGTGCAGGACGTGTGATACGCAAGTTCATTGTTTTTGGATCGTGACAATCCTGACAGCCAATAGGATTAACGATTTCAGGTCCCATATCAATCCATTTGCTGTGGTAAAATTCTGCTGCTCCAATTTTATTAATTACTCTTGGAACATCAGTACTCTTACAGCTCCAACAAGTTCCGGGTTGGTCCTGAACTGTTCTTAAGGTATTTCTAATATCTTCAATAGCATGGTAATGACCTCTGCCCTGCTTGTAGTCTTTTGCAAAAGCATATCCGGCCCAAACAATCCCAAGTTCAGGATTTTCTTTCAAATAATCCGTTGTAGCCGAACCTCCATATTTGCTTTTAAACGTAGTATCAAGCGTACTGATATATGATTCGTACTCGCGCGGATAATTTTCGCCCCATACTTCATTTTTAGGTTCCCAATCCGCAATGGGTTTCACTTTTTGAAAATACAATTGCGATTCGCTTCTGCGCTCAATTATTGAGGATGCCAACAAGCCAATAAAAAACACTATTACAATGGTTACTAAAAAAATAACCCAATTTAGCCAGGGCTTTTTCGATGTAATTTCACGAATTGATTTCATGTTATTTCTGATTTAATTATTTCTTAAATTCTATTGCGTTCTTTTGAGAACGAGCATTCTCTTTAATGATCCATTCGGGAACAGGTGAATCGAGTATTGGAACCAATGCATTTGGCGCTGATGAAAGACTTCCGACTGTTCCGTGGGGTGTATCTCTGTGGCAATCCCAGCAAAGTTTGCCCTTACCTTCTTTTGAATTGTCGCCAGTAACTTCGCACAAACTAACCATATCCACCAAATCGCTATGGCAACGTATGCAATTTTCCTGTACCACATTTATTCCTGCATCCTTGATGTGAATTACCTGAGGTTCCCAACGCATGGTAAACCAAATTGAATGACGCAATCCATCACTGCCTTTAAAAAAATATTTGCGGAAAGGGTTATCATGTGGCACATGGCAATCATTACAAGTTGCCACTCTAAAATGACTGCTGTGCTGCCACGAGGCATACTGCGGGTACATTACATGGCAGTTGATACAGGTTTCTGGTTTATCCGAAAGATATGATGTTGCATTGGAAATATAAAAGATAAAAAGAAAAAGTCCAGTAAATATTGCAGACAGCACTATTACCGGAAGGTGCCACTTGTCTGGAGGAAAGAAAAATAAGAAAATCCTTTTAATCAATCGCAATTAATATCAATATTTAAAGTAATAATTTACCAAATATCTTATTAATTTTTGACACAATCAAAAAAGGGAAGAGATTTAGAATAGTTTTAAGTAATGCATTTAAAAAAATTATTTAGATACCTTCACCGAGTCAGAATTTTCACTCACAACAATGAGTTTATCTTTTGAGGTATTGCACGAATTGCAACCTTGTGCATAACTTGATTTGTCAAAAACTCTACCATCTTCAGGACAGATATAATAATCCGTTTTTGAAAACAATTCTTCAATCTTTGTGAGATTCGCTTTTAACGGTTTACTCTGAACGGCTTGGTTTTTTAGGGTAACCACACCAGTCATCAATACATCATAGATAAGCGCCAATAAACTTTTATGCGATTTTTCAGCCTCACATACTTCTGAAAAAGTCAGATAAGCGCTTTTGATTACAGAGTTTTCTGCTTGTAGCATATAGTTTGGGTAAATAACATCCATGTCTTGAATCTCATCTTTTATTGAATATTGAAGGTTTTTTTCAGTTGCATCCATTGGAAATACCGGATCAGTTTTTTCAAACTTTACGCCAGCGGCAGAAAGAACTTTTTCAAATTTTCCGGTATGCACGCTTTCAGCTATTGCCAATGCTTTAAAAAGTTTTGCTATTTGAAAATACCCTTCTTTTTCAGCTTTCTTAGAATATGCATTGTATTTTGCATTTGATATGTATTCGGCATTCAATGATGCCTTAAGATTTGCGATGGTTTCCTTATCTATTTTTTTATATGAGCAGCCCGAAAGCAGAACAAAAGCTAACAAATACGTAAAAGCTTTTTTTAAATTATGTGTTTTCATCTCTGTGTTTTTAAAATTCTAAACAAACAAGGCCTCATTTTTTGATGTTATTTAGAATAATTCCAAACAAAGATATAAATGAATTTATTTCTTTGCAAATTATTTACAAGAAATGTTTTGTTAAATTTTCTAAAATTTTTATGCTTTTTAAGGCGAAGCGCAGAAAACAGAAATATTTTTTAATAGATATATATTGATTGTTAAGCTATTTATTTATACAATTTATATTATACATTTAATATAGGTATTTTTTTGTTATTTAAATATTATTTTACAAAAAGCTATACTTGAATACCAATATCCGCACTAAAAAGATAATTTCACAAGAAACAGAACAACGGCACAAACAATCATTGATCTTATCTTTTTATTTCATAAAATCAAGGCATAAATTATATGCTCAGCTTCATACTGGACAGTGCATTAACAAAAATGACTTTATTCTTAAATTTTGTTTTTGAAAAACGGAAAATAAAATACATGGTAATGGGTAGAAAATTAAACCCATGAGTTGGTGATACAATGCCCACAATTTCGTTCTCAGAGGCGCAAGAATGTTTGCCCTTTCAATTTGCGAAATATCTATTAACGTCGATTTTACATCACATTCAGCGGCTCAAGCATAATGCTTTATTTTGGAATTTGCTTTTTTATAAGCTTATGCACTGGGAACATCACTTTGGCAAGCTTTCTGCGTTTCAATACTGCGGTTATTTTCATTCGCAAAACCACCCAACTTACTCCAGCTGAAAAAATTGATATAATAACTAGTCCCTTTATTTCGGGAATAAGATCCGATAAATTCGCTTCCATATATGCAAGTTTTCTGAACCCTTCAACAAAATGCGTAAGGGGTATTGATTCCGCCAGCCATCTGATTGCTTCGGGCATCTGATTTACTGGCCAGGTATATCCGCTGAGGATAAAGCTAGGTGCGGCAATAATCATCAAAACTTCGGTTGACATCAACTGTGAGGGAAATATTACACTCACCATGATACCGAAAAATATCAGGCAGATAATGAACAATTCAGAGAAAATAAATAAATCCCAAAAAGCAGCATGAATCGGGACATTGAAAAAAGGGAACATACCATAAAGAATGCCATACCACATAAAACTTCCCATCATCAGATAAGGAATAAGCTTTGATACCATGAGCAACAATGGCGAACGGCTATATCGCAATAAACCGTATATGGTTTTCTTTTCAAACTCTCGGCTGAAAACCAATGCTATTACCAGCAACAAAACCTGTTGCAAAATTGTGCATACAATACCAGGCCATAGAAACTGCAGGTAATTTGCAAGAGGATTATAGTAGCGATCGAAATTTACTTTAAACGATTCGAATTGCGATAAAGCAATAGCGTTGGGAATTCCTTTCTTCATTATACTTTCCACTTCCACACCTGCATTAATTGTTTGCAATGAAGAAGTAATTGCCTTGCTTAAATAATTTCCAGTAAGAATGTTCGCCGTGTTAAGGTCTACCTGAATTTCGGGATATTTTTTTTGCAGCACATCAGCCTGAAACCGAGCTGGAATAGTAATAACAGCTTCTACGTTTCCATCCATAAAATCTTTACGGGCATCTTTTTCCGAAGCATAAACATTTACAACTTCAGCATATTGATTTTCGTTAATTGCATCTATAATTTTTGCACTCATTACCGTTTTGTCCAAATCTATAATGCTCACAGGCAGTTCGGAAATATCACCCTTTAGGTATACAAACCCAATCGCAAGCCCAAATATTAGCGGACCACCAAAAAAAACGATAACAGCGACAGGGTTTTTAACAAACTGTTTAAACTCTCTTTTAATAAGTTTTATAAATGTTTTCATTCTTTGCTTTCATTATTAAGAAGTATGGTCATATTGGTATACAGATTAATTGTTTCTTCCTTATTTACAGGCACAAACTTTAATTCATAAGTTGCCTCTCCCAGCTCATAAGTGGGATAGCTGGCCGTTTTTTTTGCATAACCTCCCAAATCTTTTACTGAAACAAGTTTAGCTTCAATTGTTTTATTCTTCTGATACGGAATGCAAACCTTATATACCAAGCCCTTAGTGAACTGGCTTAAACTTTTCTCACCCAGCGTAAAACGAAAATAGACATCATCGGTATTGTATCCGGTAAAGAAAGTATATCCCGCAAGTGCGAGTTCGCCTTTGTGAAGAGTAATGGTTTCTATCACCATATTTGAGGGCGCAATGATATATTTTTCAGCCAATGCAGAATTAGCCTCATCATTTGCACCTTCTGCTTTTTTCTTGTCGCCTTCGGCCATTTTAATTTTCTCTTTTCGTACACCATTTTCAATGTCTTTTTTCTGAGATTCTACTGCTTTAAGCTGAGCCGAAGCCGCTTGATACAATTCGTATACTTCATCATATTTTTGTTGCGATATCAGAGAATCATCTGCCATATTTTTGATTCGGATAAAGCTTTTTTCTGCAAGAATAAATTGCTCTTTGGCTGCATTGTACTTTTCTAAAATCTGCTGGCGTTCATAAACTGTTGCACCATTAAGACTCATCTCGTATTGGGCATTTGCCGAGATTACAGCACCTTGAGTCTGCTCATATTTTGCTTCTATGTCCGGAATATCAATAACAGCAAGGGTATCTCCCAAGTTTACTGTATCTCCTTCCTTTACATTCAATACTGAAATTCTTCCAGCAATTTTAGGGGCAATTGAAATTACTTCGCGTTTCACTTTACCTTCAAACTTATCATTGTAGCTTTCGGTCTTGTTTCCACATGATGCAAATCCAATGCACATAGTAACTATAGCTATTGTTCTTAATGTTTTCATTGTATTTAGTTTTGTATTTTTTCTATTGTTAAATTACCCGTCGACTTTAGTAAATCGAGCGAAGCCATGCGTTGATCATAAACAGCTTGTAAATATTCGAGTTGAGCTGTTTGATAATCAGTTTCTGCTTCAATGCGTTCGCTAATGGTTATAAGCCCCTGTTCATATTCCTTTACACCAAGTGTGAGCCCTTTCGCAGATGTTTTTACGCGCATTTCCGCAACTACAATCAATTGATTTGTAAGTTGTATGTTGAGATTTGCTTTTTCAAGCTGAACATTCATTTTTGAAACGGCATTTTCGTAGGTATTTTGTGCAGACTGAGTTTGTAATTGTGATTTCTGAATCTCTCGGTAGTTCTGCATTCCATCAAATATTTTCCACGTAAGCCCTGCACCGACATACCACTCGGGTTCCAGTGCAGACAAATCATCCTTATTTAATTCCTTTTTCCCAAATGCATAAACTGTTGGCATGTAATTAGACCATGTTGCTTTTGTCTTATATTGATTTGCAATTACTGATTCTTTAAGTGCAAGAACTTCTGGTCGTTTATCAACTGATGTGTTATTAAATAATTCCAACCATTTCTGCAATTCAGGATGAATTTTACTCAAACTTGAAGTATCCATTCCGGTAAGGTCTCCAAGAAGACTTTCTATTATTTTTCGTTTAATATTTAATTCAATTTGCTTTGCAAGAAGTTCCTGTTTCACAATTTCAATTTTACTTTCATCGTAACTATTTATCAATCCCACACTTTTGGCTTTTTTTACAAAAGCATACTCTTCGTCAAGTCTGTTATTGCTTTCGGCAATTACTTTCTGCGACTGGTCCACAAGCGCCAGCATATCATAGTAGCTCACCACACTATAAATAATTTCAGTTTCATTCATGAGCACCAGAGCTTCATCCGCATTTTTCTTATGCTCGAGTGCCTTAATTACCCAAGGAACTTTAAAGCCAGTAAACAGCACCATCGAAACTGTTGCATCGGCTTTTAGTGTTTCTTTTTTTTGAAGTGTAATAGGATCCATCTCAACCGGGGGAATTACAAGACCTGGTATCGGCAAATCAACTGATATTGGAGGAATCGCAAACATCAGATCATCATTAAGCCTTGTATACGTTGAATTCAGGCTAAGATTTGGAATATAGGTCTGATAAGCCTTTAGCATATCATAAGAGTCGCACTTCACTTCATTTTTTGCATTTTTTATTTCATAACTTTTCCCTAATGCTTTTTGCACCAAATCTCTGCGTGTTGAAACAGAATCCATATTCTGCGCAATAGCTATACTGGGTATCACTGTTACCAAGCATATCATAAAATTAATACATAACTTTTTCATAATTCACTTATTACACTATTTATGTTTATTGAGTTTCCGTGATGATAAAAAAAATCAATTTTTCAGGTATTCATTTTTTGCTTTTTCAGAAAGAACTCCAAGAAAAATAACATTCACAAGTAGATTAAAAAGATCTTTAGTTGCATATGGGATTTTTGAAAACACATCATTTGGAAGACTTTTCAAGAAAAGCGGATCCAGAATATTATCAATTGCTGACATATATACGAGCAATGCCATATTCATATCTACTTGTTTATTTACATAACCGCTTTTCTTTCCTGATTCAAGCAACTTTCTAAACCTCAGCAAAGCTGCCTCTTTCTTGTAGTTTGAAATATCATCCCAAACATCAGGTACGTTTTTCCGTAAATCCTCGCCAAAATTTGGCGTAATTTTATTTAAGTGAATGGCAATAGTGGTCAGATTTAGCTTAAGTTTTTCTGTAAAGTGTAAGGTTTTATCGGATAATATTGCATCCAGTTCCAAATTCATTTCCAATTTTAATAAATCAATGCCTTCAGATAGAATTTCTTTCTTGCTTCCAAAGTAATTATAAATTGTTTTTTTACTGATACCAAGGTGCGCAGCAATTTCATCAGAAGTAACCCTTGTGAAATTGAATTTATAAAACAATTCCATTGCTCCCTTAATTATTCGCTTACGTTTTTCGTTGTCCGTTATGTGTACCATTGCAATATTTTCACTAATTACACTATTTTCGTTTCGAAAGTGAAAAGCAAAATTATAAAAAAAACATTAAACACAACTAATTATTTTATTTTATTTATTTCTTTAAGCACCAGGTGCATTGCAGCAGCTCCAGTACGGATTATATTTCGTTCGCGGTTGTCGCCAAAAACAAACTGAAATGCTTGGGTTTCATTTTCTGTAGAAATAGCAATCCAAACTGTTCCCACCGGTTTATCAGGTGTTCCGCCTTCAGGTCCGGCAATGCCAGAAACAGCAACAGAAATATTGCACTTCATGAGCTTTCTTATGTTCTCTGCCATAAGAGTTACAACTTCCCGGCTTACTGCTCCATGTTTTTCGATAGTTTTGTTCGGAATTTTAAGGATATTGGTTTTTATATCGTTAGAATATGCAATCACCGAACCTTTGAAATACCTGGAACTTCCGGAAACAGATGTAATGCGGTGTGCAATATATCCACCCGTACAACTCTCTGCTGTACAAATAGTGAGATCATTATCACATAGGGCTTTCCCAAGAACTTCCTCAATGGTCTCACTATCATAACCAAAGATGTATTGCGGAATAATTTTCTGAAGCTTATTTTCTAACAAAGAGATTTCATTAACAAGAGATAGTTGATTTTCACCGATTCCGGATAAACGCAAACGCACCATCCCGGGCGAAGGCAAATAAGCCAGTTTTATATATTCTGGCAAGGATAATTCCCATTCTTTTATTTCTTCAGCAAGTGCTGATTCGCCTATTCCTGTGGTGTTAATTGTTCGGTGTACAATTGAAGGAGCATTGAACCGCGAAATCAATTCAGGGATTACATGAATGGTCATCAACATTTTCATTTCGAAAGGAACTCCGGGCATGGCAATAAATACTTTTCCGTTTCTTTCAAAAAGCATACCCGGTGCAGTTCCCTGACTATTTAGCAATGCTTTGCAATTGGCCGGCAATTCTGCCTGCTGCCTGTTAATTTCGGAAATTACATACCCTCGTGTAGCAAATAAACGTTCAATATTTTTATACGATTCTTCATTAAAAATAAGTGTAGTGTCGAAATATTCACATAACGAATGCTTGGTAACATCGTCGCGGGTTGGGCCTAAGCCTCCGGTAATTAAAATAATATCGTTTCTGTTTTCTGCATATCGAAGTGATTCGAGTATTTCTTCCTTTTTATCGGAAATTATAGAAATATGACTCACTTCAAAGCCGGAAAGATTCAGTTCCTGCGCCATCCATGAGGCATTGGTGTTAATTACCTGTCCGATGAGCAATTCGTCACCGATTGAAATAATTTCGACTTTCATAAAATTTATCGTTTTGGAACAACCGATAACACAGGAATTCTCGATTGACTAATTACTTCCTGAGCAGTATTTCCAATAAACCTGTCGCGCCAGTTATCTTCCTGCTGAGTCATAATCATTATTAAATCTGCGTTCTCTTCGTAAGCGTATTCCAAGATGAAGCTGACAAGATTGCCAACCGCTTTATCACCATTAATTACATGAACAGTACAATAAATATCTCGTTTTTCAATGTAATTTTTAGCCTCTCTGAGTTGAAGATTTAGCTTGCTCACCACATCTTCCTCATCAGTAAGTAGAACAGAAACAATTCGTACAGTAGAATTATAATATTTAGCAATTTCAATTGCTTTATTTAATTTTTGTGAAGTTCCCTTGGTGAGATCCAGAGGCAAAATAATTGTATCGAAATTCTCACGGATATTATTTCCGTTAAAAGTAAGTACAGGGCAAGGAGCCTCACTGACAATGCCTGCTGAAGTAGATCCAATAAATGATTTCTTTTGATCAGGGTCGCTGCTGTTTGCTGCCATTACTATAAACCTGGCGTAAATATCTGTTGCAATTTCAGTAATTTTTTCAACAACTTTCCCTTTAAGCAATAATGGATTTACTTTAATTCCCGAATTCTTTGTAGCGCTTTCGCAAATTTGAATTAAGCGTGCGAGACATGTTTCTTCATATTGGTCCTTTTCGTCGTCGCTTATATTTTTAGTAAATATTGACAAAATAAATGGACTGTTGGCATCCTGAATAACATGAAGAAGTGTTATTTCAACATTAATTGAACGAGCCAAAGGGTATGATTGCTCTAGAGCTAAAAGCGATTGCTCTGAAAAATCAGTAGGTACAAGAATATTGTTATAATGATTGCGCATAAAACAATGCCGTTTGATTAAAATCTTTTCGGCAAATAAAAATGATTTTTATTACTTTTGTATAAATCAGTTTGCAAAATAACGCATTTTGCAGCAATTAATTTTAATCAATTATGAAAAAAATTGCAGAATCCGAATTAATTCTCAATCCCGATGGAAGTGTTTATCATTTAAAACTTAAACCTGAGAATATTTCAGAAAATATAATTGTGGTTGGTGACCAGGGAAGAGTTGAAACCATTTCAAAACATTTCGATTCTATTGAGTGTAAAATACAAAACCGCGAATTCCTCACTCACACAGGCGTTTACAACAATAAACGGATTACTGCACTTTCTACCGGAATCGGCACAGATAATATTGATATTGTAATAAACGAATTGGATGCACTGGTTAATATCGACCTTGAAAACAGAACGATTAAAGAAAATTTGTCATCGCTTAATATTGTCAGATTAGGAACTTCGGGCGCTTTGCAAGCAGATATTCCTGTTGACAGCTTTGTGATGTCAGAGTATGGTTTGGGCTTTGACGGCCTTTTAAATTTTTATCAAACGGATAAAGACATTTACCATCAAGATATTACTGAAGCCTTTATGGCTCATACCAAATGGGAAGGTATACTTCCACGGCCTTATGTTGTTAAAGCTTCTGAAGCGTTGATGCAAAAACTTGGTGCAGGCCTTACTAAAGGTATTACAGCCACTGCTTCCGGATTTTACGGACCACAGGGACGTCAGTTGCGTATAGTTCCGGCAGATCCATTTCTGAACGAAAAAATGATGGCTTTTGGATTTAATGGCCACCGCATAACCAATTTTGAAATGGAAACTTCTGCGCTTTATGGATTGGGGAAAATATTAGGTCATAATACCTTAACAATATGCACTATTATTGCCAATCGCGCTAACGGAACTTACAGCAGCCAATACAAACAGACTGTTGAAAAAATGGTTCAGATGACCCTCGACAGAATCACAGCCTGATATGGGTTCTGATATTAATCCGAATGAAATCAATGCACTGATTCAACTTCTGGACGAACCGGATAACGAAATTTTTCAGCAAATTAGGCAAAAAGTACTTGAGTTTGGCTTTGACGCCCTGCCATTTCTTGAAAAAGCATGGGAAAATAATTTCGAAAGTTTAGTACAGGAAAGAATTGAAGAACTCATCAAAAAAATAAATTTCGATAATTCTTGTATTGAGTTAAACAACTGGAAACATTTTGGTGCCCGTAATCTTTTAATGGGCTTTAATATCATTACCCGATTTCAGTTTCCGAAATTTGATGAGGATGAAATCAAAATTTTAATTGACGGGTTGTACAAAGATGCCTGGCTTGAATTGAACGATACGCTTACTGCTCTAGAAAAAATCAAAGTAATAAATCATGTTTTATACGAAATACATGGTTTTAAAGGAAGCAGTAAGGATAAATATCATGATATTCAGAATTCAATGATTAATCATGTACTTAAAGAAAAAAGAGGAAATCCTTTATCGCTCGGTATAATATACATCATTATTGCGCAACGTTTGAACCTTCCAGTTTTTGGCGTTAACCTGCCTGATCATTTTGTTCTCGCTTATACCAATGAACTTGCTGAAGAACAAATCAGTTTTATTGACGAAAAGGAAGTATTATTTTATATTAACCCTTTTAGTCGTGGAGCTGTGTTTTCGCGAAAAGAACTGGAGCTTTATCTTAATCAAATAAAAATGGAGCCTAATGATGATTTTTTTCTACCTTGTACCAACATTAAAATAATTCACCGCTTGCTCAATAATATCCGCTATTCCTGTGAAATTGCAGGTCAAAAACAGAAAATGAAAGAAACGGATGCTTTGATTCAGATACTTCTGGAATCCTGAATTTTACCTAGAACTAATTTATTTCATTAATTCGGCAAGTTTTTCCTCAATTACTGACAACTCATTGCTTTTAGAAAGTATTTTCCCCTTTTTGTCAATCAGAACAGAAAAAGGAATGGCTTCAACACTGTAGAGTTTAGCCACTGGCGAATCCCAATATAGCAAATCGCTGACCTGAATCCATGTCATTTTATCCGCTTTAATTGCAGCTTTCCAAGCATCTTTATCGCGATCGAGGGAGACGCTATATATTTCAAAATCTTTGGTTTTATATTTTTTATACAATTTCACCAAATCAGGATTGGCTTTTCGACATGGAGAACACCATGATGCCCAGAAATCAATTAGCACATATTTGCCCCTAAATGACGAAAGTGTTATTTCGTTTCCATCAGGACTTTTAAGTTTGATTTCAGGGGCTTCAGAACCTTCGGCAATTTTAGCTGATGCCAATGTTTTTTCTGCTTCAAACTTTTTTAATTCTGAAATCTGCTTGTGCAAATCCTGTGCATGAGTATTATCGGGATATGTTGCAAACAAGGCCTTATCAAGTTTTTCAAAATACGCAAAATCGGCTTTATCCTTTACATCAAACACGGATTGTCTTCCGAACTGCTGGTAAATCAGTATCAGGCAAGCAAGCGAACTTGTGTTTTTGTCAATAAAATTGCTTGCAAACTTTTTCTGATCAGCAAAAATATTCAGGTAAACTGAATCCAGTTTTGCTTTTGTTTTTTCAAAATCAGGTTGCCCTTTGCTGTTTTCATAAACCGTGCTTAATGAGTCTACTCTTGCATAATTGATGCGCAAATGGTCGTTTATTTCTTTAATTTGCTGAGAACCCTGTGATCCCGACACCTTATATGTTTTTACAAGCTGACGTGCATCGCCGGTAATTTCAGCCGTTTCGCCATTGTTCATAAGCAGGGTAACGAAATTGTTTTTACTTAATCGTAGAATATAAAATCCAATTTGTTTAGGTTTTACTTTGAACGTAAATTCACCATCTTCGTTAATAACTGCCGAATCCAAATGAATTGCATCCTTTGTGGTAAGTTCATCAAGATATATTGAGTCCTTTTTAGTATTGGTTAAAGAACCTTTAATAAGTATTTCATCCTCAGAAGCTTTTTTTGAATTTCCACAGGAAGAAAAAATAAATATTGAAATTGCAGACAGAAGAATCAGGTTTCTCATTTTGTGTTTTTTTTGCAAAAATAGGAATAATTCAAATAAATCCGGAACAATCTAAAACCACTTCTGCCTTTTAAAATAATATATCATGGTTCCGACACTTATGAGGCAGATCAGCCAGAAAATTGCATAACCGTATTCCCAGCCCAGTTCAGGGAAAAATTTAAAATTCATTCCATAAACACCGGCCAAAAAAGTGATGGGAATAAAAATAGTAGCAATAATGGTTAGCACTTTCATAACGCTATTCATTTTGTTGCTGTTCGCCGAAAGAAAAATATCAAGCAGTCCTGATAAAATATCTCTTTGTGTTTCAATGGTTTCAATAATATGAATAGTATGATCGTACACATCGGAAAAAAACACAATGGTAGCATCATCAATCTGCGTACTTTCCCTACGGATAATTTTACCGAGCGATTCTCTCAACGGGAACACAGCCTTGAGAAACAAAATAAGTTCCCTTCGAGCCAACTGAAGACTATGAAGATCAAATCCTTTTTTGTCGTCGATTACTTCTTCCTCCATATCTTCAATTTTATCTTCCAGTTTTTCAATTGCCTCATAATAGCTGTCAACTATGGTATCAACCAAGAGATAAAAGAGATAATCCGTTTTTCGACTTCTGGCTTTACTCAAACCATTGAGAAGACGTTCGCGAATTTTAGCGTAAAGGTCGCCTGGTTTTTCCCGAAAAGTAAGAATATAATTAGCGCCAACAACAATACTCAGTTGCTCAATATCCAAAACCATATCGTTTTGCTCGTATTCAAAATGCTTAAGTGTAAAAAACATATTTTTTCCTACTTCTTCATATTTGGGGCGGTGCTGGGTATTTGCAATGTCCTCTAGTACCAAGGGATGAATATTAAAAATTTCACCCACATCTTCCAGAATTGTAGTGTTATGAACGCCATCGATATGTATCCAGCAAATTTTATTTTCGGCAAGAAATGGTTTACATTCACTGATATTAGAAAGTTTTATTAATTCTGCGCTTTCTTCAGAATAAACCAATAGTTCAATATTAATGTCGCTATTGTTCTCCCTCCCGATATGAACCGGTGTTCCTGGTGGCAAACCGGCTTTCTTTGACAATCGTTTATGATTTTTCTTTTTCATGATAATCTATTACAAAACTTAAAATAGCCACCCGAAGGTAGCTATTTTTCTGAAAATTCATTGAAATTAAATTTGCTTAATCAACTTTTTCATGATCTGAGTCATTTTCTTTTCAGCAGCCGTAGCCACTTTAATAACATCCTCATGGCTTACTTCAACAATTTTATCAGGAACACCTAAATCAGTGATTATTGAAATAGCAAAACAAGGAATCCCCATGTGGCGAGCTACAATAACCTCAGGAACTGTTGACATACCAACGGCATCAGCACCACAATTTCTTATCCAGATATATTCGGCTTTGGTTTCAAAACATGGACCAGATACTGCGGCATAAACCCCTGTCTGGCATTTTATTCCGAGAGATTCAGAAATCTCAAGCGCCTTAACGATTATTGATTTATCGTAAGCTTCACTCATATCAGGGAAGCGAGGGCCTAATTCGGAAATATTCCTTCCGATCAATGGATTGCTGGGCAATAGATTTATATGATCCGTCAATATCATCAAATCACCAATTTCAAAATCAGGATTCACACCGCCACTTGCATTGGAAACAAAAAGTTTTTTAATTCCAAGATATTTCATTACCCTGACCGGAAAAGTAAGTTCCTGCATCGAATAGCCTTCATAAAAATGAAAGCGCCCTTGCATAGCTATAACATTTTTGCCACTAAGAACTCCAAAAATGAGTTTTCCTGAATGTCCTTCTACAGTTGAAACAGGAAAATTCGGGATTTGTTCATAAGACAAAACTGATTTTATTTCAATTTCGTTTACCAGCCCGCCCAAACCTGTACCAAGTATTATCCCAATCTCAGGAAGCAGGTCAACATTAGCTTTTATGTATGTCGTGGTTTCTTCTATTTTTTTCAACATAATTTTCAATAATTGAATTAAACTTAACTTTCTCTTCTCCAAAAAAATCAACTTTAATTGGAATATAATAAATCGGAATATCTTTTAATATATTAGCCAGAACATTTCCTTCAATACGCATGGCATCCTTTTGTGTGGTAACAACAACCTTATTCCTACTCGCAATATTATTGAATTTTTCTCGAATACCAATTATATCCTTTTCAGAATACACATGATGGTCGCTGAAATAATGGGTTTCAAGTTCTTCGCAATTCCTGTGCAAAAACTCTTCAAGCGGGTATGGATTAGCGATACCTGCAAACAATAATATGGAATAAATTTTTGCAGGCTTCTGTTTCAAACCAACTCCTTCAATCAATCTCATTTCATCAAATTGAACCTTGCTAAAAAAAGCTTTTTGACTTGGCAATGGTTTTATTTTTTCAATAATTATTCTTGCATCAATGGGAGAAAGAACCACTGGTGATTTTGTGACAACAATAACATCTGCTCTTTTGTATCCGCAGCGAAATTCTCTTAATGTTCCTGAAGGAAGAACATAATCCTTATAAAAAAGTTTACGGTAATCAGTAAGTAAAATATTTAATCCGGGAATAACCTTCCGGTGCTGAAAAGCATCATCGAGCAAAATCAATTCTATATCAGGATTTTCACTAATAATTTTTTTTATAGCTAAAACCCTGTCCTCACATACAAAAACTTTAATATTTGGAAAATTATGGACATATTGTCGTGGCTCATCTCCAATTTCTTCAGATGTTGAATTAACCGTTGCTTCAACAAAGCCCTTGGTTTTACGACCATACCCTCTACTCAGCGTTGCAATTGCATATTTTTCAGTAAGCAAGCGGATCAGGTATTCTACATGTGGCGTTTTTCCCGTGCCACCCATACTCAGGTTTCCTACTGAAATAATTGGAATACTGAATGATTCGGAAGCCAAAATCTTTTTGTTGAACAACATGTTTCTCACAGAAAGCACAACTCCGTAAACAAACGATAAAGGATAAAGCAGTATGGATAAAAAATTCAAGGCAAATATTTTTCTTTATTAAACGATTTAATTTCAAAATGGTTATTGTTTTCTATAAAAAACTAAAAAAGAATTTAATCAATTTTGCGTATATTTGAATTTTAATAAAAATTCGGCTTATGCTTCTTCATGAAATTCACACTTTATTTGAGTCTTTTTTCCCTTCTGCTTTGCAGGAAAATTACGATAATACTGGAATACTTATTGGAGACCCAGATTGTGAAATCAATAAAATCTTAGTTAGTATTGACATAACCGAAGATGTTATAAAAGAAGCCATTATGCAGAAATGCAATCTTGTGATTTCGCACCACCCGACAATTTTCAGCCCAATAAGTAAAATTATTTTCAATACTGCTCAAGGGAGAATTATTAAAAATGCCATTAAAAATAATATTTCTATTTATGCTGCACATACCAATTTAGATAATGCAGAATTTGGAATGAACACCATGCTTGCTAACAAATTCGGGCTTAAGGATCAGCAGTTTCTTAAACCAAAAAAAAATATTTTGCGGAAACTGGTTACTTTTTGTCCAGCAGATTACAGCGAAAAGGTTAGGAAAGCACTATTTGATTCAGGTGTAGGACATATCGGCAATTATTCTTCATGCAGTTTTATTACTGAAGGCACAGGTACTTTTAAAGCAGGAGAAAACACAAATCCCTTTGTAGGAAAGAAAAACGAACTTCATTTTGAAAAGGAAAGCAGAATTGAAACAATATTTCCTGCTTTTATACAAAACAAAGTAATTTCTGCATTATTAAAAAGCCATCCCTACGAAGAAGTTGCCTATGATATTTATCCTATTGAAAATGAATTTACCAAAGCAGGAGAAGGAATAATAGGCAATCTTGCAAAGCCAATTACGCCCAATGAATTTTTAAATCAGGTAAAAAAAGTATTGAATGTCGAATCCATTCGTCATACTTCAATAAAAAATAAAAAAATAAAAAAAGTAGCAGTTTGTGGTGGTGGCGGCAGTTTTTTAATAAATGATGCCATACGGAAACAAGCTGATGCATTCATTACTGCAGATGTTAAATATCATCAGTTTCTCGATGCTGAAAAAAGCATTCTGCTAATTGATGCAGGTCATTATGAAACAGAACAATATGCAAAAGAAATTATTCATGATTTACTTATAAAAAATTTTCCTAAATTTGCAGTCCGAATTTCAAAAATTAGCACTAACCCTATTAATTATTTCTAAAAACTGATATATCATGGCAAAAACACCAGCCAAACCGGTAGCAAAAGCAAAAACGACCGCAAAAAAAGAAACTGCTAAGAAAGAGCCAGTAAAAAAAGAAACTGCTAAAAAAGAAGCTGTTGTTGAAGTATTGGAAAAAGCAGTTAAAACTTCCAAGTCGAAACAGGATACTCCCGAATCGGCTGATGATAAGGTTATTGCTTCGATAGAAAAAAAATTATCTGCTTTATTCAGCCTACAAACTATTGATTCACAAATTGACAAAATTCGTATAGTACGTGGCGAGTTGCCTCTCGAAGTTCAGGATCTCGAAGATGAAATTGCTGGAATCCAAACCCGCATTGAAAATTCAAGTTCTGAGACGAATCAGCTTGAAGAATCAATTACTGAAAAGAAAAATGCGCAAAAAAACTGCCTTGTTCTGATTAAAAAATACGAATCTCAGCAAATGAATGTTCGGAACAACAGGGAATATGATTCTCTTTCTAAAGAAATTGAATTCCAAAACCTCGAAATCCAACTTTGCGAAAAGCGTATAAAAGAATTTAAGGCCGCTCTCGAATTAAAGAAAGAACTTGTCCAAAAATCTACCGAAATACTGGAAGAAAAAATTAAAGATTTAGAAGTAAAAAAATCCGAACTGAATGATATTATTGCCGAAACAGAAAAAGAGGAAACAAATCTACTTCATAAATCTGCCGAGAACCAACTTATCATCGAAGATCGCCTTCTTACAGCCTATCAGAAAATACGCAAAAATGCACGCAATGGATTAGCCGTAGTTGTGGTTGAACGTGATGCTTGTGGAGGATGTTTTAATAAAATTCCCCCTCAACGTCAGTTGGATATTCGTCTTCACAAAAAAATTATTGTTTGCGAATACTGTGGGCGTATATTGGTTGATCACGATATTGCTGAAAAAAATTAATTTCGAATACAGAGGGGAAGTTTCCCCTCTTTTTATTTTCCGTAGATTACAAATGAAAAATATATTTTTATTTTTTTTTACATTCAGTTCATTGGTCTCATTTGGTTCCGAATTTGATTTTAATGTAAATTGCAAAAATGCTTATCAAAAAATACTCTGCCTTAAATTTGTTGAAGGGAAAAAATTAATTGCCTCTGAAAAAATAAAAAATCCGGACAATCTAATTCCTTATTACATAGAAGATTACATCGATTTTTTATCCCTAGTAATTGGAGAAGATGCTTCACTTTTCAGTACAGTTAAAAACAATAAGGACATCAGAATTGCAAAATTTGAAAATGCAAAGGAAAAGTCGCCTTACAAAGATTACTGTAAAGCAGAAATCAACCTTCACTGGGCCTTTGCGCGAATGAAATTCAAAGAGTATCTAACTGCAGTTAGCGAAATAAATAAAGCTTACGACCTTCTAAATTTAAACAAAAAAACTTATCCTGATTTCATTCCTAACTTAAAAGGACTTGGGCTCTTGCATTCAATAATCGGCACTATACCTGATGATTACGAATGGGTAAAAAAACTAATTGGAATAACTGGCACTATCAATCAAGGAGTTAATGAGCTTAGCCTAGTATTAAAAACTTCCATTTCAAATGATGAATACAATTATTTGAAAACAGAAAGTTTATTCTTCCTTACTTTTATTCAACTTAACCTTCAGAGCAACAAAGAAGAAGCTCTTGTGATGGCAAAATACCTTAACGATCCTGAATTCGCTGAGTTGCTCACAGAAAGTCCCTTAATCTCTTATGCTGCAGCCAGTATTGCAATGAAAACAGGCAAAACAGATAAAGCGATTGAAATATTAGAAAACCGCCCCGATGGAGATGAATATTTTAAGTTTTATTATCTTGATTATATCCTTGGCGTTGCTAAACTTAACAAACAAGATGATGATTCCTATAAATACCTCTATTCATTTATTCTCAATTTTAAGGGCCAGAATTATATAAAGGCCGCATATCAGAAAATCGCATGGTATTACCTTATAAATAACAACAGCTCCAAATACAAGGAAAAAATTGCGTATGCCATTACGCTGGGCAGCAGTGTGGTTGACGAAGACAAACAGGCAATGGCTGAAGCCAAAAGCAACACTATACCCAATGTTATTTTATTAAAAGCCCGCCTCTTATCCGATGGGGGTTATTATCAAAATGCAATGAATACTTTACTTGAAAAAAAACCAAGTGAGTTCTGCATATCTACAAAAGATTACCTTGAATACACATACAGAGTTGGAAGAATATATGATGAATGGGAAAAGGATGAATCGGCTATTCCTTATTATGAATTAACCGTTAAAAACGGTTCTGCATTTACATTTTATTTTGCTGCCAATGCCGCACTGCATTTAGGAATGATTTATGAAAACAAGAAAAACAAAACCTTAGCAAAATATTATTATAAGCTTTGTACGCAGATGAAAAATACTGAATACAAATCGAGCATTAATCAAAAAGCCAAAGCAGGATTAAACCGGCTTCAATAAAAAAAAAGCCGGACTATATCTAATCCGGCTTAACAAATAAAATTGTTTGTTTAAAACTTAAAGCCCATTGTTAATACTACGTTATGGGTAGTTTTTTTTGTGCTTGCTGCATTAACAAGTGCAGGATCATATAGGTAGTAATTTTCGGATGAAGAACCATAAACATAAGCCAAATCCAAAAAATATCCATTATCAAGAAAGCCTATACCTCCAGAATAAAACATTCTGGCTCCGTCATTTACTCCTGATTTGTATGGATTTCCGTACATTGCAACTCCGCCTCTTAAACTGATCATTCCAAGTGCTGCTTCAGCGCCTAAACGAATATTATGCTGGGCTGTGTATTTTTCCTGGATACTATTGTTTTCATCAAAGTATTTGTACTGCTTTGATCTCAGCCTAGCTTCGGAATAATCAACAAATTCGTAATCTGCACTAATTATTCCATAACCTTTTATAACAAAAGCAACGCTCCCTATTGCACGCATCGGAGTAGTAAGTTCATAATCAAATAACCCATTTGGAGAATCAGCAGAACCTTTGGGTCCGGTTTCATAAACCGCAGAAATATTTTTCGACCATTCGTCGTGTAAAGCAAAGAAAGTTGGTGTATGAACAGCCGCACCAATACGAACCCAATCGGTTGGTTTATATATCAATCCAAGTTTGAAATTGAATCCAGATCCAGTAGTGGATAAATCTTCATTTATAGTAAAAGACTTGATATTTGCAACTGTATCAGTAATATCGGTTTCCCTATAAGTAGTTGATTCAACATATCTTACAAAAGGGAATCCGAAAGTACCACCGATATAAAACTTATCACTATAATTTCCTCCAACTGAAAAAACCATTTCTTGCATTGCTCCGCGGGTTTCAATTGTTTTTAATTGCCTCATTCCACCACCATAAAACACACTGCTGTAACTGATATCATTCCCGTTAAGTGTATCAATAAGGCCAGCATCAAAAGCGAGCATTGAGCCAAATGGATCCAGATTAGCTGGAGTATATCCCTGAGCACCATCCAGATACAAGTCAAGAATTGAATTTTTGTTGTTATCGCCTTCAATACTTATGCGATTGTGAAAGTTATTATATCGATTCACTCCGAATCCGAAGTTTGCACTTTTCCAGCCTGTTTCTTTTTCGGCACCAGTAAATGTATAAACCAATCCGAAATTGCTAATATTAAAATTGTATTTACTGTCGGTAATATCTTTACCATTGTAGGTTGATTCTGTTTTTCCGGTATAAACTGAAGGAGACAAGGTAAATTCATTTTTCCGGTAAAGTGCAATACCTGCAGGATTCAATGAAATGGACGAGAAATCAGCTCCTACAGCTCCATAAGCTCCGGACATTGCAGAATACCTGGCTGTTCCTCCGAAATTGATCATCGAATATCTGAGGGCATCTACTTCATTCTGAGCAAACAAAACCCCAGAGCAAAACAATCCTATAAAAGTTGATATTAATTTTAACTTTTTCATGACTTTGTATTATTAATAATTATTTTTTCTTTCCATAACTTCCACTTGACGAACCACTCTTTCCAGAACTTCCGGAACTCTTTGGAGTTGAATAAGAATTACTGCCTGAACTCTTAGGAGTTGAATAGGAGTTACTTCCCGAACTTTTTGGAGTGCTGTAATTATTCGAACCAGAATTTCCTGAACTTTTAGGTGTGCTGTTGCTAGGAGAAGTGTAGCTATTGGTTCCTCCTGATGATTTAGGCGAAGTATAGCTTTGTGGTGAAGTAGTTGACTTAGGTGTTGTATTGGTTGGATTAGTATAAGTCTTTGGTTTTGAATAATACTGATTTGATTTTGGCTCAGTATAAGTTGGAGATGTATATGTCTTAGGATTAGTACTCTGAGACTGTTTTGGTACTGTATATTGATTTGTAGTACCAGATGTTTTAGGTTTAACATCTTGCTGTGTAACTGTATTTTTAGGAGCAGTATACTGTTGATTTCCAGTTGAAGTATTTGTTTTAGGTTTATCCTGAGTATTCAGATTGTTACCAGGTTTTGGCAGAGAATACTGAGGAACAGTATTGGATGTTGTTTTTGGTTTGACTTGGGGAACAGTTGTATTTTTAACTTCACCTATGGTGCTAGAATTATTTAATGTTGAATTCCCTCCTTTAACCTGACCTGAGGTTGCACCAGAAGATACATTTTCAGTTGCAGTTCCGCTGCCTTTTACACCTGTAGTTGTTTGGGATGCTGTACCTATAGAAGAACCCTTTACCTGACCGGTATTTGCACCTATTGTAACGCTTTCAGTTGAAGTGGCATTTCCTTTAACACCAGTAGCAGTTAATGTTGTTGCAGTTGAATTTGTGTTTAAAGTTCCTGATTTAGGAGTAACCACATCTGAAGTTGTTAAAGTTGAAGTACTTATACTATTGTTTTTGGGATTTTTAACTCCCTCAACTGCTGCAAGTTCGAATTTATCACCGAAAGTAATTCCATTGCTGGTTCCATTTGATGTTGAAGAGAAAGCATCGGTACGAGGGCCGTAGAAATATGAATTGTTATCATAACTGTTGTAATAATTGTCGTTAGTTCCTGAATAATAACCATCCCAGTAACCATCATTATACCCATTCCAATATCCATTATTGTAGCCATTTCCATAACCATTATACCATGGATTGTAGCCATAACCATTGCCGTATCCGTAACCGTATCCGTAACCACCCCAGGCCCAGTAAGGATTATTTCCCCAGCCCCAGTTGTGATAATAACCACCACCCCAGTAAGGATCCCAGTAATAGGAATTGCCATACCAACATGGTGACCCAGTATAAATGCTTACACCCCATAACCAAGGATCGTAGGTGTACCAGTAATAGTTAGTGTAATAACTGTTGTAATAACCGTAATCATTATAATATGGGCTATGAAACCTTCTTAAACGGCTTGAATATTCATAATCATAATAATCATCGGCATAATAATTATTTGTTACGTAAGAATTGCCTTGATCATCATAATAAGTTTCGGTATTTGAATAAGCCAATTTCTGGTCGCCTCCGGCACTCTCTTTAGTGTAAGTAGTATCATAAGCATATTCAGCATTGCTTTCTGAATTATTGATTGCTTCGGTTGAAGAATTATCAATTGTTTTTGTATAATCCTCCGGTTTCACGTTTTCTGTTTTATTGGTTACAGAAGTAGAACTAACAGAAGTAGTTCCGGCATCTTTTTTTGAATAATACACATCATCATAAACTGACCTCGATTGGTACGTAGTACCACAAGCCGAAAGGATAAAGGCCAGTGCTGCGGTTAAATAAACGATAGTTTTCATTGCATGTTTCTCCTTATTATTAGAGGATTTATTTATATTGTAATTGTTTTTCATAATTGTATTTATATTTGCACTGCAATAAGCAACAAAATTTTTACAAATATCATACCAAACTTATTTATGGCTAAAGATTTTTCCACCCGAAACGAAAATTATTCTCAATGGTATAACGACCTTGTTATCAAAGCAGATCTTGCTGAAAACTCTGCTGTGAGAGGATGTATGATTATAAAACCTTATGGTTATGCCATTTGGGAAAAAATGCAAAGTGCTTTGGATAAAATGTTTAAGGATAGCGGACATAGTAATGCCTATTTTCCAATTTTCATACCAAAATCTTTTTTTAGCAAAGAAGCTTCACATGTGGAAGGATTTGCTAAAGAATGTGCAATAGTAACACATTACCGGCTAAAAGCCTCTCCTGACGGCAAAGGTGTTGTTGTGGATGAATCTGCTAAGCTTGAGGAGGAATTAATTGTACGCCCAACTTCAGAAACAATTATTTGGGATTCTTATCGAAACTGGATACAATCGTATCGGGATCTTCCGATACTTATTAATCAATGGGCGAATGTAGTAAGATGGGAAATGCGCACCCGATTATTTCTTCGTACTGCCGAGTTTTTATGGCAGGAAGGACATACCGCTCATGCAACCAAAGAAGAAGCATTAGAGGAAACAACTAAAATGCTAGATATTTACTCCGAATTTGCTGAAAAATGGATGGCTTTACCCGTTTTAAAAGGGGTTAAATCAGAAAACGAACGATTCGCAGGAGCACTGGAAACATATTGTATTGAAGCACTTATGCAAGATGGGAAGGCATTACAGGCAGGAACGTCCCATTTTTTAGGACAGAATTTCGCTAAAGCATTTGATGTAAAATATGCAACCAAAGAAGGTGGACTTGAATATGTTTGGGCTACTTCATGGGGTGTATCCACAAGATTAATCGGTGCTTTAATTATGGCACATTCTGATGACAACGGTTTGGTTCTGCCGCCGAATCTTGCACCTATTCAGGTTGTTATTGTTCCTATTTACAAAAATCAAGAACAACTCGATCAAATTACTGAAAAAGTTCTGCCTATCAAGAAAAAACTTGAGAGCAAAGGGATATCCGTAAAATACGATAACCGTGATACACAAAAACCCGGCTGGAAATTTGCCGAATATGAATTTAAGGGGGTTCCTATCCGGATTGCAATAGGTCCGAGAGATCTAGAACAAAACACTGTTGAGGTAGCAAGAAGAGATACTTTGGAAAAATCGGTTTATCAGTTAACAGATATTGAAACTAAAATTGAAAACTTATTAAAACTCATTCAAGATAACCTATATCAAAAAGCACTTTCATTCAGGGAAAACAATACCAATAAAGCCAATACATGGGATGAATTTGTTGATTTAATAGAAAATAAGGGTGGATTTGTTTCTGCACACTGGGATGGTACAGGAGAAACTGAAGAAGCAATAAAAAATGCTACTAAAGCAACCATCCGGTGTATTCCATTAAACAATCCTAAGGAAGAAGGTAAATGTATTTTCTCAGGAAATCACTCAAGCCAAAGGGTAATTTTTGCAAGGGCTTATTAATTGAGCGGCAAGAGTTTTCCTGATCCTGTATATTTTTCATCAATTAAATAAGGACTTCCCTTATAATATACATCCCCGATATAATCTATCCATACAAATAATTCTTTTGTAGCATAAACAAAAGTATTGTTTGTTGATTTGGATGTAAGAAATGTGTAACCTGTGTTTAAATTTACCAGATCCGCTTTACCGTTACCAGCTGAATACAAATAATTTACACCTGAAAAACCAGAAACATCAAGATCAGCCGGTCCAGTGTGTAAATTAAACTGAGAAGATTTTGTATGCAGCAAAAAATTTGCTTTACCGCTTCCGTCCCAACTGTCGAAACGGAGAGAATCGAGGAAAAGGGTATCAGCACAGTATATATTTCCAGATCCTCGATATTCAAATAAGTTCAAATTTCTGAATGTTAAATAAACATTGATCTCTTTTTTAAAACTTCGAACCCAATTGCATTTGTTTTCGTTACTGATTGTGAGTTTTCCGTCTTCAACTTTTGTAATAATTTCTGGTAAAAGATTTTCGCCAGCTTCTACAATACAGGAAAAAACGCTGTCCTGCTTTATAAACAAGTTGATATTATGCTTCAACACAATACTCGAAAATGGTGCTATTTCTCTGACTTCAGTAGTAACTTCGCCGGTACTTTTCAAACAATCGCATTGATTATCCTTTTTGCACGAAAAGAAGATTATTAATACTAAAAAGCCAGTAAATATTTTTTTCATTATTTTATTTTGTATCCAATTCCCCATTCGAGAAAATCAGCTTTAGCATAATGCGTTTTCAAACTAAGATTGGCAAAAAAATGTTTATTGAATTTGTATCTTAAACCGATTCGGGTATACACAAATCCATCGGCCTTATATAAAGTCCGGTAATAATATCCCAGTTCGGTTAAAAAAGTCAGATTTGAAAAAACAATTTGATGACCGACAAATATACCAGCTTTATAAACCTGAAAATCGTGCTTAGGAAGTTCATTGATTCTTTTTAATGAACGAAGATTGGAGTAATCAAGAAAAAAATCGAGGCCAACGCTAAATTTCCGTTTTGGGCTTAAAGGCAATGCATAAGCTGAAGACCATGTAAATGCAGCATAATAATCACCACATGCCGGATAAACCTGTTTCATACCACCCGAAAAAATTGTATAAATTTCAGATTTTCTTTTCAGACTGTCCTTTTGAGTTGGGACAAAACGATTTACCGGGTTGATTACGTATGTAATTCCGGCATTAAGTGATGGGATATTAACTCCCAAGTTTGGAGTTTTAAATGCACCATTTGAAAAATGTGTCAAACCCAAGCCTGAGGCAAATTGAAATTTATCAGAAAGTGCGTATCTGAGTTCATACGACATATCAATAGAAGCATTAAAATGGGAACCAATGGCAATATTTTTATAGTTGTTCAATCTGTCGAATTTATTTGATAGGTAACCAATTCCTGCTGCAAATCTGAAATTTAGTGTTGTTTTTTTTATGGGAGTAAGATGAAAATTCAGAAAAGCATAAAGCGCATTTACATTTCCTAAAACATCATGGTTTCCGAGAGAGCTATTCAAATACATTACTCCTATAACAGGGTAATCGTGATAAGCCTGCCAGAGCTTTTCTCCATTGGTTTGCTTGCTTATGCAGAACTCCATTCCTTGAGTATGCGCCTGTTGCAGATGTCTCATCATTGGCCGGTGACTCATCAAAAAGCCATAATGATATTTTGATTCAAACTGAACAGAAGAATTCTTAAGCTGCTGAGAAAACACAGATTCTGAAAAAGCCAGCAGCAGGACAAGAAGGAAAATTTTTAAAGTATTCATGCAAATTCTCTGAATTCTGAAGAGATTGGACAAAGTTATTAAAAAAACGATTTTGGCTATGATACAAAATTAATTCAAATAAAAATAATCTTAGAGCTTCATTATTATGGCATTTGGTATAACTTTGCAAAAAAACATCCATGACCGAAACACAAAAAGAATTTCAGCGATTGCTTGATATAATGGACAACCTGAGAGAAAATTGTCCCTGGGATAAAAAACAGACATTTGAATCGTTACGTCATCTTACTATTGAGGAAACATACGAACTTGCAGATGCCATTACTGAAAAAAAATATGATGAAATATGCGGAGAACTTGGTGATTTAATGCTTCATATTGTTTTTTATTCAAAAATTGCATCCGAAAAAAAGCTTTTTGAAATTAAAAATGTTTTTGAAGCAATAAATGAAAAATTAATAAGACGGCATCCGCATATATTTGGCGATGTTAAAGTAGAAAATGATGAAGATGTTAAAAACAATTGGGAAAAAATAAAACTTCAGGAAAAAGGCCGTACAGTTTTATCAGGAGTTCCCGCAACATTGCCTGCATTAATCAAAGCATATCGTATTCAGGACAAAGCTCGTGGAGTGGGATTTGATTGGGAAAACCCACAGCAGGTATGGGATAAAGTTATTGAAGAACTCAACGAATTAAAGCATGAAGTAGAATCGAAAGAATCGCTTGTAAAAATAGAATCTGAATTTGGAGATTTACTTTTTGCATTGATTAATTATTCTCGATTTATTGATGTAAACCCGGAATCGGCATTAGAGCGGACAAATAAGAAATTTATCAAACGATTTGCACATCTTGAAAAGCAAGCTAAAATAAATGGCAAATCTTTACATGATATGTCGTTAACAGAAATGGACGTTTTTTGGAATGAGGCAAAGCAAAATGAAATTGATTAATTTTTCCTAAATTTGATGACACATTATTATATATGAAAAATATTGCGTTGATCGTATTTTTGATTTTTCAAATTAATTCATTCGCTGAGATTCCGCCCTCAACGAAATTCATTAATAAAAGCTATTACAATACTCCAAATCCAAAACTATCAAAAACGGATTTCAAACTGATGTATATGGATGCTCAGGATTTGTTTAATTATGGATACTTTGGGGAATCGCTAATTTTATTTAAAAAGTTATTGGCAACTGATATTTACAATGCAAATCTGAATTTTTATGTTGGTGTGTGCATTTTGAATTTACCATTAAAAAAAACTGATGCAATTCCTTATTTAGAAAAAGCCATAAAAAAAACGGACCCAGCATACAGTTATAGTTATAAAGAAACCTCTGCTCCTGTTTTTGCATATCTTCATCTTGGACAGGCCTATCATTTTAACTATGATTTTGATGCTGCTTTGAAATATTTCATTGAATTCAAATCATATCTTTCAGATAAAAACAAGGATGGTGAATTTTTAGAAGAAGTTTCTCAAAGTATTGCACTTGCGAACAATGCAAAAAAAATCACTTCAACACCAATAAATATTAAGATTGAACCCTTTAAAATTTTAAATGGAATTTACTCAGATTTCAATGCAGTGCAAAGCATTGATGGTAAAAAAATTTATTTTTCGTCCAAGCGGAAGGGTACATTGGGCGGGCAAAAGGATAATCTGAACGAATACGTTGATGACATTTATTACACTCAATTTAAGGACAACAAATGGGTTAAACCCAAAAAGATGGGAGCTAAAATGAATTCCATTAATTCTGACGTTATTAATTGCATTACACCTGATGGAAGAAGACTATATTTTTCGAGAAAAATAAGAGATAAATATGATATTTTTTATTCTGAAATGTCGAAGAAAAAAAAATGGCAAAACCCTAAAAAACTTGGACCTAATATTAACACTAAGGACAACGAAAGCTCGGCATATATTTCATCTGATGGAAACACATTGCTCTTTTCAAGTGACCGCCCCGGAGGATATGGAGGCTATGATATTTATATGTCGGAGATGCTCGCAACTGGTGAATGGGGAAAACCATTTAATCTGGGTGGTGAGGTTAACTCAAAATATGATGAAATAAGCCCAATACTCCTGCCCGATGGCACTTTATATTTCAGTTCAACAGGCCATATTGGAATTGGTGGATTTGATATTTTTTCCACTACTTTATCTGAATCCGGTTTGTGGTCGATACCTGAAAACGTTGGTTATCCATTAAACACTGTATTTGACGATACTTATTTCTGGATTTCTTCCGATGGGAAAAATGGGTTTTATACTTCGGCTAAGCAAGGTGGATATGGCGAAACAGATATTTATAAGATTACGCTTCCATAAGTCAGTTGCAGAGCACTCTTTTTAACGTTTTTAAAATCAAGCGAAGATCTTTAAAAAAACCTTTGTTATCAATGTATTCGAGGTTTATTTTTAATTTTGCAGGCATTACTTCCTTTACATACGTTTCTTCAGGGTTTTCCGCTTTTGCCAGAATTTCGTTTTCATTGATATATGCTATAGAAGCGTTATCTGTAATACCTGGTCTTACTGTAAGTACCCTTAGTTGTCCTTCTGAATACAGATCAACATATTTACGTACTTCTGGTCGTGGCCCAACCAGGCTCATATCGCCTATAAAAACATTTATTAACTGAGGCAATTCGTCTAGTTTGTGTTTTCTTAAAAAATATCCTGATTTTGTAACTCTTGCGTCTCTTTTTCCAACGGTGAGTAAACCTTTTTTTTCGGATCCGATATTCATGGTTCGGAATTTATAAATTTTAAAATCTTTTGATGCTTTTCCAACTCTAGTTTGAAGGAAAAATGGTCCGCCTCTGGAATCAAGAATAATCCAAATAATGATCAATAAAAATATTGGCAACAATAGGATTATTCCAATAAAAGAAAACAATATATCAAATCCTCGTTTTAGCATTTATACAATTTTCTTAACTGCTTCAACTGAACGAATAACGGCGTCAATCACAGTATCCACCATATCATTGGTAAGGTCATAATAAACAGGCAAAGAAATTTCGCAAGAATAATTCTTGTAGGCGACAGGGAAGTCATCAATAGAATATCCTTTTTCTTTATAAAATGACATCATAGGAACGGGAATAAAATGAACATTTACAGAAACTTCTTTATCAAAAATCAATTGCATGATTTCATCGCGCTGAATTTCTGAAATGGAATTAATCCGCAAAGTATAAACATGATAACTCGAGACCTTTTTACTTGTATGATATTCTGGAACTACTGCCCAACTGCAGCTTTTGAATCGATCAGAATATCGATCAAATATTTTTTTACGGCGAACCAGCATATCCGAATCGTACCTTTCAAGTTCAACCAAACCCATTGCCGCCTGAATGTCAGTCATATTAAATTTGTAACCGGCTTCCACTACATCATATTTCCAACTGCCAACCTTAGTTTTGGCCATAGCATCTTTGTTCTGACCGTGAAGCGATTTCACGCATAGGTAATCATAAATCGCTTTTTTATCAAAGTATTCGGGAAGATTCAGGCACACTGCTCCCCCTTCGGAAGTAGTAAGATTTTTAACTGCATGGAAAGAAAATACTGTAACATCAGTTAATGCACCTGTTCGCTTTCCGTTATAAATTGCACCAAGAGAATGAGCAGCATCGGCAAGAACCAGAATTTTTCCCAGCAATTTCTGTTCAGGATTTGATGGCTGAAACATTGAACGTACAGCAGGTTTTCGCACCAGAGCATTTATTTCATCATAATCACATGGCCACCCTGCAATATCCACCGGAATTATCGCTTTTGTACGTGGTGTAATTGCTTTTTCTATTTCTATGGGGTCAATATTAAAATCGCTTTTTACATCAACAAAAACAGGTTTAGCGCCACAATGAAACACTACATTTGCTGTTGCACAATAAGTGTAAGCCGGAACTATAACCTCGTCTCCTTCACCTATTCCAAACCAACGCAACATCAACTCTAGACCTGCTGTTGCAGAATTCAGACATAGCACATTGCTTACATTGCAATATTCAGCAATCTTTTTTTCGAAAAGTTTTGTACGCGGACCTGTAGTAATCCATCCGGATTTTAAAGCGGCTGTAACTTCATCAATTATTTTCTGATCGATACGAGGCGGTGAAAAGGGTATCATATTTTTAATTTATTTGTTTAAAAAGCCAAGAATATTTGTTTCAATTCTTCTCAAAATATCAGCAGAATCAGCTTTTACAAAAGGTTCACCAATAATATTTTCATACAATTCAATATATCTTTCGGAAATACTGTTCACTATTTCGTCGGTCATTTCGGGCACCAGCTGGTCAGGTTCACCCTGGAAACCATTGGCCATAAGCCATTCGCGTACAAATTCTTTTGAAAGTTGTTTTTGTGATTCACCATTTGCTAAACGTTCATCATATCCTTCTTTATAAAAATAGCGTGAGGAATCGGGTGTGTGAATTTCGTCAATAAGAATAATTTCTCCGTCTTTTTTCCCGAATTCATATTTGGTATCCACAAGGATAAGCCCCATTTTTTCAGCAATTTCAGAACCTCTCTGAAAAAGTTCTAATGAATATTTTTCGAGTAAAATATAATCTTTTTCCGAAACGAGACCTTCGGAAATAATTTCATTGCGTGAAATATTTTCATCGTGTCTTCCCTGTTCTGCCTTAGTTGTAGGAGTAAGTATGGGGTCAGAAAAACGCTGATGTTCAATCATTCCATCAGGAATTGAGACACCACAAATCTGTCTTGCTCCTTTTTTATATTCTCGCCATGAACTCCCTGTTAAATAACCACGAACAATCATTTCAACAGGAAATGTTTCACAGTTGTAACCAATGGTAACCATTGGATCCGGACTTACAATTTTCCAATTGGGGACAATATCAGCAGTTGCATCAAGAAATTTTTCAGCAATCTGATTAAGCACTTGTCCTTTGAATGGAATACCTTTGGGAAGAACCACATCAAACGCAGAAATTCGGTCGCTTACAACCATTACCAGATATTCGTTTCCAATTGTGTACACATCACGAACTTTTCCTTTATAAAAATTTGATTGCCTTGGTAATTTAAAATTTGTTGCTGTAACTGCGTTTTGCATGTTAATAAAATTTTAAGATTTATATAATTAGGATTTAATTATTTTGTCTTCTTCTTTTCCGTATGCTTCTACAATTCTGGTGACAAGTTTGTGCCTCACGATATCTCGTTCGTCAAGCATTACAATATCAATTCCTGGGATATTCTTAAGAATGCGAGTGGCCTGAACTAATCCAGATGACTGACTTCGTGGAAGGTCTATCTGCGTGATATCTCCGGTGATAATAAATTTTGAATTACGCCCCATTCGGGTAAGAAACATTTTCAATTGTTTTTCAGTAGCGTTTTGTGCTTCATCTAAAATGGCAAATGCATTTTCGAGTGTACGTCCACGCATAAAAGCAAGAGGTGCAACTTCAATAGTTCCATCTTCCATGTAAGTATAAAGCTTTTGCGAAGGGAGCATATCTCTGAGTGCATCATAAAGTGGCTGTAAATAGGGATCCAGCTTATCTTTAAGGTCTCCAGGCAAAAAGCCCAGATTCTCCCCCGCCTCAACTGCCGGACGCGTCAGAATAATACGCCGAATTTCTTTATTTTTCAAGGCACGAACAGCCAAAGCCATTGCTGTGTATGTTTTCCCTGTACCGGCAGGTCCGATTGCGAAAATCATATCATTTTCAGCATAACTATCCACAAGTTTTTGCTGGTTAACCGTGCGTGCTTTTATCGGCATTCCGTTTTTGCCATGCACGAGCACGTCGGAATCGCTGTTTTCACTGCTTTTATACAACTGCTTTGCGTCCATTATATATTCGATATCCTGTTCGGTTACTTTTCCGAATTTTTCGTAATGCAATAACAACATTTCGAAACGAGAAGTAAAAAGCTTAAGTTCAGCTTCATCGCCCATTACTTTTATCATTTCGCCACGGCAAACAATTTTAATTTTGGGAAAAAAACGACGAATCAATTCCAGATTCACATCATTAATTCCGAATATCTCAACCGGATTGACCGATTCGAGGGTAAATATTTTTTCTGTCATTTGTAAAAATATTTCTACTTTTGAATGGCTTATTAGAGCTCGCAAAGTAACAATATTTTTTGGAATTTTTTCGCATCAATTCTTTGATTTAGCCCATGGCAATAATAACATTAACAAGCGACTGGGGACTACGCGATCACTATGTTGGATCGGTAAAGGGAGCGATATACTCACAATATCCTGAAGCAAAAATTGTTGATATCACTCACAATATTCCAGTCTTTGATCTTGAACCTGCTTCGTTTGTGATTCGAAATACATACATTAATTTCCCGAAAGGAACCATCCATATTATTGCAGTAAATTCTGAATCAACAATAGAATCGCCACACACAGCAATTCTTTACGATGGACATTATTTTATTGGTTCGGACAATGGAATATTTTCACTGATATTTGATTCGAAACCAGAAAAGATAATAGAACTGAATATAATGCAGGACAGTGATTATTTTACATTTCCCACCCGTGATGTTTTTGTAAAAGCTGCATGTTTGCTTGCAAAAGGAGAAAAACTGGAAAGCCTGGGCGAAGAGAGATCAACACTTATTACCCTTCTTCACATTGCACCAATTATGGATACAGATTCAATAAAAGGAAGTGTTATTTATATTGATGGTTACGATAATGTGATTACAAATATATCCGAAAAACTATTCAGAGAAATCGGGAAAGGCCGTCATTACACAATCTCATTCAGGGGATACGATATCAGTAAACTCAGCAAATCATACAAGGATGTTGAAGCAGGCGAAAAACTCGCTTTGTTTGGCACTTCAGGGCAACTGGAAATTGCCATTAACCAAGGCAATGCTTCTGGCTTGCTTGGCCTTAATTTAAAAGAGAGTGTGAGAATTGATTTTGAAGAGAAGTGATTTTTTTGAAAGTGAAAATGAATAACTGTAAATAAAATAATCACCCGGATTTTGCGATCCGAGTGAATAAAATTTTTGTTTACGTTTATTTAGAAAAACCTACTTTTTCCCTTTACCCTTAGTTTGTCCGGAACTTTTATCTTGATTATTTCCCTTTGCAGGTGAAGAATTTTTTATATTGGATTTTTGTTTTCCTAAAGATGGATTTTTGTAGTCGTTTTTTTCGTTTCCAACAGAATTACTTTTCCCATTACCAATAGGATTAATCTTACTTTTTCCTTTTCCATTTACTGCTGAATTTTGCTTTCCGTTTGGATTCCCAAAAGCCGCCTGATTGTTTTTTTTGTTTCCTTTTTCATATTTTGGATAATTGCCTTTACCGTTTTTATGTCCAAAATAATTGTTCTTGCCTTCTCCGGTTTGCAGCTAAAAGAAGTGGCGGTTTTGGAACACTAAACTGTCTATACCCACCGAACTTTATTAGTTGTACAAATGTTTGTATTCGCACTTCGCCCGCCATTTTTTTTAGGTGCGGTTATACGCTGCCCTTCTGTCTCTTGTGTAAAGTTGTTCCGTTATTGTCGTGTTTTTCTGTCGGCTGTGCGTTTGCATTTTTTATTTTTTTTAAGGGAAGGAAATTTTTTAAAACAATTTTTTAATGGGTGGAGAAAACAAGCTCTTTTGCAATTTTTGGTTTGTGCGGTTGCTTGTGCGAATTGCAAATGTGCTTGTTTTGGCGTTGGCTATTTCTCTTTCCCTTACTTAATTATTTGGTCTTTTTTCCTTTGCGTTAATAATTGTCTTTTGAAACTATTTTTTAGCTGGCTTTATTTCCAACGCTTTTCTTGCGTCACGTGCAATTCGTCCATCTTGGACGAATTATCTATTTAACTATTAATTTTTTATTATAAATTTTATTGCTGGAAGTTGCTGTTATCAAATAAACACCCGGATTAAGTTTTTGAGAAGGATCAATGGCATATACATCGTTACCATTTATACTTTCAACTATTACTTTCGAGTAAATTTCATTGCCTAGAATATCATAGACAACAACTAACACTTCTGCATTATTTTTTGGTATTTGCAAATTAAAGCTCTCTCCATTATTTGGATTTGGATAAATATTAAAAATAAAATCATTCATATTGTTAAATTCTACAGCCACCAAATTAGAATAATCGAATTGCCCGTCATAATCCGTTTGCTTTAAACGATAGTAAGCTATTCCGTTCAAAGGAGCATTGTCAACTGCTGAATAATTTAAAATTTGTGAGCTATTTCCTGCGCCATCCACGATTGCGATTGTTGCAAAGTTTATGCCGTCTATCGATCTTTCAATTGTAAAATAATCGTTATTAATTTCGCTAGCAGTTGCCCAATTAAGCTGAACATACGCATCTTTGGCTACTGCGGTAAAACTTAACAACTCAATAGGTAAAGGATAAGCACAAATAATGGAGGTAATATTTGCATCTTGCGTAGTAATGTGTCCGGCTATTGAAAGAGCCTTTCCACTAAGGATTACTCCAGTATTTAAAACAATTGCACCATTAGCGACAATTATTCCGTTGAAATTGCCGCTACTGCTGATGGTTACTGCACCATCTACTTGCCAAAACACATTATTTGCTTGTGTTCCTCCAACAAGCACAACCTGTGGATTTGAGTTGGTTGTAAGTGCGCCAATTATACGAATTACAAATACAGCACCTGCAACACCCCTTGCATCTAAAAAAATGGTATCGGTAAGCATTGCAGCTGCATTCATGATATAAACATGGGGAGTAAGTACTTGGCTGTTACCAAAAAGATTTGGATAAAGTAGTTCAATGTCATAAGGTAAACCAGTCAGATAGCTATCAAGACTTGTTAAATCCGAGGCACCTTGTGCTGTAGCAATATCTGGTATTGGATGAATAAGCCCTACTACACCTAGTGGATTAAAACCAGAAGCATTTAAAGTGTTTGATCCTATATGACCAACAACATTTGTTGTACCCGTGTTAGTAACTATACCACTGGCTGCTAATACTGCAAAACAGGAGATAGCCTGCATGTTAGGGGCTATCGGTCCGTTAAGAATAGGACTGCCGCAACCTATAGGCGTGCCGGCTGTTAACGCGCTTACAGATACTGCTCCTACGGTAGATAATGCTCTCCCTTCCAGTGAACATCCTACGGCAAGTGTTATTGCTCCACTCGCAATAATTGTTCCTTTAAAGGAAGCGTTTGTTGCCAAATCAAAAGCCCCAACTACTACCCAAAAAACATTACAAGCTTGAGTTCCATTTGTTAATATAATTTTTGTCCCAGCTGCGGTTGTTAAAGCACCACCTATTTGAAATACAAAACACGCATTCACATTCCCGCCTCCATCTAATATAAGTGTGTCAACAATTGAAGCAGCTGCGGGTAGTAGGTAAACATTAGGCAATAATACCTGACCACTTCCAAGCACAGGGCCAATAGTTGGGCCTGGTGTCTGACCACTTAAATTAGTATATGCAATACCTAAATCAATTGCACACTGAGCGGATACCGCATCACCAACGTGCATCTGTCCGTTCACATTTCCGAAGCCTGTGCAGGAGCCTCCTCCGTTTGTGCCTACATTTCCTGTAATTTGCGAAAATACCGAATTTGAAATTGCGCCAACTGATGTAAAAAGAACAAAATCGGTAGCCACACCAAGCGGTGGCGGTGTTTGCGCAAATACCAGTGTTGAAAATAAAAACAGTGTTATGGATAGTATTGCATTTTTCAGTTTTGTTATCATAATAAAATAATTAGAGATTCATAAGGATTAAAAATTGCGTTGGAAAAAATGGCTCTTTTGCTTTTGCCGAAGGGTTGGCTTGTGGGTCGGGGCAAAAGCAAATGTGCCATTTGTGCGGCTGGAAAAATTGTTTTTAAAAATGTGCGGTGGAAAAAAATAAAAAAAACATTGGGGCGACTTGAGTGACGTCTCATAGTAAATGCAGTCTGTCCCGTTATGGCCATAAATTTCAGTCTGTCGCTTAATACATGTTCTGTCGTCATAGGGTTGCGTATAACGTAATGATTTCCATGATTATGTTTCTTGTTGTAATAATTTCCGTAATAAGGGCCGTAATAATTCCTATATCCAGGCGCAAATCCATAATAACTTACATAAGCGGGTGCATATCCAAAATAATTATTATATCCATATTCAATACGGGCATCAGAATATTTCATCTGGTAGTAAGGATAGTAATATTGAGGTGTGCTCATGCAAATCTGCAATTCTACCTGATCTGCTAAAGGAATAGGATACCATGAATACGTGTAGGGTAAGGCTACTCCGTCAACCCAATGATAACCGCTCCAATACCTGTAATCTCCATTTTGTGGATCGTAATAAAAAACAGGTTCAGAATAATAATGCTTTGAGTGTCCGTACCAATTTTCGTGTTTTTTTGCTGATGACTTTTTTGGAAAGGCAAAACTCAGTGTAAGCAACACCGCTAATCCCAATAGAATTGATTTTGTTTTCATGGTTTAATCTGCTTTATGATCATATAAATATTGTTTTTCCTGCTTTTTAAGGTCAAATAAAACTTAGGTAAATTTTATTTTCGTTTGACCCAATTTTAAATAATATTTCAATTACAAAGTTGCGGCTGTTTAAACATAAATGTGTTACATAACTTTGACAATAAGTTACATGATTCACAGAAATAGTGAAATGCAATTCGTTTTTTCATAAGTATAGGTATAATTGGGAAAGAAAGTTAAATACAGGAGGAAAATCGGATCTAATTAAAATTACAACTTCATTAAAGATAAAATGAAAAATAAATATGAACTTATTCTCATAAGCTCCCCGCTGCAAAACATCGAGGTATCAAGCAAAACCAACGTGTTAACCGGTCCAGTGGACATATTAACATACCCCGCAAATCGGCTGGAAAAAAACTTCTAAGACATTAGATATATAAAAAACAATAAGTTTCAGGCACTAAATATCAAATAGTATGTCCGTAAACCCGCCCTGTCATCTGGCTTGCATCAATTTTATATATGCGGACATTGTTCACGGCTGGAGCATTATAAGAAAATTCTTTACCCGCATACTTTTTCATAACCAGATTCAAAACCTCAATTTTAGAATCATACTCTTCGATAAATTCAACTTTACCAAACACCATCACGCTGCGGTATTTCATTCCCCAGCTGCAGGCAACTTCTTCAGTCTGCCAACTTACCTGATAATCGGTACTAAAAGAGATGCTCACTTTATTATTTAATTTCAGAATATCTACTTTCTTCCCTTCCATTGCTGAATGTAAATAAATAAAACCTTCGTGAAATGCAAAATTAAAAGGAACGACATAAGGATTGTTATTCAGATCGCACATTCCGACATAACAGACTTCGCATTTTTTGATAACGGCTTCCATTTCGTCTTTATTTATGATGTTTCTTCGTACCATAATATTATCTTTTAAAAATTTATCGAACGCAATATTAACAAATATCATGTAATTTTACAATCTTAAAATGAAATTATGACAACAAAAACTCCATTAAAAATATTTTTTTTAGCCATTATCTTAGCGTTTACGGGAATAAGCAGCAATTTCGCCCAGCAAACTTTCGCAAACAATAAGTACTGGGTGTTTTTAAAAAACAAAAAAGATGTAACATTTGATCCTTATGCATACTTCGACAGTAAAACGATAGAACGACGCCTGCAATATGGCATTCCCATTGTTGATTCTACTGATTTTCCAATCAATCAAAATTACTTCAATACTATTTCGGAAACAGTTGACTCTACTGGAAATTCTACCCGATGGTTCAATGCTGTTTCAGTATATGCGACACCTGAACAAATAGAAAAAATTTCAATTCTTCCTTTTGTGCTGTCTGTTGAAGCAATGCAACTAAGTTGTGTTGAAGCCTCTTTTGAAACAGATTGGGACACAACGATTTCGGAAAGTCAGCTAAAAAGGCTAAAGGAACAACTGGAAGTGATGCAGGGAAACCTTTTTATTGACAAGGACATTGATGGCAAAGGACTTCGAATCGCAATTTTTGATGGGGGTTTTCCAACAGTGAATACAAATCCAGCTTTTGAGCATATACGTAAGGATGGAAGAATTCTTAAAACTTGGGATTTTACAAAAAACAAAGAATTTGTTTACGATTATAGCACACACGGCTGCGAAGTGATGTCGTGTATCGGCGGCATGCTGAATGGCGTAAAAATAGGACTGGCAACAGGTGCAGAATTTTTGCTGGCACGAACAGAAGTAAACAGCGAACCTTTTTCGGAAGAAGAAAACTGGCTTGCAGCCTCAGAATGGGCTGATAAAAACGGTGTTGATATTATTAACAGTTCCTTAGGTTATACTTATCACCGCTATTTCCCATATCAAATGGATGGCAAGTATTCGCTGGTTTCGAGAGCTGCAAACATGGCAGCACGCAAGGGAATGCTTGTTGTAAATGCTGCCGGAAACGATGGCGATAATGATTGGAAATGTGTAGGTGCACCTGCAGATGCAGATAGTGTACTTTCGGTTGGCGGGATTGATCCTTATACCGGCTATCATACTTCATTTAGTTCATTTGGCCCAACATGGGATAAACGCATGAAACCCAATGTTTGTGCTTATGGTCATGTGATTGCCGCAGCGAAAGGAAGTCTGGTTTCTACACAAGGTACTTCTTTTGCAAGTCCGCTGGTTGCTGGTTTTGCTGCCTGTGCCTGGCAAACAAAAAGGAATTTAACCAACATGCAAATGTTTGACGAAATACAAAAATCAGCTGAACTCTTTCCTTATTTTGATTACGCGCATGGATTTGGTGTTCCACAGGCAAACTATTTTACAAATAATAATCCTTCAACAGACTCTGTAACCTTTGATTTGGTAATAGAGCCAGAAGTAATAAAAGTAATGGTAAAGCCTGAGTTTATTGTAAAAGATGTTTCAGATCGGTCGAAGTATTTGTATTATAACATTCAAAATTCAAACGGAGTATTGGCAGAATACAATGTAGTAAGCGTAGGTTCCGAAGAGGCTGTTGTAATTTATCCAGCCAATTATACTAAAGGTCAAAAACTCAATATTTATTACAAAAATTACTACTTAACTCACGAATTTTAAATCCTGATTTATGAAAAAACTTATATTATTTTTAGCGGCTTTCTTTATTGCATTTTCAACCTTCTCACAAAATATAGTGATGCACCAAACCGTTGATGACACTATAATTCCAAAACATGGCCCCAACCTCCGGAACTATTCTCATTTTTACGTGGGGTATGGCTTTATTGCAGGAAAACCTGATGCTATTGGCAGCGATATCAATTATGGAAATTCTGGAAATTTTGTATTTGGTTTTAGATACAAATTTAAGATATGTAAATTTTGGGCCATAGGATATGATATCGATCTGAATACATACTCTTACAACCTGAAGCAGGATTCAACAAAAATTACTCCCAATAAAATATTACATAAAAAAGAAAGTCTTAATACTACCAATCTGGGAATGGGGCTTTATACGCGATTTAATTTTGGTCGCCGGGGAAACCAAATAGGTAAATTTATCGACCTTGGAGCATACGGTGATTTTATGGTCGCTGCAAAAAATTATACCAAAGACGAATTGAACAATGGAAATATTGTAAAAACAACCATTTCAAAACTGAAATATTTTGAACCTTTGAATTATGGAGCAACTGCCAGAATTGGATTTAATAGATATGTTTTATATGGCAATTACCGTATTTCTGATATGTTTGAAAGCTCTTACATTTATCCTGAATTGCCCCGTATTACTATTGGTCTACAGATTGGCTTTCACAAATAGTATTTTCATTCTGTTTTCAAATACGGGCTTATTCTCGCATATACCTTTTCGGTTATCAAAGCAGAATTTTTAATGTCGCTTAAAACTTTGAAATTCCCATGCACTGTTCGATAATTGATCAGTGAAAGTGCTATGTTGTAACCTATATATGGATGATTTTTTAACTCATCAAAAGAGGCAGTGTTAACATTAAGCTTACGTACATAAGCCAGATTTACAGAAACAAAATTTTTAATAAGTTCATATCTGGCAGTATCCATTCCTTTAACTTCTAACAACTGCTCGGCTTTACAGAAACCACCTATTGATTTTCGATAAGCAATTATTTTCAAAGCAAAGTACTTTCCTATGCCTTTGAGTGTTTTAAATTCGGTAGTATCAGCACTATTGATTTCAACAATTGAAGTATTTTTCTCAGTTTTTTTATACTCGTTTTTGAATGAGGTTTTGGCTATTTCTTTAATAACAATATATGGTTCAAGAATAGCATATTCAGTAGCTGTGATGCAATACATTTTTTTGAAATCCTCTTTTTTATAAAACTTCCCTCCTTTGGCTTCGTAATTTTTAATAGATTTTATTTGTTTTGCTGTGAGGCCAAGGGCTGTCCATTTTTCTTCGGGCAAATTGTTCGGATCAAAAGGAAAAGGATTCAACTTGCTTTCGGTAACTGAACGATCTGTATTGCTGAAATCAATTTCTGTTTTTGAAGCATCATTATTATATTCACCTGTGCTTTCGAGGGAATTTTCAAAAGTAAGAATATCCTTTTTGAAACGTGAAAAATCACTTTTTTCTTCTGGAACAAAATACGGATAAATAAAAGGCAGTATAATCAATACGGCAATTATTGAAATCAGAACAAACAGTCCGTTACGTTCGCGTTTATTGAAAGAAAAATAATCTTTTAACTGATTAAGCATAAATCAGGATTCTTTTTTTTCAGAAATAGGTTCATCATTATCAAGGTAGGAATCATCATTTGCATCAATTTTTGGTTTCCCAAAAAGAACCTTAAAGAAAAAGTAAATTGTAAGGCTGGTAATAATAACCTGAGTTATCACCATAAATAATAGCGCATTTGTATTCATTATAATGTTCCCTCCTTTTTTCGTTTGCGGTAAGCTACAAGAATCAGATAACAGATAACCAAGAATAAAGAAATTAGCAGCAATCGCGACATGTCAATATAAAATACGTTATTGATAAAACTGCCTTCGTAAATAATATCTCCCGATTTAACCACATCACCTTTTTTTACAACAATTTTATTTGATGCCGGAGATTCGAATTTTTTCTGCGATTTATCTTCTTTTGTTATGAGAATATAATTGATATCATCAGCAATATATACAGAATCAACAATGCCATTAACTTCACTATAATATTTGTCGGCAAAATAAGCATTATTCGGTCCGATATTGTCATGACGAATCTGGGCAATGATACTTTCGTGGTGAAGTTTCCATCCTGTTATACTCACTTTAGACCAGTCGTCGTTTGCAGGTCGAAGCAGCGATCCGAAAAACACAATAATAAGAATTACCGGAGTTACAAATTTAATGATGTATTTAAATATTATAGCCACTTTTATATCGGATCCTGAAGTAATTTCATTCCAGCCCTTTTTCATACCAAATACCCAGGCAAATAAAATGGATTCAAGCATAGCAAAGAGCACGAGCGATACCGTGCCCGCCCAATAATCGTATTCGTCGAACACTCCTTTCTGAAAAAACAGTACTGTAGGCAAACCAAGTATCAGCACACAAACACCAAACCCTATTGCTGCCCGTGAACGCCGCCATCGGAACTCATCCATTAAAAATGACATAACCGGGGTTCCCATGGCAAGAGAAGAAGTAATTCCGGCAAAAAAGAGCAACCCAAAAAAAGCAATTCCTGCAAAGGCGGCCAATGCAGGCCCCCACTGCTGAAACAAATATGGCATAGTTCGGAATCCAAGACCCAGTCCTCCACTTGAAGTTAATTCGATAACACGGTCGATGCCCAGATAGCCAATTGATATTGGAATAATTATCGCACTTCCGAGCACAACTTCCACAAATTCGTTCATCCAGCCCGCCGACATAGCGTTAAGTGCAATATCATCTTTCTTTTTAACATAAGCTGCGTAACATTGAACAGAACCTTGCCCCAGCGAAAGCGTGAAAAATATCTGCCCAGCAGCTGCCAGCCATACTTTTGGGCTGGTGAGGGAATCATATTGAGGTGTCCATAAAAAATTAAGACCAACTGTTCCATCGTTAATAGCACCATCAGTTCCCGATTTTAGAAAGATGGCTTTAATGGCAAGAAATATTCCGAAAATTATCAACAAAGGCATTCCAATTTTTGCTACTTTTTCAACACCTCCGCTTAATCCTTTGCTTAATACCCATGTATTTAAACCTAAGCAAATAACAAAAAACACAACCGCTTCAAAAGGAATACCCGTTGTTGAAGTAAAAATATTCAGATAGTTATCAAAAAAGCCTGCCACAGAACTTTGATTCATTCCACCAAAGGTTCCCACAGCAGAGTGGTAGACATAAGACATGGTCCAGCTTTCGATATAACAATAATACGAAGCAATTGCAATATTTGAGAAAATTCCGAAAACGCCAATATACTTCCACATCCATCCGTTGGACATTTTGTTGAAGGTAAGCGGCGTTGTATGATGTCCAAACTGCCCGCCAAACCTTCCTGTTGACCATTCGATAAAAAGTAATGGTACACCCATTAACAAAAAACAAACAAGATAAGGGATAATAAAAGCTCCACCACCGTTTTGTACAGCCTGAACCGGAAATCGGAGAAAATTTCCGAGCCCGACAGCATTTCCGGCCATTGCCAGGATCAAACCAATGCGTGAGCCCCACTTAAGATTATTTGTAGACATAAACCTATAAATTAATTAGGCAAATATAAAAATATCTCTGATTGTTGAGAAAAAAAACAACACTAACAACCTTTTTTAAAAATTTCCTTCATTTTAAAAATTTGTTCGGGAGTACCCAGAACGAAAAGCTTTGAACCTTTGCTAACTACAGTATCTGGCGAAGGATTTACAATATATTCTCCAGAAGGTGATTTAAATCCAATGATATTTGCACCCGAAAATCCACGAATATTAAGTTCATTAATGGATTTTTCAACCAAGTCTGGGTGAATTGAATTGCAAATAATTTCTTCCAAGTTCGCATTTGCTGTTTCATAAATGGAAATATGTTCCATAAATTCAATCACATCGGGATTAATGACCAAAGAAGCCATGTGGGAACCACCAACTTTATCGGGCATAACTATATTATTGGCTCCTGCTATTCTCAGCTTGGGTTCGCTGCTGTCACTCGCAGCCCTAGTAATTATATTCAAATTCTGATTCAATGCTTTTGCAGAAAGCACGATATATAAATTATCGGCATCAATGGGCAAAGTGCAAATTAATGCTTTTGCTTCATGAATGCCTGCACGAACAAGAACTTCATCGAGAGTGGCATCACCTTCAATAAAATATTTATTTCCTTCGGCTGATGCTTCTGCAATAATTTCGCGTTTCTGCTCAATAACAACATAAGGATGTTTGTGGGCATGTAAATCCTGCGCAGCTTGCTTTCCATTGCGACCATAGCCGCATACAATAACATGGTTTTTCATTTTTTTTATCTCCGAATTAGCTCTGAAATCCATAAAATAATTACGAAACTCGCCTTCAACAATTGAAGTGGTAATAACCGAAACAGCATATAGAAATGTGCCCATGCTTGTTAGAATAAGAAAAATTGTAAAAATCTTTCCCGCATCAGACAAAGGATGAATTTCTTTAAAACCAACAGTGGCTATTGTAATAACAGTCATGTAAAGCGAATTGAGGACGCTCATGTCTTCAATAAGCATATATCCAACAGTTCCGGTTATCCCAACAATCGCCAATAGCAAAAATGCTATATAAAGTTTTGATTTTCGTGGAGTAATTATCAAATTATTTTTTTTACGAAGTTAATTTTTTTTAGATACACTTTAAAATGATTGTTAAAAAACCTTTCAGTTAAAATGACTTTTTTCTAAACAAACTCTGACAAATAAGACCTCCGTGTGATAATTATGCGTACTTTTGCAGACTCAAATTTTTTGACTACCTAGTACATGGAAAAAATCAGAAACATAGCCATAATCGCGCATGTCGATCATGGCAAAACAACACTCGTTGACAGAATTCTTCATCAGGTTCGCCTTTTCCGCGATAATCAAGACGTAGTAGACCTTATTCTCGACAGCAATGACCTTGAACGTGAACGTGGAATCACAATTCTTGCAAAAAACGTCTCAGTACGTTACAAAGGATATAAAATTAATATTATTGATACTCCGGGTCACTCCGATTTTGGTGGTGAAGTGGAACGTGTTCTGAACATGGCTGATGGAGTAATCCTGCTGGTTGATGCTTTTGAAGGCCCTATGCCTCAAACCCGTTTTGTTCTTGAAAAAGCGCTGGAATTGCACCTTAAACCCATTGTGGTTGTTAACAAAGTAGATAAGCCCAATTGCGACCCCGAAGGTACACAAGAAATGGTTTTTGATTTAATGTATTCTTTAGGTGCAACCGAAGATCAGCTTAACTTTCCTACTGTTTATGGCAGTTCCAAGCAAGGCTGGATGTCGGAAGACTGGCAAAAACCTGCCGAAGATGTGAGTTACCTTTTGGATAAAATCATTGAACATATTCCTGCTCCAATTGCAGAAGAAGGCGGACTTCAAATGATGATCACTTCACTTGATTATTCTACATATACAGGAAGAATTGCTGTAGGACGCATTATGCGCGGATCTATTGCCGCAGGAATGAATGTTTCGCTCGTTAAACGCGATGGAACTATTCTCAAATCTAAAATCAAAGAACTTTATCTTTTTGAAGGACTTGGTAAAGAACGAATTAAATTCCCTATTAAAGCCGGTGATATATGCGCTGTAATGGGTCTGGAAGATTTTGAAATTGGCGATACCATTGCGGATTTTGAAAACCCGGAAATGCTTGAACCCATCACCGTTGATGAACCTACCATGAGTATGTTTTTTACCATCAATAATTCGCCATTCTTTGGTAAAGAAGGAAAATTTGTAACATCAAGGCACTTACGTGACAGGTTGTTTCACGAAACAGAAAAAAATCTTGCCTTAAAAGTTGAAGAAACAAATTCACCAGATGCATACCTCGTTTTCGGAAGAGGAATTCTTCATCTTTCCATTCTTATTGAAACCATGCGCCGCGAAGGTTACGAATTGCAAGTTGGTCAGCCGAAAGTAATTTACAAAACCATTGAAGGCGTAAAATGCGAACCCGTTGAATACCTTACTGTAAATACACCAACAGATTTTTCGGGCAAAGTAATCGAGTTGGTTACCATGCGCAGAGGTGATATTGTAAGCATTGTTCCAAAATCAGACCGTATTCAAATGGAATTTTCTATTCCTTCACGAGGACTTATGGGCTTACGAAATCTTGTACTCACCGTTTCGGAAGGCGAAGCAATTATGGCTCATCGCCTAAAGGGATTTGAACCCTATAAAGGAGATATTGGAAACCATAGAAGTGGTGCGCTTATTAGCATGGAAACAGGTGTGGCTATTGCATACTCCATTGACAAACTTCAGGACCGTGGCACATTTTTCATCGAACCAAACGATCCAATTTATGTGGGTCAGGTTATTGGAGAACACATTCGGCAGGATGATTTGGTGGTAAATATCAACCGCACTAAAAAACTCTCAAACATGCGTGCATCCGGTTCTGACGTAAAGACAGCTATTTATCCACCCCGTAAATTTTCGCTCGAAGAAGCAATGGAATACCTTGCAGAAGATGAATACCTCGAGATTACTCCAAAATCATTGCGTATGCGCAAGATTGTTCTGGATGAACTGGAACGGAAAAGATTGAGAAAAGCATAATACAAAAAAAACCTGAAAATTTTAAAATCTTTCAGGTTTTTTTATTTGATTTAAAAAATTATTTTCTCTCAAACAATCTCACAATCTTAGATGGAATCCGACTTTCAAAAAGCATTTCTGTTTTTGTTATGGGATGAATAAACCGAATCACCTTTGCATGCAAAGCAACACGGTTAATCGGATTCATTGTTGATCCGTATTTTTTATCCCCAATTATTGGATGACCCAAATCTTTCATGTGTACACGAATCTGGTTTTTTCTTCCTGTTTCAAGATGTACTTCAAGCATACTGAAGTTTTCATTTTTTTGAAGAACTTTGTAATGCGTTACCGAACGCTGACCTTCGCCAGGAACCGTGGTGCTATACATCACAAATGCTTTGCTTTCTATAAGATTTGAAATGAGAGTTCCTTCTTCTTTTTCAACCATTCCTTCAACCACGGCAATGTAATTACGTTCTATTACGGTTTCCTGCCATTCTTTCTGGAGTATTTCCTGAGCCTCTTGGCTTTTTGCAAAAACCATAATTCCCGAAGCTTCTCGGTCGAGGCGATGTACTACAAAAATTCGGTTTCCCGGATTTTCTTCTTTAACATGATCACTTAAAATCCGATATGCGGTAGTATCATTTTGCTTGTCGGTTGCAACCGATAACAAGCCTGGCATTTTTTCCACCACCACAATATACTTATCCTCGAATACAATATTTAATCCTTTGTATTTCACAGTTTGTGCAGCGTACCCATAATTGATTTTCACAATTTGTCCGGGCTGCAAAACATAATTGAATTGCGTAACCACTTTATTGTCGGTGGATACCTGCCGGTGCGCCAAAAGTGATTTAATTTTGGTTCGGTTTTTATCTTTAAGTTTTTCGATAAGAAAGCTCATCAGTTCGCACGACTCGCTCACTTCAATACTTAAATCTTCTTTGTTTTTTTTATTAAATTGTTTTTGCATAATACAAAAGATAATCAGTTTTTGATTTTATCTTTCTCTTCTTTTGTAAGGTTTGTCAGAATCGTTTCTGTCTGTTCTTTTAGGTTTTGAATAAGAATCATCGCGTTTGAATCCCGATTTTTTATCGTCGTTTTTAAAACCCGTTTTCTTATCATCGCGTTTAAACCCAGATTTGCTGTCGTCACGTTTGTACGGAGGTTTGCTGTCGTCACGCTTGTAAGGAGGTTTGCTATCGTCACGCTTGTAAGGAGGCTTGCTATCGTCACGCTTGTAAGGAGGCTTGCTGTCGTCACGTCTATAACTGGGTTTGCTGTCGTCCCGTTTGTAACTTGACTTATTGTCGCCACGTTTGTAGCTGGGTTTGCTGTCGTCGCGTTTGTATTCTCTGCGTTCTTTTGGTGCTCCTTCGCTGCGGTTGTACTCTTTTTTTTCTTTTGAAAAACCTTCTTCCGAACTGTGTTCACCACTTTTCCTGCTGTCCGGTCCTTCAGTTTTTGGCAATGCAATTTCTGCAGCCAGTTTAACTTCGTCGTAAACACGTCCTGTAAGCAGTTCCTGTGCTTTATTATCGAAAGTTTTTTCTATTTCAAAAAAAGCAAATTTTCTTAATATTTCAATTTTACCAACTTCCGCATTTCTAAGTTCTGGTTCATCGTTTATCATGCTTATCAAATCGCGTGGAGCCAGACCATTCTTGCTTCCTACATTGATAAACATTCTTGAAAATTTGGTATTGCTTTGTCTAGCTTTATGTTCAGAAGAATCGCCACCATCGGAGTCTCTTTTATTTCTGCGTTCAGCACGGCCATTATGATCGCGGCGATCGCTGTTGTCATCACGGTCTCTGTTATCGCGGCCTTCTCTGCCTTCTCTTCCTTCTCTGCCTTCTCTTCTGGTTGAGCTTTCGTTGATATCAAAAGTATCTTTGTAATAATCCGAAAATCGGTTAAACTCCATCGAAACGAATTTTTTTATAAGTTCTTCACGGTCGAGCCAGGCCAGTTTACTGATAATTGCAGGCATGAATTTCCCAATTTCTTCTTCGTCAATTTCAACTTTTTCCACTTTATCAATCAGGTGAAAAAGCTGTTTTTCACAGATTTCACGGCCACTAGGAATTTTCTTTGCTTCAAATTTACATGAGGCAAGCTTCTCAATTACTCTGAGTTTGCTTATGTCGCGTGAGCTGATGATGGCTATGGAAATTCCACTTTTTCCTGCCCTTCCAGTTCTTCCACTGCGGTGAATGTATATTTCGGAATCCTGAGGAAGATTGTAATTTATAATATGTGTAAGATCGCTTACATCAAGACCACGAGCAGCAACATCAGTAGCCACAAGCAACTGAATATTTTTTACGCGGAATCTCTTCATCACCTGATCGCGCTGTGCTTGCGAAAGATCACCATGCAATGCGTCGGCATTGTAGCCATCTTGTATCAGCTTATCCGCAACTTCTTTGGTTTCCATACGGGTGCGGCAAAACACAATTCCGTAAATATCAGGATATATATCAGCAAGGCGCTTTAATGCAAAATATTTGTTCCTAAATGTTGCAAGATAATAATGATGTTTTACATTTTCGGCACTTGTATTTTTCTTTCCAACGCCAAGTTCTTCGGGATCGTTCATGTAAACCATGGCGATTTCTTTCACTTCTTTGAGCATGGTTGCAGAAAACAGAAGCGTTTGTTTTTCCTTTGGTGTTTCAGAAAGAATATCATCCAATTCATCTTTAAAACCCATAGAAAGCATTTCGTCTGCCTCATCAAGAACCAGAAAATCAACATTGGTAATTTTTAAAAGTTTTCTTTTTATCAAGTCAAGAACGCGGCCGGGAGTTCCCACAACAATTTGCGCACCTCTTTTAAGTTGAGCAATTTGAGTAACAATGTTTGCTCCACCATAAACGGCAGCAACATTAAGGCCCGGAGTATATTTCCCGTACTCTTCAATATCTTTAGCAATCTGAACGCACAATTCTCTAGTAGGGCTAAGAATAATGGCTTGGGTAATGCGTGAATTGGCATCAATTTTTTCTATAATAGGCAGCCCGAAAGCAGCTGTTTTTCCAGTTCCTGTTTGCGCATAGGCCAACAAGTCACGATTTTGTGTAAGAACGAAAGGAATTACAAGTTGTTGGATGGGTGTGGGTGTTTCAAATCCAAGATCTGTAACGGCTTTTAATAAATCAGGACCTATGCCTGTTTCTGCGAATGTGTTTATTTCCATTGGTTTATTTACCTGCGTTTTCAGGTTTTAGTGATTAATAAAGTTCTTTTTGAGTTTCAAGGCCTGTCTGTAAATAGCTTCTGAGTAGCGGAGAGATAGGAATATAAATGATACAAAAGAATTGATTTTTTGCAAAGGTAGTGATAATTTAGATTTTCTCAGCTATAAATTTTCAAAATAATTGATTTTGAACGAAATGTCGATTTCCGGATCATTATTTCACTCGATCA
>JBBQSF010000004.1:0-51229 GCA_038214085.1 Bacteroidales bacterium | reverse complement strand
AAACACATCATAAAAAAATATCACGCAAATGATTAATTATAAAGAGAAACTAAAACATATTACTACACTGTTTTTTGATTATGATGGTGTGATGACCGACGGCAAGGTAATTATGTTGCCAAGCGGTGAGGCCCTTCGTTCCGGGAATGTAAGAGATGGTTATGCAATTCAATACGCCATAAAAAAAGGATTACGCATTGTAATTTTATCAGGAGGTATTTCAGATGCAATACCAAAACGCTTCGAAACATTGAATGTAGAGCATGTATTTATGGGAGTAAAAAACAAACTCGAAGTTTATAATAGTTTTTTAATACAACACCGGATAACTCCAGATGAAGTTCTTTATATGGGTGACGACATTCCCGATAAACAGGTAATGCAAAACTGCGCTTTGCCTGTTTGCCCTGCAGATGCAGCTGAAGAAATAAAAAGCATTTCACTCTATATATCATCTTTTAAAGGTGGCGAAGGTTGTGTGCGCGATGTGGTAGAACAAGTATTAAAAGTACAGGGAAAGTGGCTCAATCAGGATGCTTTTGTATGGTAAATTAAATTTATTTTCATGAAAAATATTCTCAAACTCATTCGTTATCAAAATCTGCTAATTATTGCTCTTACGCAGGTTTTGTTCAGGTATTGCATTCTATTGCCATTAATGAAAAGAGTGCAAATTGCTCCATTTATGAGTACTATTACTTTTGCATTGCTGGTTCTGTCAACCATATTGGTTGCTGCTGGTGGATATGCAATTAATGATTATTTTGATGTAAGAACTGACAGAATTAATAAACCAAAAAAAATGCTTATTGGTCGCGGAGTTTCGCGCCGTCAGGCAATGCTCATACATACTGTTTTTAGTATTACTGCCGTTGTTATTGGTTTTTATATTGGTTACAAAGCCGGAAATATTTTTCTTGGTTTTATAAATTTAACAATTGCCATTGCTTTGTGGTTTTATTCCACTAAATACAAAGCTTATTTTTTAGTTGGAAACCTTATGGTTGCTATATTTTCCGGATTAGTGGTTGTAGTAGTATGGTTGTTTGAAATGGAGTCGCTCATTCATCATGGCAGTACTTTTGTTTTAACTATTTACTATAAATACATTGGCATTTTCACAATATCCTATTTCATATTTGCCACTTTAGTTTCACTCATAAGAGAAATAATTAAAGATATTGAAGATTATGAAGGCGACAAAAAAGTAGGATGTACTACCATGCCCGTGGTTATAGGCATTAAAAAAACCAAGTACGTGCTGTTCGGTATTTCAATTATTACTTTTCTTGGTTTATCTTATATTGCTTATCTGATAAAAACGCAAAAATTAACAATGTTTTTCTGGTACTTTGTCATTGCTGTCTGTCTGCCATTTCTCTATATGGGTTACATTTCCATCATTGCAAAGAACAAATCGGATTTCACTTTATTAAGTGGAATTGTAAAATTCTGCCTACTTTCAGGCGTACTTTCCATGCTTGTATTTTACATGAATTAGCCGAGATTTATGCTTAAGGACAAGATTAAAAATTACCATATCATACTTGCTTCACAATCGCCACGTCGGCAGATGCTTTTGAAAGGACTGGATATCCCTTTTTCTGTGGATATAAAAGAAGTTGAAGAAAAATATCCGCCAAACCTTAAGGGTTCAGAAATAGCGCTGTTTCTTGCTGAATTAAAGGCATCGGTTTTCAATGGCTGCATTGATGAAAAAAGCATTGTAATTACGGCAGATACAATAGTGTGGATTAATGATACGGCACTAACAAAACCTAAAAATTATAACGATGGTGTTGAAATGTTAAAAAAACTTTCGGGAAATATGCACGAAGTAATTACCGGAGTTTGCCTAAAATCAAAACATAAAACAACTTCATTTTACGCACTTACAAAAGTATTTTTTAAACACCTGAGTCAAGAAGAAATTGAATATTACCTTAGCACCTACAAACCTTACGATAAAGCCGGAGCATACGGAGCACAAGAATGGATTGGGTATGTTGCAATTGAACGCATCGAAGGTTCATATTTTAATGTAATGGGATTGCCTACCCGAATGCTTTACGATGAACTGATAAAGTTTTTAGCATGAAAAAAAATGAACTTCATAAGCCAGCTATAGAAAAAAATAAAAACAAACAATTACCAATTACAACAAATTTCGGGTTTAAAAATATATATTTTTTTACTCTCGTTGCGGCTCTAATTGCAATTACTTATGGCGCTACTATAGGTTTTGACTATTCTTACTTTGACGACGATGCTGTAATTATTAAAAACCAAGAAGTATATTCTCATATCAATAATATCGGAATATCATTTACCACTGACGCTGAACTGAGTGCTCAAAAAATTGAACTTTACCGGCCACTGCAGAGCATAACTTATTTTATTGATGCCGCTATTGGTGGTGTAAAACCCGGCATGTTTCATTTCAGCAATATGCTCTTTCATTTATTAACCTGCCTTGCTCTTTTCTTCCTACTTATTAAACTGGAAGTAAATGTTATTTCAAGATATTTTTTCACTGTACTGTTTGCAATTCATCCCCTTTTTACACATGCGGTAGCATGGATTCCTGCCCGCGGCGATCTGCTTCTTGCATTAACAGTAATACTTTCAATTTCCATGTATATCAGTTTCGAAAAAACGAATAGAAATATTTTCCTCTTTTTGCATTTCATTTTCTTTATGCTGGCACTTCTGGCAAAAGAAACAGCGGTATTCACCGGCCCGTTATGTGTTTTGTATGCATCTTTGGTTTTGAAGAAAAAATGGTTCCGAAATCAGAATTATTTTCATGCTGCTTTTTACATTCTGATCACATTAATATATTTGTATCTCCGCAAAATTTCTATTTCTCCTGTAACAACAGGTAGTTTTGGATTGTCTGCTTTTGTTGCAAATTTCCCAACAATTCCGGAGCTTTTTTCTGTTTTTATTTTACCAGTTAACATTCCGTTAATGCCATTTTATAATGGATTTAGGATTATAACCGGATTTCTTTTTATTCTTATAATACTTGTATTTGCTATCAAATTAAAATTATTCAAAAAACCGCTTTTCATTTTTGGATTGATCTGGTTTATTGTTTTCACAACTCCTGCAATGTTCTACAGACCTGATTGGTCGGCATATTCCTACGACTATCTTACCCACAGGAGTTATCTGCCATTTGCGGGAATTTTCATTGCGCTAAGTGTTTTTTTTAATTCAGTTTCCTTTTCGCGTAAAAAATATATTTCACTAACAGTTTTACTGATTTTACCTCTTTCATTGCTTTCTTCATTGCAGGTAAGGGCATACAAAAATGCTTTGAGTTTTTCTAAAATGGCAACAGAAGAAAATCCACGTTCTGCTCTGGCAATGCAATATTATGCAAACGCAAAATACATGAATAATGATTTTGAAAAAGCAATTGAATTATACACTTCTACAATAAAACTTAAAGGCGATTTTGCTGATGCATGGCTCAACAGGGGAATGGCCAATGCAAAAGTTAAAAAATACACAGATGCTGTCAGCGATTTTTCTACTGCTTACAAGTTAAATCCCACAAATACTAGAATTTTGAAATACAAAGCCAATGCATTTTTTGAAGGGAAAATGTATCAGGAGGCAATCCTATCATACAATGAATATCTTATAAAAAACAAATCAGATGCTGAGATTATTTTCAAGAGAGGGCAAGCCAGTTTTTTTCTAAAAAAATATACTGATGCAATTAATGATTTTTCAACTGTTATCAAAAAATACCCTGACAATAATGATGCGATTTTGATGCGTGGAAATGCGTACATTATTATTCAGGAAAACGATAAAGCAATCTTGGATTTTTCTTCGATTCTAAAAAAAGATAGCACAAGTATTGATTCATATAATAATCTTGGTTTTATTTACCTTGAGAAAAGTAAACCTGACAGTGCTCTCGTTTTCTTTTTAAAAGCACTTAAAATAAATCAGAATCATTCTGATGCCTGCTTGGGTGCTGCAATTGCAGAAAACATGAAGAACAATTCAGATGCTGCACAAAAATATTTTGAAAAAGCTTGTAGTCTTGAACCACAATTAAAACAAGGAATGTCAGGCATTTCTGCTCTTGAAAAACAAGGTTACTTCTATTCCGAAAAACAAAAAATACTAATTCAAGATTTGTTCCGAAAATATCAAAAATAAAGCCCGATACTAAAAATACCGGGCTTTAGTGAGTTTGTAATTTATTTATTCGAGATAAAGTGTATTGTCCTTTGGATATTTAACAGTGTATGAAAATTTAAGTTTCTTTGTTTCTGCTGGATTAATTGTAAGATTCCATTTTAGAATACCTGTGGTCTCATTAAGTGTTGCTCCAGTATATTCCAGCTTATCAATTTCAATGGTTTTATCAGTAGTAACAGGTATCTGATCTTCAATCAGAATGCTTACAGCCTGTTTCTTTTTATTGCGTACACTGATCTCCCATGAAGTTACAACTTTTCTGTTAGCGCCAATCAAACTTTTGCTCGACAAATCTTTTTGTTTAACACGTGTAACAGAAATACTCTTATCACGACCCAAAGATATTTCAAGAGTATCGGTAGTGGTTTTACTATTCACATAAGATTTGCCAACATAAGTTCCCTCAAAATAAAGATTCATGTTTCCTGATAAAAGATTATACTGTTCCCAACCTGTAACTTTTGCAATAAGGAATGCATCGTTGTCAATTTTTGGAGCGCAATAGTACTGGTATGTAGCAGGAAGTGTGTAATTCTGAATTTCCACTTCATTATATTTTCCATCAGAAAGAATGGAATATGGCAACGCAATTTCAAATTCAATATTTGTTTGTGTTTCTGAAACTGTTGTATAATAGGCTGATGTGAGCGCTTCAGTATAGCTGCCTGATGTAGTTGTTGATTTTTCATAATCCCCATCATCTTTAGCTTTCATCTGTGCTTGTGACTTATCGTTGTATGATCTGTAGTCGGAAGTATTGTTATAAATGTACAAATACCAAGGATATAAAGTCGGCTTAGTTCCACTTTGAGTAGGGTTTCCTGTTGACAAAGTAAGTTTCACATTCTTCCAGTCCTCACCTGTTGTTTGATAAACAGAAGCTTTGTATGTAAGTGCAATGGGGCTGCTTGCATCAGTAGCTCTAAGATCATACGAAGGAACCCAGCCCGAATTTGTAACAGTGTAACTTAAGGAAAAGCTAGCAGTACATTTTGCTTTTGCAGAAACAGTAACTAAAATTTCGCCAGTAGGAATATTTTTCTTAGAATTCAATAACGAAAGTTGATTTGTGTATTTTGCAACGTCAGTTTGAATGGTTTTAATTTTCGAATTAATTGCAAGTTCTTTCGCTTTTATTTCGCTCAGCCTCGTCCTGAAAAAATCAGCTGCTTCTTTTAATTCAGAAACTTTTAATCCTGTTTGAGATCCTCCCAAAATTTGATTTGACAAAATCATGGTTTGTTCTTGTGACAATACTACTAATAAACTCTGCTGATAAATCAGTCTGTTATTAAGGTTTTCGAGAGAATCTTCGAAAGCAATCTGTTCTTTTGACGATTCTTGCATTTTTAAATAATTCAACTGACTAGACACTGACAGAATTGTAAAATCGCCGATGCCTTTTACCTGAATACTGCTGGCATTAATATACTGCGACAAGTTTTCGAAAACCAGTTTGTTGGTTCCAACTTGAAGTGTTGTAGTGGCGGTTCTTGTTATTTGTGCAGAGCTGATAAATACAGTTACATCTTTTACTTCTGATTTAACAGGAGTATTGTCATCGTCAGCTCTGAGAATGCCAGCAAAGCCAAACAATAAAATGGAGGATAGGATTAATTTTTTCATGGTTTAAATTTTTTTTTCAGAAAATAGATGCTTAAAGATAAACATTTTCATAAATGTTCCTAAAATAGTTTTCAAAATACTATAAATCAAAAAATTAAATTCTGTTTTATAATCAAGTGTTACAAATGGTAATTTTTATTTAATTTTACAAGCTACTAAAAATAATATTATGAAAAAATTATTCACTCTGCTCCTGCTTGCTTCATCAATGTTTGCTCAATCTCAGGAAATAAATGTCAAGGAAGACAATGAAAAAATAAACGGATCTTCCAATTCTGTTCTTACTGTAATTATTTATGAAACCGACGATAATACCGTTGAAAAGCAATGGAAATCCCTGATGAAAGATTATAATGCAAAAGTGAGCACTTCAAAAGAAATCTTTGCTGACAATGCTTTAATAAAAGACCTTTCGGCAAATACTGTTGACATTTATGCCATAACAAAAAAAAGTGACGAAAATGTCAAACTTATTGTTGGAGTTGATATGGGAGGCATTTTCCTTTCATCGGAAAAATCAACTGAGTACAAGGTTATGGAAAAAATAATAAAGAATTTCGCAATCGAACTCACAAAAAATGCAATACAAGAAAAGCTTGATGCGGCAGAAAAAGAACAGAAAAAAAGAGAAAACACATACAATGATCTTGTAAAAGAAAACAAAAGCCTGAACAAGGACATAGAAGATTATAAAAGCAAAATTTCGAAAGCAGAGCAGGACATTATTACAAACGAAAAGGATCAGAAAACTGCAAAAAACGCAAGTGAGGAACAGCAAAAAGCCGTTGATGCAATAAAGAAAAATCTCAGTGATGTAAAGTAAAAACGGATATCATATAATTAAATAAACCTCCGGAGAAGAATAATGATAAAAAAAGAAAAAAAAGACAAGCCGATTATTTTAATCACAAACGACGATGGCATAACTGCACCAGGCATCCGCTTTCTGATAAAACTTATGCGAACAATTGGCGAAGTAGTTGTGGTAGCTCCCGACAAACCCCAATCAGCAATGGGTCATGCAATAACTATTGCAACGCCATTGCGTCTGCAAAAGATAAATATCGACGGCAAACATGATGAATGGAGTTGTAGTGGAACACCTGTAGATTGCGTGAAACTGGCCGTAAATAAAATTCTTCATGGCAAACCCGACCTTTTGGTATCTGGAGTCAATCATGGTTCGAACTCATCAATAAATGTAATTTATTCAGGCACCATGTCTGCAGCTGTTGAAGGCGCCATTGAAGACATTCCCAGCATTGGGTTTTCATTGCTTGATTATGCTTATGATGCAGACTTTGTAAGTTCCGAAAAACACATACTTGAAATTGCAAAACATGTTCTGAAATCAGGGCTTCCAAAAGGCACTTGCCTTAATGTAAATATTCCTAAACTTGAAGGGAAGCAGAAAATAAAAGGCGTAAAAGTCTGCCGTCAGGCACGTGCATATTGGGACGACGATTATGATGTACGCAAAGATCCTCATCATAAAAACTACTACTGGCTTACCGGCGTTTTTATCAATGACGACAAGGGAAAAGATACAGATGAGTGGGCGCTTAAAAATAAATATATTTCTATAGTACCTATTCAGTCTGACTTTACAGCTCATCACGCAATTCCATTAATTAAAAATCTTGAACAATGCTGAAACAATTAAAACGTGATTCCTTGCTACTTGGCTTGATCATGGGAATGATTATTCCATGGGCTGTTTTTGGAATTTTATTTGGCATCAACCAACTTATAGGAAGCTATCATTATGATGTGCCATTTTTAAAAACATCAACACTCATGCTTGTTTCAGTGCTTGTGAATGTTTTTTTAATGAGGTATTATATGGTAAAATTAAAATTTGAAAAAACGGGTAAAGGATTTCTGATGTTTACCTTCACATACATCATTATTTTTTTTATTTATGATTACATAATCAAGTAAACTGCAATCATGAAATATTATATTATTGCAGGCGAAGCTTCGGGTGATTTGCATGGGTCAAATCTGTTCAAAGAAATTAAGCAACTTGATTTGAATGCCGAATTCAGATGCTGGGGTGGGGATTTGATGAAAAGCCAAGGTGCTGAAATTGTTCGTCACATAAACGAGCTTGCATTTATGGGCTTTGCCGAAGTACTCTTGAATATCCGCACGATATTAGGAAATATAAGCTTTTGCAAAAAAGATATCTTGAACTACAAACCCGATGTACTGGTTCTGATTGATTATCCGGGCTTTAATTTGCGAATTGCTGAATTTGCTAAGAAAAATGGCTTCAAAGTAATTTATTATATTTCGCCACAATTATGGGCATGGAAGCAATCGCGTGTAAAAATTATAAAAAAATATGTTGACAGAATGATTGTAATTCTTCCTTTTGAAAAAGATTTTTACACAAAACACAATTTCAATGCAGATTTTGTTGGCCACCCATTGCTTGATGCAATTGAAAATAATGTTTATGCGGACAAAATCTTGACACAAAAAGAGTCAAAACCTATTATTGCAATTCTTCCGGGAAGTAGGAAACAGGAAGTGAAAAAAATGCTGCCAGTTATGGCAAAAATCTCCAACAATTTCCCCGACTATCGCTTTATAATTGCTGGCGTTTCTTCACTTGACCAAAATTATTATAAGAAACTGATTGGTAATCGGAATATTGAAATTGCATATTCTGCAACTTATGAATTGCTAAGTAAAGCCAAAGCAGCATTGGTAACTTCAGGAACAGCAACTCTTGAAACCGCACTTTTTGAAGTACCAGAAGTGGTTTGTTACAAAGGAAATTACATTTCATACAGAATTGCAAGAAGTGTTATAAAAATAAAATATATATCGCTGGTAAACCTTATCATGGATCAGGAGATTGTAAAGGAATTAATACAACAAGATTTCAATGAAGAACAGCTCATACTTGAACTCAAAAAAATTCTTGACCCGATTAATTCAAAAAAATTAAAAGAATCATTTATCACGCTCAAATCGAAATTGGGTGGAAAAGGAGCTTCGTTCAAAGCTGCTGAGATTATTGTAATTGAAGCAAAATCTAATCCGCTATAAAACAAAGCATTAATTTTTAATTATAAAGTTTTAACATTTTATTTTTTGAATATTATTACAGGAACGCTATTTTTGAAAACTGACAAAAAAAAATTAATGATCTTTTTCAAACGTAAATTATTCGTCATCCTTCTTATATTCCTTACAGGTCAAGTATTTGCAATAGATATTGATGTTAGAATTTATACTGGCACAAACTTATCTTCTGTAACAATAACTCCACTTTCGGGAAAATATGTGATTTATGAGCAAAAATCAAAAGTGGTTGACCTTTATAAAAACAATCCTGTTACGCTTAAAGTTGTTGATGGAAAAATCTCTCTTTTCAAGCAAGGTGAACGCCTAGGAAGCTATACCAGCCTTATTTTTTCAGCCGAAGGATTTTTAAATACTTTTACTTTTAAGAGTGATATTCCTGACATTAAATCAAGGGTGTACGACGACGGGATATTGATTTCTGTTGAGAATGGTTATCTGAAAATTATCAACAAAGTTGAACTTGAGCATTATATTGCCGGAGTGGTTGAATCAGAGGGCGGCATCAAAAAAAACCTTGAATTTCTCAAATTACAAGCAATAATTTCAAGAACTTATGCAGTAAGTAACATACAGAAACATGTTAAAGAGGGCGACTTCAACTTATGCGACAAAGTTCATTGCCAACTTTACAACGGACGATGTATAAACAGCATGATAATGATGGCAACATCTCAAACTTCAGGAACGATAATCGTTGACAAATCAAAAAAACCTATCTCTGCTGCTTTTTTCTCAAATTGTGGTGGACAAACCTGCAATTCGGAAGATGTTTGGTCCGTTGCTACTACTTATCTCAAATCTGTTAAAGACACCTTTTGTCTTAAGCAATCTCAAGCTAAATGGTCAAAAATAATAGATAAAACAGCGTGGCTTAATTACTTATCATCCACTTATAATTACCCCGTTTCTGACTCTTTAATGGTTAATAAAGCATGTAACTATACCCAGAAAACCAGAAAAATTTATTTTGACGAAAATCCAAATATTCCTTTAAAAATCATCAGAGTTGACTGGAAACTTAAATCTACATTTTTCAACATTGAAGAAAAGGGCGACAGCTTATATTTAATTGGAAAGGGATATGGTCATGCTGTTGGGTTGTGTCAGGAAGGTGCAATGAAAATGGTAGATTACGGATGGACATTTAAGGAAATTATTAATTTTTATTATAAAGATGTTCAAATTATGAACATTTCCGAGTTAAAATAATTCAGAAATCATTTCAACAATGAACATCTGGAATCAACTACCACTCTTAAAAATACTAATCCCTTTTGTTTGTGGCATTTTAATAGCCCTTACCGGAATTGAATTCTCACTGCATTGGTCTTTTTTTGTACTGCTTTGTGCTTTCTTGCTTTTTTTTATTTTAAGATATAAAAAAATAGTTAAGAATTATCAGAACCGATGGACCTTTGGATTGATTTTTAGCCTCTTTGTTTTTTGTTCTTCTTATCAGTTCACTTATCAGAGACTTGCAATTGAACCCAATGATTTGTTATATGTTTCTACTGGAAATGATACTCTAATAGCTGATGTTTCCGAACCAATATCAATCAGAGAAAATACAGTGCGGGTTGTTATTAACAGCACAGAATACAAATCCGAAAATCACTGGAATAAAATTACTGGAAAATCGCTTGTTTATTTCCAAAAAGATAGCCTATCACAAGCAATTAATTACGGAGATAAGCTGGTATTGTCAGGTTTTTTTGGAGCGACAAAAGAGCCATCAAATCCCGGAGAATTTAATTTCAAACAACATCTTTCCTACAAAGGGATTCACACGCAAGGGTATGTTAAAAAAGGCAATTGGAAAGTTATTTCGAGCGGAGAAGGTTCAAGAATTACTGCTGTAGCACTTGATATCCGATCTTATTTTTTAAAAATATTTACTGATAATTCAATCAGCGGAGATGAGTTTGGTGTAGTTGCGGCACTGCTCCTGGGTTACACGGATAAATTAGATGCCGATTTAATGAAAAGCTATGCAAACACTGGAGTAATGCACGTTTTGAGTGTTTCAGGTATGCATGTAGGCGTTATTTTTATTGGGCTGAATTTTTTGCTTGCCTTTCTTGACCGAAAGAAATGGGGAAAACTAACAAAAGCGTTGCTGCTTATTATATTTATATGGATGTATGCTGCTATCACAGGTTTTTCGCCTGCGGTATGCAGGGCCGCAGCTATGATAACATTTGTTATTGTTGGTAAATCATCTGGAAGATATACAAATATTTATAATACACTTGCTGCTTCTGCCCTATTTTTGTTGCTTATCAATCCCTTGTATATTGCAGATCTAGGCTTTCAACTGTCATATATTTCAGTAATCGGAATTGTAATGCTTCAAAAACCTATTTCACGTTTATGGTATCCCCGAAAATGGTTCATGAAACAAGTTTGGTTGCTGATCTCCGTTTCAATTGCCGCACAGTTAGCCACTTTACCGATAAGTATTTTCTATTTTCATCAGTTTCCAAATTATTTCCTTTTTTCGAATTTAACAATTGTTCCTTTTGCAAATATTGTTATTTACAACGGAATTCTTGTTCTTTTCTTCTCGCCGATAACTGCAATTGCCGGGATTCTCGCTAAAATATTAACTTTCCTGCTATGGAGTTTAAACAGCATAATATCGTTTATTGATTCTCTCCCATATTCAACTTCACAGGGATTAATGATAAATGTAAGTGAGGTGTTGATTATGTACTTCTTTCTTGTATTTATAATCCTGTTTTTTTCATTTAATAAAAAGATATTTTTCAAAGCAGCGTTAATGATGATTATTTTTTTTCTGGTTTCTTTTAATATCAGATACTTCAAATCATTAAACAATAAAGAATTCGCTGTTTATTCCGTTAACAAAAGTTGTGCATTAGGCTTTATTAAAGGAAGAGAGCACATCTTACTTTCCGACTCAGCAGTTCTAAATAACAAAAAAACACAATCGTATTTTTTGATAAATGGATTATTAAAAAAGGGAGTTAACGAACAAAACAACATTTCATTTAATGAATTTTCTGTAGCTGAAAAAACACTTCCAAACCTTTATTTGAATAATAATTTTATTCAGTTTTACGATAAAAGAATTGGAATTATTTCCAAAACCAATTCCAAAAAAATATATTCGGGACAAATTACTCTCGATTACTTGATATTGTCAGGCAATATTAAAGCGGACATTGGAGCTTTACTGCAAAATTATAAACCCGGTTTGATAATCATAGATTCATCCACTTCAAAATTTAAATCAAAGAAATGGATAGAAGAATGCTTTAAGGAAAAAATTCCTTGTTATGCTGTTCAGCTTTCAGGAGCTTATGTTTCAGAAATCTGATTTGATAAACTTTGAGCTATGAATTGCATTGCCATCATTACATCGGAGTATATACATACCCGGTTTTAGCATTTTAACCGAAATATCACAGGAAAATGTTCTTTCCAAAGAACCTGACAATACTACTTTTCCCGACACATCAACAATTGTGTATTGAACAGAAGTGCCATCAAAACGAACAATAATATTTTCTTTTACCGGATTAGGAAAAACTTCGATTCCCTTTGTATTTGAAGCGTTTTCATTAACAGAAACTAAAGTAAATTCATCAGCACCAATATCAGGTGTTGTGTTTCTTGAATCACCATCAATATCATCCGCAATATCAACAAGACTCACTCCGGCAGAACCAAGTACAGATGATGTTGAAATATGTAAATCACTATTAGAAATAAAAGGTGGATTAACAACAACAGAATGTGCATCTTTTGAAGTAGCAGATTGCCAAGCAGCAAGTGTGGGAAGGTTTCCATAATAATTGCAGAGGTTGACACCACTGGTGAAATAAGAATTATAATCTGTTGAAAACAGCGACGTACTTATATAACAATAATTTGCAGGACCTCCGGCATTGTTGGCTAAAATATTATTTTTAATCTGAAGCCCGATTGAGCCATATCCATCAAATATAATGGCATAGCTTGTATTATTTGATCCCGTAACATTAACAGAATTATTATAAATTTTCTGATATGCTGATGAAATGCAACTAATTCCGGAACAAGTAGCCCCTGAAGTGTTTATATGAAAAAAATTATTCGCTATCAAAGCTTCATTGCCTGCTGTACTCTCAGAATTAGTTAAGTACAAACCATATCCTCCACCTGAATTTGGAATATCAATTTTGTTTTTTGTAATTATCATTTTGTCATCACAGAATTGACTTTGTATTGCTCGGAATGAAGTTCCACTTGAACTGTATATGTAATTTCCAGTTACTAGTGCAGCATTCTGGTTTGATAAATATATTCCCGAATAATATTGTTCAATAAAATCATTATTGCTGATTACAGTACCAATCTCCTTTGTAGAAGTGCCATAATAATACAAACCATAAGAACCTTGGAAAAAATTATTGTTTGTAAACGAATTATAATGTTCACTAAAACCAGAGGAATAGATCAGTGCCTGATTTGTTGAAACTTGTGAAGTCAGATAACCCTGAATTTTATTGTGCGTAAATGTATTGTGATCAGAAGAACTGTCAATTACCACAACATTTGCATAAGAACTTCCCCCTGAAGCAAGCGTTAAATAACTGAATGTAATATAATCAGCATCATACATATAAACCGTATAATTGTCGGAGTAAGAAACAGGAGAATAAGTGAGTGTTACGGAAGTACTATCATTAGTTTGCGATTCAAAGGAAACAGTATTTGTAGCAGATACACCTGGTATTTTATTTATCCAAATCTTTTCATTATAGGTTCCCGGTTTTACCTGAAATACAACCGCACCATTAACTCCAACCGAATTAAGGACACTTACTGCCGCTGAAAATGTTGCATAATCAGAGGGAGCAGAGCCAATTACTTTTGTTCCACTAATTTGCGCTTGACCTGAAAATGCAAAAATCAGAAAAAGGCCTATTAAATATTTCATTTTAAACGTAGCGTAATTTTTCATTTTTTTTATTATTAAATTAACATTTGAGTCCATTTCCAATTGTAACTTCTATTTTCAACCCTCTTAGAATAGTGGGGAATTGAATATTCAAGAAATAATACATAAAAGATTTTTCTAATTTAAGTGGGATTTCTGATCCACAAATATTAGACTTAACATTACTAAAATTTTTAATTATTCCAGTTGAGTCAATATCAAATTTTACAGTTAAGTAAGCGTTTTCACAATCCTCGCAATTCAATCTCAAACCATTTTCAGCAAGGCAAGATTTAAAATAATCCTTTGACCAAGTTGAATCCATCGTATTCCATGCATCCCATTGTTCTTCATTTAATTCAAAATATTTTAAATAAGGATGCGAATTTGTTTTTATAATAGAATCCTGTTGAGCATAAACAAAGAAAGAAAAAAATAAAGTAAAAAAAAGAATTGCACAAAGCACCCTCATAAAACTTGAATTAAGTTTCAAATATACTACAAAAAATAAAGATTTATTTATTTAAATTTTTCGAAAACCGAATTAAGGAAATCTGAATAGTTTTCGAGCTACTCTTCAATTAATCCAGGTCGTTTCAGTTTGGTAAGTTCTACAGATTTTTCGTACTGCCACTGCCTGATTAGTTTTTCATTCCCCGACAACAATACTTCAGGAACCTTCCAACCATTATATTCGGCGGGGCGTGTGTAAACTGGAGGAGACACCAGGTTATTTTGAAACGAATCAGAAAGGGCTGAGGTTTCATCATTGAGAACACCGGGGATCAAACGTATAATGGCATCACAAAACACTGCTGCTGCAAGTTCGCCTCCACTAAGCACATAATCTCCAACCGATATTTCTTTTGTAATAAAATGCTCCCTGATGCGTTCATCAATTCCTTTGTAATGCCCGCAAAGAACAATCACATTATTGAGCATTGAGCATGTATTTGCAATTTGCTGACTAAGTAAACTGCCATCAGGGCTCATATAAATTACTTCGTCGTATTCTCGCTCCGATTGGAGCTTTGATATACAGGCCGCAATAGGCTCAATCATCATTACCATTCCCGCACCACCTCCAAATGCATAATCATCAACATTTTTATGTTTTGTTGTGCTGAAATCGCGGATATTGTGCAATACAATATCAACAATTCCTTTTTCTTTGGCTCTTTTAATAATAGAGTGACTAAAAGGGCCACTGAACATTTCGGGAAAAATTGTGAGTATATCTATTCGCATGAATATTAATCAGTTTTTCTACAAAAATACACAAAGCGTATTATTATTTCAACTTATTTCATAGGGACATCAACCAAAATCAGTTTCGAATCATCTGTAACTTCAATAATTATTTCATTGCAATCCCATATCCCAATGCTGTCGCGATCAGTAAGAACATGTTCACCAATCTTAATTTTTCCTTGAACTAAAAAAAGATACACTCCATTTCCTTTATGTTGTATGGTATATTTAGGAAACATTCCTTTGCAAAAATCGCCTCTTACAATAAATGAATCCTGATTGATCCATAAGCCCTTATTTCCTTCGGGTTTAACTATAGAATAAAAATTATTTAGCCACAGCGAAGCATTAAATTTTAGTTGATCATAACGCGGAGTAACATCTCTTTTTTTTGGGAAAATCCATAGCTGAAAAATATTTGAATATTCTGTTTCGGACTTGCTGAATTCAGAATGATAGATTCCTGAGCCAGCAGACATTACCTGAACTTCGTTGTTTGAAATAATTTGCGAAGTACCCGTGCTGTCCTTGTGTTCTAAAGCTCCTTGAAAGGGAATGGTAATAATTTCCATGTTGTCGTGAAAATGCTTTCCAAAACCTTCGCCACTTTCAATGTAATCATCGTTAAACACCCTAAGCAATCCAAAATTCATGCGTTCGGGATTAATATAAGAAGCAAAGCTGAATGAGTGATAAGTTTTGAGCCAGCCATGATCAAAATAGCCACGGGAGTCGGAAGCATATAGTATGGTTTTCATAATTATTTATTTATATTAATTCTAAACAAAGGTACAAAAGAATTGTGAATCAGAAATTAACTAAATAATTTTTTGAACTTTTCGGGAAATTAAACCCAAATTCCGCATTAAAAAATCTCTAATGCGTAGCGTTAGAAGAAATATAGTGCAATTAGTTGAATTTCATAAATATATGCCACACATTTTTGCGCCAGAATCGATAAAGTAAATGTATTCCAAACAAGAAGAATTTGTTAGGAACATTTACTAAATCGGGATAAACCCAATTAAATCATTAGTTCGCAGACTCCTAATGATTAATTTGAGTTAAAAGTAAAGCAGTCTTGAAAGAACAGAAAAAAAATATTTAATACCAATACTTGGAGGTTGTTTAAATTTTAAAACATGAAATTATTGTGCCCCTATTCTCGATACTTTCTCTATCGTCACTTCGAGTCCGCTCCTAAAAAATAATCAATTACAAAAATGTATGCGGGTATGGAGAAGCACGATAGAAAAACTCGAATTGACGGAGCATAATAAAAATTTTATATGAAATTTAAACAGATTCTAAATGTAGTTTGAAAACAATAAACTATATCAAGTATTTTCATTAAACACCAGAGGAAGATTATGAATTTGCATTGTCGAAGAAATTATAATCCTATCAGCTTATCTTCAGCCTGTGTTTTAAAAGCGCCATTCATAAGTACAATTTGATTGAGCAAAATTTTAGCATTATCTTTTTGTCCGAGTTCTATCAAACTAAGCGCCTTGAACCACATTGCATTTTCTTTATATGTTATTTGAGTAGAAGAAATTATTTTTTCAAAAAAGCTTATTGCAGTGGAATATTTTTTCAAGTAAAAATTAGAAAGGCCTGTAAAATAAAGAGTGCTATAATCATCAGGAAACAAGGTAAGGGATTCATCCATAATATCGATTGCACCTTGATAATCCTGTTGTTTTATTTTTTTATATGCAGTTTCAAGATAATCTCCAGATGAAATTTGCACACTGTCGGATAAGGTTTTTGTGGCATCAACAAAACCACTTAGTTGTTCAGATTCTATTTCATTTTTTTTGTTATTTCTTTGAATATTTTTTCCGGCGTAAGTGCTTTTTTTGCTTACGATTTTATCTTTAGAATTTTTATTTGAAGTCTCCAAATCGGTTTTACTACTTTCAGAAGAAGAAATAGTAACAACCGCACTTTGACCAGTTGATATCCGTTCATCAGCAGCAATAACTTCCTCAGTTAGCCCAGCTTTTGGAATTATAGGCTGATCCACAACAACGTCATTATTATAGCCAACTGTTTTGTCAAATTCTATATTTTTAGAATCTTCGGAAACTGAAACATCTTTATCGCCATCCGAAACAATCCCTTTAGGCAGAAAACGAAAACTTAGGTTATCTTCATCTGAATTTCGATAAATATTTTCTGATTTAGTTGATTTTAAAACATTTTCATTACTGTAATTTATTGAATCAGAAAAAGAAGATTGAGATTTTTCAGCACTTTTTTCATTTGATTTTTGTTCGGCAGATTGATATTTTATAGTGTTTTCGGATAAAATATTCCCTGTATTTTTAAGTGTGGTTTTAAAAAGGAAAGCAACACCTATAATAATTGCAACAGAAGCAGCAGCAGCATAAAAATAGAACAATTTAGAGGTCTTTTTTTTAGCTGTTTTGTTGTCGATAGCTACAAATATTTCCTCAAAAATCTTAGGGTAATCATTTTTTTGCTTTGAGGCGATCACGTATCCATCAATGGCATCCGAACAAAACCCGCAGTCGGTAAGATGTTGTTCAACTGCATGCATTTCCTCAGTTGACAGCTTTTTCAGCACATAAGCTTGCATTGCTTCATGAGAAAGGCATTCGCCGACATCAAAAATATGTATGTTTTTGCTATTCATTAGCGTTTTCTAGCATTATTTTTAAATTTCTTTTACCATTCTGAATAAAACTTTTCACTTCGTTCATTGAATATCCAGTTAATTCTGCAACTTCCTGATAACATTTTTGCTGCAGGTAAAACATTTCAATACAAACTCTCTGCCCTTCTTTAAGATCTTTTACCGCTGCTTCTAATTTTGTGAGCGTTTCTTCTTTTTCGATAACGGGATTATGATTCAAATCATAAGCAGTTTCCATAAAAAAAGTAGAATCTTTAATTTCATCGGAGCTTATAAATTGATTTTTTTTAGAAGAGCGGAAATACATAAAGCAATGGTTTTTGGAAGTTGTGTGCAACCATGATTTGAAATTTGCAATTTCGTATTTATGTAAATCGTTCATCATTTTTTCAAAAATCGACATTACTGCATCTTTACTCTCATCGGAATCTTTAAAATATTTCATGCAAATGCCAAAAACCAAATGAACATAACGTTTATACAGCTCACCAACAAGAGACTTATCGCCAGTTGCTTTGTACAAAGCAATGAGTTCGTTATCGCTGCGGCTGTCCTGAGATTTAATTCGTAACAATTATGATAATTTTGAAGGTGTAAATTTACAAAAAAATAAGATACTGGGCATCGGTTCATCTTAATCTTTTATTAAACTGACGATGGAGAAAAACAGTTAATAAGTTATTGAAAACTTTTAAAAAAATATAAATTTTAAGGTAAAATATATTATAAAATTGCAAGGTTAAATCAATACATTTTTAAAAGACAATTTTATTAACCTAAATAAAATAAAACAATTCGGATGAAAAACGAAAAGCCTGAATTAGCTTCGATTTCAGCAAACCAGTCACTTAAGGAAGAACCTCCAAGCCTTCATAAGTTAAAACTAAAAAGAGACAGATCCCTAAGAATAAATAAACAACTTATTATAGAATCAGAGCGTAAAGAATTTATAAAAATCAGCGACACCTCTGCCGATTATTATCTGAAACATTTTCCAGAAACAAATTTAGCACAATGGCAGGACTGGAAATGGCAGATCAGAAACAGCATCACCACCAAACATCAGTTGCGCTCTTTTATAGGAATCAATAAACAAGAAAATGATTTCTTTAGCAATTCTACCCGAACGCTACCTTTTCGGGTAACACCACACTACGCAGGAACAATTAAGAACAGCATTTACAATGAACAGTTGCGTAAATGTGTTATTCCTACCACGAAAGAATTTTTATTAAATTCATTCGAAACCACTGACCCTCTTAATGAAGAAACTGACAGTCCACTTCCTAATCTGGTTCATCGTTATCCCGATAGGGTTTTATTGCTTGTTACAGGTTTCTGCTCCACTTTTTGCAGGTATTGCACCCGTTCGCGTGTGGTTGCAAATGACCAGAATTTTCACTTTGGGAAATCTCATCTCGAACAGGCTTTTGCATATATCTCAGCACATTCCGAAATTCGGGATGTACTTATTTCGGGAGGCGACCCACTGACACTGGAAGATGAGACAATTGAATATATTCTCTCAAACCTCAAGAAAATAAAGCATGTAGAATTTATCCGAATTGGCACAAAAGTACCTGTAGTATTGCCTCAGCGCATCACCCTTAGCCTTGTTAATATTCTAAAAAAATATCACCCACTTTTTCTCAGTATTCACTTTACCCATCCTGCAGAGATCAATCCGGAAGTAGCAGAAGCCTGTGCCAGACTTGCAGATGCAGGCATTCCTCTAGGCAGTCAGACAGTGTTATTAAAAGATATTAATGATAATGCAGAAATAATGAAAAAGCTGATGCACGAATTACTCAAAATCCGTGTTAGGCCATATTACCTTTATCAATGCGACCCAGTAAACGGATCTTCCCACTTCAGAACACCTATAAAAACAGGAATTGATATTATTCGAAGCCTTCGAGGATTTACCAGCGGATATGCCATTCCTACTTTCGTGGTAGATGCCCCAGGTGGTGGTGGCAAAATTCCTCTTTTACCTGATTATTTTGCAGGTGTTGAAGGCAAATGCATCATTCTGCGTAATTACCTGAACCAAGAATTTAAATATCCCGACGGAGACTAAAAAAATCATCTATATGATAAATGTCGGAATTACATACGATTTAAAGTCAGACTATATCTCAATGGGATTTTCAGAGCAAGATGCTGCAGAATTCGATTTGGAAGAGACTATTTCTGGAATTGAAAATGCGTTAATTGAAAATGGCTATAAAACTGAACGTATTGGCAATATTAGACATTTATTAACCGCTTTGAGTTCAGGAAAGCGATGGGATATTGTATTTAACATCTGCGAAGGCGTAAATGGCATCGGACGCGAAGCACAGGTTCCGGCATTGCTTGATGTGTACGATATTCCTTACACGTTCTCTGATGTTCTTGTAAATTCGTTGACACTTCATAAAGGCATGACAAAAAGGGTGATTCGCGATCTTGGAATTGCAACTGCTGCATTTAAAATTATCGAAAGCATTAATGATATCACCAAAATTGACATTCCCTTTCCCCTATTTTTAAAGCCAGTTGCAGAAGGATCAGGTAAAGGTATAAGTGATGATTCACTTGTAACAAATTATGCTCAATTAAAATCTGTATGTTCAAAACTACTTTATGAGTACAGGCAACCTGTTCTTGTTGAAGAATTCCTATCAGGGAGAGAATTCACTGTAGGCATTGTAGGTACAGGAAATAGCGCAAGAACCGTTGGATTAATGGAAGTAATTTTCAGAGAAAATGTTAAAACAAAAATATACTCATACAGCAGCAAGAACAATTATCTGGATTTAATAGACTATACATTACCCGATAATGAGACAACAGCATTGTGTTACGAATGTGCGCTTAATGCGTGGAAAGGTCTTGGCTGTCGGGACGGAGGAAGAATTGACATTAGGTTTGATAAAAGAGGAATTGCAAATTTTATTGAAGTTAACCCTTTAGCAGGACTCAATCCTATTCATTCCGATCTTCCGATTTTAAGCAAAATGGCTTCCGGAATTAAATACAATCAACTCATCGGCATGATAATGGATTCTGCCAAAACCCGTATCAAAAATGGAAAACAATAAAAAAGCGCTGGTTCTTTATAATAAATTAACTGAAGATGCTAAGGCAGACGAACTTGATGTATTGGATCAGGTTCAGCTTGTTTCAGAAACCTTAGAGGATATGGGTTTCGAAGTACAACACTTGCCCTTTTCTTTTAACATTGAGCAGGCTATAAATGAAATAAGAAAATTCAGACCTGGTTTTATTTTCAACCTTGTTGAATCAATTGATAACAAAGGTGAACTTTGCTTTATTGCTCCTTCTGTTCTGAATTATTTAGGTATTCCATATTCAGGTGTTCGGCTCGAAGGTATGTTTGTTACCACTAATAAAGTTCTTACAAAAAAAATGCTCCGCAATGCAGGAATTCCAACTGCTGATTGGCATGAAACAACTGATACAAAAAATCTGAACCCTGAAAAAACTTATATTTTAAAACCACTTACTGAGGACGGCTCTCTTGGCCTTGACTATGAAAATGTTTTTAAAGGATCTGATGAGGCTTACATCGAAAAAGTAAAAACATTAAGCCGTTCACAATTTTTTATAGAAGAATACATTGAAGGTAGAGAATTTAACATCTCTGTATTGGGAGGCATTTTAGGACCTGAAGTGCTTCCGCATGCCGAAATGCAGTTTATTGATTTCCCCGTAGGAAAACCTAAAATAATGGGATATTCAGCAAAATGGAAAGAAGATACTTTTGATTACGAAAGTACTTGCAGAACATTTGAATTTAACGAAGACGACAAGCCCCTACTGGAAAAACTCAATGAAATTTGTATAAAATGTTGGCATGTTTTCGATTTACATGGTTATGTAAGGATTGATTTTAGAGTGGACAGCAAGGGAAATCCATTTGTTCTTGAAATAAATGCCAACCCATGTCTTTCGGATAATGGTGGTTTTTATGCAGCATCACAACAAAAAGGCTATGCATTTACCGACGTAATGAAGCGAATTATCGAAGATTCAAAAAAGATATGAGTACCACAGATTACATATTCCGAAAAAATGTAAGCTACGCAGACTTACCACATTTGAGATCTATACTCGAATCATCAGGATTTTTTTTCGATTTTGAAGTTGACGTAGCAATCGAACTTGCAGAAGAAGCAATAGAAAGTGGAGAAAATAGTGGTTATTATTTTATTATTGCTGAACACGAAGGAATCCCCACAGGTTATACCTGTTTTGGAGAAATTGCCTGCACTAAAGGAAGTTTTGATTTATACTGGATTGCTGTTCATGAAAAAATGCGCGGAAAGGGATTAGGTAAAATGCTTATGGATCAAACGGTTCAAGATATTCGGCTCCGGAATGGAAGAACTGTTTACATTGAGACCTCGTCGAAAGAAAAATACAAACCCACTCAGAAATTTTATACCAATATTGGCTGTAAACTTATTGCTCAGATTCCCGATTTTTACGACATTGGTGATGACAAACTGTTGTATTCTTATAAAATAGAACAAATTATTCCCTGATTTTATTTTAGCCTTAGCAACAAAACTTCTGAGAGCAGAAAAAGCAGGCCAAGTATAAGGAATAATTTCCATAATTGTAGTCCCTGGTTAATTTCCTCAAGAACTTTAGAGATAGGTCTTTCAGCAACATCAAGCACTTCAATGTTTTTCAAATTTTTCTCTTTAATAATTGTTTCCAACTCCGAGGGTGAATAACATTTCATATTTGATTCGTGACGATCATAGTTGTAGGCAATTCCCATTATTTCTTTTTCGCCCGTTGAAAGAATATAATTTCCAGATTCAGTTATTTGCTCATGCGGAAAAACAAGATATTCATTTCCTGTATTTTTATGTTCAGGAATTATGCTAAAATCCTTTTTATAGGCTTTAATTGAGAAAGTAGCATCGTTTGCCAATTCGGTAAAAGAAACAGAAATAGGTTCATCCTTTCCAATGGTATAATACAACTCCGCATCATGATTGCTGTATAAAGCAATATTGTACAATGTAGGAACAAAAATTGCATGCTTTGGAAAACTGCTCCATTCGGGCATAAGAGGAACAGACGACAGATACACCTTCCCTTTTCCACTTGCTGAAGACACAAAAAAATTGTCACCGTTTTGTAATTTTAAAAGAATTTCATCAACTCCGCCAGCAATTGAAACAATTTTATAATGATTAAAAACCTTAGGCAGATCAATGTTTTCAGTTACTTTTTCGAAAACATTTTTATAAACCAAATGATCGCGGTTAATTTTATCAACTTTAGTATCAGAAGTATCTTTAAAGGAATAAGATGGAACTTTTAATGAAGTAAAAAGAGCAGAATAACTAGTTTTATCAATATCTTCGGAAGGGAAAACCACTAATGAACCTCCGCTGTTAACAAAAGACTGAAGCTCCATTGCCAGACCGCTTGAAATGGTTTTAATATCATTAAGTATCACACAAGAACTCGTTTTAAGTAGAGCGTAATCTAGTGTTTTTTCATTTTGTGAAGTATATTTAATTAATGAATCAGCAGAAAAAAGAGCATTGATATAGGTATTCTCCTTTGTTCCGTTTATAGCAATTACAGGTATTTTATCAGTTACAGAAAATGAGAGATAAAACACGTCATCAAAAGTAATAGGAAAGTCAACTATTTCAATTTTCGCATTTTGTATTCCCTTTTCCGAAATTGAAAATGACAGAGATGTTATTGACTGCGATCCAGCAGTAATATCAACACTTGCAATAGACTTTTGCACTCCGTTAACTGAGAGTTTAACAGGAATTTTCTCAACATCAACAATTCCATTGTTTTTGATCAGCACATTAAGTTTATTGGTATGATTGGTTTGAAACACCGGAGATTCGAACCAGCAACTGTCAATGTAAATATTCTGAGATTTAGCTGATTGAAGAGGTATCAAGTAAACATTAGTATTTGTATCTGTTTTAATTGCATCGAAATCAGAAACAGATTTCTGAAAATCAGAAATAATGTAAATGGCTTTTGATTTTGTTTTGGAAACAAGCAGATCATTTTGTCTGGAAATAATTTCTGAAAGCATTCGGGTAGATGAAGAAATTTTCAAATCATTTACCAGCCGCACAAAATCTTCCTTTGAATAAAATGCCTGATGTTTTCCTTCAAAATCAGCACTTAGCAATTGAAAAATGTCGGTTGTAGAATAAGCTGCTGCAATTTCGAGTGCACGGCTAACCGCTTCATTAAAAAGTGTTCCTTTTTTTGAAATGGCTTCCATACTAAACGTATTGTCAACAAAAACACTTATGTTATTTCCTGATAAGTTCACTTTCGAGTTGGTAAGCGGAATAAAAGGCTGAGCAAATGCAAATACCAGTGAAGCAATTGCCAAAATTCGTGAAAACAAAACCAGCAAATGTTTTAATCGTGACTTTTTTTGTGTTTCCTGTTTAAGTTCTTTCAACATTCTTACATTGCTGAAATAAACCTTTTTGAACCTTCGTAAATTAAACAAATGAATCAGAACAGGTATTGCAATAAAAAACAAACCAAAAAGAAATGCAGGGTTAACAAAACTCATTCTTGAACTTTTTTATTAATGTATTAACTGTGAAACAAAAGTATTTATTTTATAGTTAAAGAAATAATATTTTATTTAGGCAACCAAAAATCAGAGGATGTTAAGAAGGCAAACGCCAATAGCTACATAATATTTATAGGCACATTTAATTTCATTAACTTAGAGGTTGTTTAAATTTTAATACATGAAATTATTGTACCCCTATTCTCGATACTTTTTCTATCGTCACTTCGAGTCCGCTCCCAAAAAATAATCAATTACAAAAATGTATGCGGGTATAGAGAAGCGACGATAGAAAAACTAGAATTGACGGGGCATATTAAAAATCTTATATAAAATTTAAACAGATTCTTAGAGGTTGTTTAAATTTTAAAAAACATTTTATATTTTTCTTCACAATCAACAACCAAGTGTAGGAAGCCAAACATAATATATTGTCTTCCTTCAATAACATATTGTAAATTCGCAAGGGTTTTGCTATTTTTTTTTTGTAATAAAAAGCTGTAGAATTTTTATTCTTATTTAATTTCACAAAAAAGCAACCAAATAATTAAAAAGATGTCTTAAATATTAGTCAATAAAAAATTGGTTGATTATGCTTTAAATAATATATTTGTGGTTTAAAACAAGAATTTTTTAGCAAAAAAAGTTTACTTATTCTCTAAAAGTTTTTCAAAAGGCAACCCTGTAATTAAAAAATCGTCTCCTAAATGAGGAATCAAATCAATCTCAATGATGTTGATAAAACAAAGGAACTTGTTGATGCATGCATAAATGGACACAGGGCAAGCGAGCAACAATTTTATCAGCAATTTTTCGGCAAAATGCTTACGGTTTGTATGCGTTATGCAGAAAACAGAGACGAAGCAAAAGATATGCTACATGATGGATTCATCAAAGTATTTAACAGTTTAAAACATTTTGAACACAAGGGTTCTTTGGAAGGCTGGGTAAAAAGGATTATCACCAACACTGCAATTGATGCTGTGCGCAAAAAGAAAAACTTTTTTGTTGTTTTAGATGAAGGGCGAAATTATGATACAATTGCAGATGATTTTGAAGACAATGTTGAATTCGAAAAATTTAATCAAATCAAAGTTGAAACAATAATGCAGTTAATCCAAAAACTTAGTCCGATGTATAAAGTTGTTTTTAACTTATATGTATTTGACGAATTAACACATAAAGAAATTGCTGAAAAACTGAATATAAATATCGGAACATCAAAATCGAATTACGCTAAAGCAAAAAGAAATTTAATAAAATTATTTGAAGAACATAGCAATGGGAACCAATAATTACACCGAATTTGAGAAAATAATCAGAGATAAAATTTCTGATTATTCATATCAATACGACCAAAGCGAATGGAATGACTTTGAACGTAAAATGAAGAAGTCACCAAAGAACCCTTTTATATCAGGGAAAAATATTTTTTATTTTCTAGCAATAGCATTGATTGGAACGCTAACCTATTTTATTACAGATCATTTTCTTTCAAAAAATAGTGAAATTACCAAACCCATTTTTTCGGAAAAATCAAATTCAAATCAATCAAAAGATGTGTCAAGTAAATCATTAGGCAATCAAGACAATACCGAAAATATCCAGTCTCATTTTATTGCATCTGATAAAACAGACAATTCATCATTAAGTACACAAGAAAATACAAACAATAATTTCAAAGATAATACTGACAAATCCCAAACTACATTAAATACCGACAATTCTACAAAGTCGAGCAAATCAACATTAAATAACAATACAAAACCAAGTTACGCTTTTGAAGAATTGATTTATTCAGATGTTGTTGAAGGTTGTGCTCCGTTAAAAGTTCAGTTTACACCTTTACTTATTTCTGATACCATCAGCTATACATGGAGTTTCGGCGACAAAAAGACATCAACCAAACCAGCCCCATCGCATGTGTATTCTAAATCCGGAAGTTACGAAGTTACTCTTTTGTGTAAATTCAAAAAATCACAGCAGACAAAAATGATTACTTATTCTCAAACTATTGAGGTTAAATCAGCACCAAATGCGTCATTTGTTTATGGCAAAGATGAGGAAACAGACGTTTATAGCTTTGTTGATGAATCCTTAAATGCAGTAGCATGGCAATGGAATTTCGGGGATAAAGTTATTTCTAAAGAAAAAAGCCCAAAACATGAATATAAAATGAATGGGAGTTACGATGCCCAGCTAATAATATTCAATACTGCCGGCTGTTCTGACACCTCTAAAAAAAGAGTTGATGTAAAGTTAAACGATATTTTCAAAATCCCAACTGCTTTTTCTCCAAATTATGATGGAATGAATGATTACTTTGGCCCTAAAGGTGAAAATCTGAACAACGATGGGTATAAAATGACGATTTACGATAAAAGCGGAAATTTTATTTTTGAAACCAAGGATCTGGAAACACAATGGGACGGTAAAAACAGCAATACAAATAAATCCGTTGAACCTGGAGTTTATATCTGGCAGATAATTATAAAAGACAAATACGGAAACATTCAGGAACGCACAAACTTTGTAACTGTAATTCCCTGAAAAAATTATTAACAGTAAATGTTTATAATTAATATTATGGTTGAAAAGAAATTTTTCTATATTTATACCGAAAATTTACGATAAATATCAACAATGGTTTCACAAAACAAAGGATTATGAAAATAAAAATTATTTTTCTGGCCACTTTTTTCCTGTCACTTATGTCGGTAACAAAGGCCCAGCCCCCATGCGGGACTAATCCTCTTGCAGGTGACTATTGTTCAACAGCGACGCCAATTTGCAACCTCAATGGGTATTGCGGAAATACTAGCAGCACATATACTGCAACTGTAAGTGCAACAAATTCAGCTGATGAAGACAATACTCCACTTGGTACTGTTTTTTGTGGTTCCATTGAAAATAATTCATGGCTCTCCTTTGTTGCCGGTGCTACATCAGCAACCTTCGATTTATGGCCTAGCAACTGTTCTGATGGTTACGGAATTCAAATGGAAGTATATTCTACAACTGATTGTTATAACTTTACCTCTGTTTCAAATTGTTACAACCCTGGAACTGTAACAAATGGTTCAGTAACCGCTACTGGACTTGTTGCTGGACAAACCTACTATATTATGATTGATGGAAACGCCGGAGATATCTGCGATTATATTATCGGGGCTTCTTCTGGAGTTGCTATGAATCCAACCATTACAGGAAACCAAACTATTTGCCCCAGCCAAAATGCAACCATTGACATTACAAACGGTGGTACTGGTTATTCATGGACAGCAAACCCTGCAGATGCATCTCTGGCCGGCCAAACCACTCAGTCAACAATTATAGTTCATCCTACTCAAACCACCACATATACTTGCAATGTTGCAGGGTCAAATCCTAACCCAAATTGCCCGGGGAGTGCAACACTCACTTGTACAGTAACTGTTCTTTCTGCCAGTGATCCATTATGCAGCAGTAACCCCGGTTGTAATGTTGTGGCAAATGCCAGTGCAACTTCTATTTGTCCAGGACAGGGAGTAACTCTGAGTTCAAGTGGAGCTGTTGGAACTGTTCTACTGTCCAACACATTTGATAATGGTACGGTTGGTGTAGGCTGGGCTGCAACAAGTACGGCCACTTTTACCAATCCATGCCCCCCTTCTCCACCTTATGGTACAACATACTTATGGATGGGAGCATCGGCTACAGCTCCAAGAAACTTAACCTCTTTGGATTTCAATGTTTCTAACGGAGGTACAATTTCATTTTGGATGAGATATTCTGTTCAGGGTAATGCAAGCCCTTGCGAAGGTCCTGATGAAATTGATGAAGGTTTTTCATTACAATATTCTACAAATGGTGGTGGAGCATGGAGTGATATTGCATATTTCAGACCAAATGGAACAATAGCAGCTTCGAATAGTTGGCTTGGGCAAAGTACTGCTGATGCAACAGGTGCTACACCATATACGGTATGGAACCGTCAATCATTTACTATACCAGCAGCAGCACAAACAGTATCTTCTCGTTTCAGGTGGATACAGCTTGCAAGTACTGCTGCAACTAATGATCACTGGGGGCTTGACAGTATTATGATTATGACACCTCCGCCTACTCAAAATATGACTTGGACATCTGTTCCTGCAGGTTTAAATTATGTTGGTTTAAATCCTCCTGTTCAATATCCAACTGTAAACACTTGTTATATAGCAACGATGTCAGATGGCACCAATTCTTGCGATGACACCATTTGCGTAACAATAAATACCATTACAGCTAATGCGGGACCAGATGCAACAATCTGCCCCAGTTCAAATACACAGCTTAGTGCCTCTGGAGGAACTATTTATGCATGGAGTCCTGCAACAAATCTTTCGGCTACAAATATTTTTAATCCAATTGCTAATCCTGCAACTACTACAACTTATACTGTAACAGTAACAAGCGCTGCAGGCTGCTCCAATACTGATGCAGTAACAGTAAATGTAAGCAATAGTCTTTCCACCACTATGAGTATTAATAACTCTACTTGTGGTTACAGCAACGGTTCTGCTACTTGTACTGTTAATGGCGGACAACAGCCAATAACATTTGTATGGAGCACCGCCCCGGTTCAAAGTTTGGCAACTGCAACTGGTTTACCAGCAGGAACATATTCAGTTACTGCTACTGATGCCGGAGGTTGTTCTGCTAGTAACAGTGTGACCATTAATAATATTGCAGGCCCGACAGCACAAATAAACACATTTACAGATGAAAATTGCGGACGTGGAAATGGATCTGCGACAGTTTTACCAAATGGAGGAACCGCTCCAATAACCTATTTATGGAACAGCAATCCCCAACAAACAGGTATTACAGCGAATAATCTTCCAGGAGGAACGTATATTGTCACAATAACTGATATAAACACATGCACAGCAACAGCAACAGTTACTATTGCCAATATTCCAGGACCAACATTATCAGTAAGCAATACAATAAACGAAACCTGTACTTATGGAAATGGAAGCATATTGGTAAATGCAATTAATGGTTTGCCACCATATTCTTATACTTGGAATTCAACGCCTGCACAATATTCTGCAAACTTAACAAACGTTCCAGCCGGAAATTACACCGTTACTGTTACCGATGGAAATTCTTGCTCAGCAACAACTTCTGCAATTATCACCAACACACCCGCTCCTACTTTGATCATTTCGAATGTAATGCCTGAAAATTGTGGGTTTTCAGATGGATCTGCAATAGCAATTCCAAACGGAGGTTTACCTCCATATTCTTATTTATGGAATACGGCTCCCCAACAAGCTACAGCAAATGCAACCGGCCTTCCTGGCGGCACTTATACTGTTACAGTTACCGATGCCAACTCCTGTACAGCAACAGCAATTACAACAATTTCAATTGTAAACGGACCAACTGCTCATGCTACAGGAACACCCGAATATTGCGACAGATCCGATGGCGCACTTATGGCTACAGGAACAGGGGGATCTGGCGTGTACACTTATATCTGGAGCACTCAACCAACACAATACACTCAGAATGTAAATAATGTTCCTTCGGGCACTTATACAGTTACTGTTGATGATGGAGGATGCAGTTCGGCAGCATCAGTTACAATTATGAATATTCCAGGACCAATTGCAGGATTTACGGTTCATCCAACGGTACAAACAATCCTTGACGGACCAGTTTCATTTTTAGATCATTCTTCTGGAAATATCTTAAGCTGGAACTGGAATCTGGGCGATGGGTCCTCACAATCGCTTACCGAATTTGAACACAATTACGAAGGTATGGGGATATTTGTAATCACGCTTATTGTTACAGATGATAATGCTTGCAAAGACACTGCAATTGACACTTTAAAAATTAAAGATATTTTTACTGTTTATATTCCTACTGCTTTTACTCCTAATGGTGATAGCTATAATGAATATTTCTTCCCTCAGGGAATAAATATTGATCCAAACGATTATGAAATGACCATTTTTGACCGATGGGGAAACCTGATGTATGCTACTACTGCCTTAGATGGCAAATGGAATGGAACGCAAAACAATAGTGGTTCTTATAAAGAAGTAATTATGGATGTATATGTGTATAGGATAAAGTTAAAAGAAATTGATGGACCCAAACATGAATATGTTGGTCGTGTAAGCCTTATACCATAGATATTTATAAACGAAAAATAAACATATTAGACCTTTAAATCCAGCTCTGATGAAAAGATTTTTTATAACATATTTAATTGTGTTACTTGGATTTAGTATCACTTTTGCTCAAGGCACAAACAGTATTGCAATTACATTAATTAGCCAAATTTCAGTTCTAGATCAGGAAAATTCTGGGCAGCAAAAACTTTTCGAGTTTACTTTAAGCGGGCTTCAATCTGAAGCAGATATTAATCAATTTACTGAAAAAATAAAAAATTACCGTGGAGTAATCAGTTTTGACATCAACGATAATGGTGAAGGAAATTTAATAACTGCTACTGCTATTTTTTACAGCTATGCCAATAAAAAATATCTCTGTAATTTGATGAAATATTGCGATGTAAGTATCATAAATTATAATAATAAATCTTTTACATTAGAAGAATTTACAAATATAAAATCACCTGACAAATAAAAGTATTTGATAATATAAGCCATCTCTTTCAAAATAGAAAATCAATCAAAAACAATCAGAAAACTAAGACAATAATCAGATAACATGAGAAAGAAAATTTTATTTATCCTTTTATTTTGTTTCAGCATTATTACAGTAAATGCGCAATTATTAATTAATTCGGCCATGACTCCTGCTCAACTTGTTCAGAATGTTCTTGTAGGTGGAGGCGTTACTGTCAGCACAGTTACTTACACAGGTGAACCCACTGCTATTGGCGCTTTCAGCAATGGAAACACCACCAATTTAGGGCTAAGCTCCGGAATATTTCTTTGCACTGGAGACCCTACCCAGATTCCTCAGTCCGGAGCTATGGGAATGTCAGCAGATTTAACAATGGCAGGAGATGCGGATCTTGAAGCAATAAGCACAACCATTGGATCAGCAGGAACATTTGATGCTGCTGTGTTGGAATTTGATTTTATTCCTGTTAACGACACATTAAGATTTAGATACGTTTTTGGATCAGAAGAATATCCGGAATATGTGTGTTCTAATTTTAATGATGTTTTTGCATTTTTTGTAACAGGACCAAACCCTTCCGGTGGTAATTATACAAACCAGAATGTTGCATTGATTCCTAGTACCACTATGGCTGTTGCAATTAATAGTGTTAATGGGGGAAGTGTTGGTGCCAGTGGTACAGCGGGTGGTTGCACTTCATTAGCATACTCCTCATTGTACGTCGATAATCAGTCTGGGGCCACTATTGTATTTGATGGATTTACAGCTGTTCTTACTGCCCAATTCCGAGTTACGCCATGTGTAAACTACCATATTAAGGTTGCCATTGCAGATGTTGGTGATGGAATTCTTGATTCTGGAGTATTTCTAGAAGCAAATAGTTTCGGCACAAATGGAGTAAATGTCTCCTCTTCTTATTCAAATACTACTTTAGGAAATAATGCTATTGAAGGATGCTCCGATGGAATTTTTGGATTCACACTTCCTGCGCCTGCTACTTCTCCGGTTACAATTAATTATACAATAGGTGGAAGTGCATTAAATGGAACGGATTACACTTCAATTCCTTCGAGTGTTACTATCCCTGTTGGTTCAGATTCAGTGGGGATTGTTATTCATCCTTTAACTGATTTACTAACCGAAGGAAATGAAATTGTAACTATTTCTGTTAGCAATGCTTGTACTACACAAGTTTACACTCTTAATATCATTGACAATATTCCTTTGATTCCGAATGCAACAGGAACTACAACAATTTGTCCAACAAACTCTGCAACGCTTAACGTATCAGCATCCGGAGGCATCACACCTTATACTTACAATTGGAGCAATGGAGCTGGAACAGGAACTTCCGCTACAGTATCTCCAACAAATACGACTACTTATGTAGTTACTGTTTCTGATTATTGCAGCCAAACAGCTACTGATGATGTTATTATAACAGTAGCAAATAATCTTACAGTGAGTGTCTTGCCCACAAACCCATTTATCTGTCAGGGAGGAAATGTCTCTTTGACTGCATCAGGTGCTCAAAATTATTCTTGGTCACCCGGAACTGGTTTGTCCTCAACTTCAGGAGCAACAGTTACTGCCAGTCCTACTGCAAACACTACATATACAGTTACTGGTAATTCATCCGGATGTTCAGGTTCAGCACAGGTAACAGTTAATGTTGGAACAAGTCTTAATATTTCGGTGAACCCAAATACGCCATCAATTTGTCCCGGTGGAAGCGTTGTTCTTAATGCAAATGGTGGAACAACTTATTCATGGAGCCCGGCAACAGGATTATCCTCCTTAACAGGTTCCAATGTTACTGCAAACCCAACTTCCACTACAACATATATTGTAAACGGAACAGATGCTTCCGGATGTACTGGATCAACAACAGTTACAGTAAACGTGAGTCCTATAACTGCTTCAGCCATTACTACAGACGAAAACTGCGGACATGCTAACGGAACAGCAACTGTAACTGCAGGAGGAAATTGTAGTTCATCATTTTCTTATTTATGGAACACGTCACCTACGCAACAAACTTCTGCAACAGCAACAAACCTTTCATCTGGCAATTACACAGTAACTGTAACATGCGGTGGCTGTACAATAACTACAACTGCAAGCGTAAATAATTTACCCGGACCATCAGTTTCAATACCAACAGTAATTAATTCAACATGTGGTAGCCCTAACGGAAGTGCAACTGCGAATGTTACTGGTGGCAATGCACCTTACTCCTATCAATGGAATTCTTCCCCCGTTCAATACGGTCAGGCTTTAACCAATGTAGTGGCTGGCAGTTATAATATAACAGTTACTGATGCCAACCAGTGTACGGCAATGAATACTGTTACTATTACCAATACACCTGGTCCAACCGCAATGATCACAAATATTGTTATAGCTTCATGTGGTCAATCAGATGGCACAGCAACAGCTATTCCTAACGGTGGAACTCCAGGATATTCTTACAACTGGAATAGCAGTCCTCCTCAAAGTCTTGCTACTGCCACAAATTTAGCTCCCGGAAATTATATTGTTACCGTAAGCGATGCCAATTCGTGCACTGTTACAGCAACTGTTACAATTGGTCAGAAACCCGGACCTTCGGCAACTGCTTCTTCAACAAATGAAATTTGCGACAGGGCAGACGGAACTGCAACAGTTATTCCTTCACTGGGAACAGGTGTTTACACTTATTTATGGAGCGCTACTCCGCCCCAAACAACAGCTACTGCTACAAACCTAGCTGCTGGAAATTATACAGTTACTGTAAATGATGGATTTTGCAATGCAACAGCAACTATTAGTGTTATGAACATTCCAGGACCGATTGCAGGATTTTCTTTACATCCTGATGTTTTAACACTTTTAGATGGACCTGTTTCATTTCTAGATAACTCAAGCGGAAATATTGTTAACTGGCAATGGAATCTTGGTGATGGAACAACATCTGGAACTACAGAATTTGATCATCTATATGATGACCTTGGGTCATATATTGTCACCCTTTTGGTAACCGACGACAATGGATGTTCTGATACTGTTCAGGACACTATTATTGTTAAAGAAATATTTACAGTATATATCCCAAATGTATTTACTCCAAATGGCGATGGGTTGAATGATTTCTTTTTACCTAAGGGCCTCATGATAGATCCTGACAATTATGAAATGTCAATTTTTGATCGTTGGGGCAACATTGTTTTCAATACAAATAACTTAAATGAAGGCTGGAGCGGGACTAAAGACAATTCAAAATCTTATGACCGTGTTATTATGGATTCATACGTTTACAGGATCCGACTTAAAGAAATACTTGGCACTAAACATGAATATATCGGACGAATTGTTTTATTACCTTAAATCAAATATTAAATATGAATAGAATAATTATTGTTTTCATTGCTGTCTTTTTTATTTCGATTAACTTAAAAGCTCAAAGCAAAGAATATGTGACGCTGGATCCGCTAGCAAAAAAGTATTTTACACCAAGCGAAATTGACACAATGTCGCAGGAATTTATTAAAGTGCAGAATTATATAGTACGTTACTCCTATTCTATTCATCGCAGATGGGATAAAAAAAATGACTCTATAGTGGTTTTTAGCAGAGATACTATTGATATCCGTCCGTTTCTGATTTCCAGACTTCAGTCAAAGCCAACCTTAATTTATAATGTTTTTCCAGGGTTAGTAATTGAGCTAGACTCAAAAGATGCTGTTCTTTCCCATATTAAAGAAATATATTCCAAATAATAATATTTTTATCATGAAGCGATTTCTCTTTTTGGTCTTCACAATATTCGTTGCCAGCCAAATGCAAGCACAAAATTATTTGATTGGAAGCACTGCCTTAGTTTCAACATGTAATGGAAGCTTTTTTGATAGTGGAGGTCCATCAGGCTATGCAGGAAATACTTATCAAGTAATAACTTTCTCATCAGCATCTTCCAATTGTCTTTCGTTCTCATTCGAAGATTTCGACCTCGGCTTTGGAGCAGAACTCAAAGTGTATAATGGAAATAGCACAAACGGTATTCTAATAGGTACTTACAGCGGAACAAATGCGCCTCAGGGTTTAAGCGGCGAACAACTTACTTTCGAATATATTCCACCATTCACCACAATAGGAAATATTCCGGGCTGGTCAGCAGAAATCAGTTGTGTAAATTGTTCATTAAACCAAGTGCGGTCCGATCCCGCTAGCGATTGCGAAGGTGCAATCCCACTTTGTGCCAATCAAACTGTAATTGTGTCCACAAATCAGTATACTGACACCGGAATTGACCCAAACGATGAAGATGGCTCCTGTTACTCAGGAACAGGTTCAGGCGGCTCAGTTTGGTACTCTTTCAGTCCACAAACCAATGGATTACTCGACTTTGCAATTAATCCATCAGGAAGTACTGATTACGATTATGTATTATTTGATGCAACTAACGGCTGTAATAACTTGCAGGAAATTAGTTGTAATTATTCGGGAACTTACGGAGTAACTGGATTAACAACCAATTCTTCCAATTATCAGAATTCTTATTCAGGTTGTTCAGGCGGATCTCCCTTCAATAGTGCGCCTGCCTCTTGCGGGGTATGGAATGAAGCTGAAAATGTAGTAACTACACATACATATATGTTATCTGTTAATTTTTATGGCGGTTCAAACGATGGATTTACCTTACAATTTCAAAATGATGCCAGCACAGTTCCAATTACTGATAACATTCCGCCAACTTTTGCAAATGTAACTCAACCCGGTTGCGGAGGGGCTCAAATACAAGTAAATTTTTCAGAGAACATTAATTGCACAACTTTACAAGCCACTGATTTCACACTTTCAGGACACACTGTTACCATTGCATCAACAGGTTGTGTTAGTGGCATGACGCTTTCAACAATTCTAAATATTTCACCTGCACTAGCCCCGGGAACATATACCCTAACAGGTTTGACGATGCAGGATATGTGCGGAAATAACCTGAATGACAATTTTACATTTACAATTGCAAACACTCCGGTAACTGTTACTGTAAATGGAAGTAATTTCTGTCAGGGAACTCAAGGCACCATAACCGCCACCGGAACAGGCACTGGAAACCTGACATATAACTGGAGCAATGGTGCTACCGGTTCTACAATTACTGTTTCTGCTGGTGGTAATTATTGTGTCACAGTTTCAGATGCATGTTCTAATACATCAACTGCCTGTAAAAATATCACAATGCTTCCTGCTCCTTCAATCTCAACTACTGTTAACTGTAATGGGGCAGGAACAATTGCTACACTTGCAGCTACAGGATGCTCGGGCAACCTTACCTGGAACGTATGGGATACGGTCTGCACTACAACTTGTATCGGAGTTATTGTGTTTGGAAACTGCATTGGAACTTGGTTTACATATTGCGATTCTGCATGGGCACCAATTGGAACAACGCCTTCGGTTAATGTTAATTCGCCTTTTGCAAATCAATATATGGCCAATTGCACAGCTGCAAACGGCTGCAGCACACAAGAGTTGGTTGAGGTAAACTGTAGTTCATCAATTAGTGTTACTATGAATTCAGCAACCATCTGTAGTGGTTCTTGTGCAAATCTAACCGCTACTGTTACTGGAAGCGGAGGTCCTTACACTTACACATGGAGTCCTGTTTCTTTTGCAGGAGCTGGCCCAAACAGCGTATGTCCGACTTCAAATACAACCTATTATGTTACAGTTTCGAACGGATCCGGAAATTCAGCAACAACTTCAGGAGTTGTTACGGTAATTGCCAACCCCACTCCTGCTATTACAGGAAATTTATCTATTTGTAATGGCTCATCAACAATTCTGGATGCAGGCTCAGGATATAGTTCTTACAACTGGTCCAGTGGTGGCTCATCACAAACAATATCTGTAAACACTGCAGGAACTTATTCTGTTACTGTTACAAACTCGAATGGTTGTTCTGGCACTGCGTCTGTTACAGTTATTCAAAGTTCTAATTTAACACCTACCATCACAGGAGGGCTTTCTATCTGCAATGGTTCTTCTACTATTTTGGATGCCGGAAGCGGATATTCATCTTACAACTGGTCTAACTCAACCTCATTACAGACCACTACAGTTAATACAGCCGGAGCTTATAGTGTTACTGTTTCAAATGCAAGTGGTTGTTCCGGATCAGCAACAGTAACGGTTATCCAAAGTGCCAGCCTTTCACCAGCAATTACAGGTCCTGCCACAATGTGTATAGGAAGCACAGCCACATTAGATGCAGGAAGCGGATACAGTTCTTATCTATGGTCCAATTCAGCTATAACACAAACCATTTCAATAACAACAGGAGGAACATATTCTGTAACTGTTACTAATGCGAGTGGATGTTCTGGCTCTGCTTCAATTGCTGTTACAACAGCTGCAAATCTTTCTATTTCTGTGACTCCAGCTTCGGCCTCAGTTTGCCCTGGAAGCCCTGTGCAACTCACGGCCAGCGGTGCAACAAACTACACCTGGAGTCCGGCAACAGGTTTAAGTGCCACTACAGGCTCTATTGTAAATGCAAGCCCTACTTCAGCAATAACTTATAATGTAACAGGAACTGATGCTTCCGGATGTTCTGGTACTTCTTCAATTGCAATAAGCATGAACAGTATTAGTGCAACTGCAAGTTCTACCAATGAAAACTGCAGTCATTCCAATGGAACTGCAACTGCAACACCAACAGGAACATGTGGTACTGGCTTTACTTACATGTGGAATTCTGTCCCACAGCAAAGTTCTCAAATAGCCACGGGCCTTACAGCAGGAACTTATACAGTTACCGTTTCTTGCGGGTCATGCACAACCACAGCTTCAACTACAATTAGTAATTTGCCTGGCCCTTCTGCATCAATTTCCAATATTACAAGCAGTACCTGCAATATGCCAAATGGAACTGCTACTGTTACGGCAGTTGGAGGAGTAGCTCCATATTCTTACGCTTGGAATTCTGCACCACCCCAATATAGTGGAACGCTCTCGAATGTAACTGCTGGATCATATAATGTTACGGTAACTGATGCAAACAATTGTAATGCAATGAATACAGTAACTATAAACAATATTTCAGGTCCAACTGCTACAATAGCAAGCTTTTCAAATGCTACGTGCGGAATGTCAGATGGTTCTGCCAATCTTAGTATTACAGGAGGGACAGCACCTTACTCTTTCAACTGGAATTCAAATCCGGGACAAAATGGGCAGAACCTTACAGGAGTTCCAGCAGGGACTTACACTGTGACAGCAACTGATGTCAACTCATGTTCTGCAACTTCTTCAGTTACTATAAATCAATCTGCTGGTCCCTCTGCCACTACTTCAACAGTGAACGACATTTGTGGACAAGGAATCGGAACTGCAACAGCTAATCCTTCAGGAGGAACAGGCACTTATTCCTATATTTGGAGTAATGGGCAAACATCACAAACAGCAACAGGTCTTATATCAGGAAATTATTCAGTAACAGTAAGTGATGGAGGTTGTAGCACAATTGCAAATGCTTCTGTAATGGAAACGCTAGGCCCAACTGCCGGATTTTCTGCAAACCCAACAATTACTTCCACCATGGATGGCCCGGTATCCTTTCTCGATCATTCCTCAGGAAGTATTTCTACTTGGCAATGGAATATGGGTGATGGCACATTCGAAACAGGAGAAAGTTTTGACCATTTGTTTAACAATATCGGAACTTTCCTTGTAACCCTTGTGATAACTGATGCAAACGGATGCACAGATACGGTATCGGATACGATTGTAGTAAAAGAAATCTTCACTTTGTATATTCCAAATACATTTACGCCCAATGGCGATGGATTAAATGATTTCTTTGCTCCTAAAGGGCTGAGTGTTGACCCTGAAAATTTCGATATGAAAATATTTGACCGCTGGGGAAATATAATATTTCAGACAACTAAATGGTATATAACTTCAAGTGAGCCATGGAACGGAACTAAAAACAACCAAGGTTCGGTTGACGATGTTATTCAGGATGTTTATGTTTACAGAATTAAAGTAAAAGAGTTACAGGGTTCAAAGCACCAATATATTGGTAGGATTAGTCTTTTGCCATGATAAATGTTTGATCAAATGAAACCAATTATCAATTATATTGCCATTATATTTTTTCTGTTTTTGCTGAGAATCAATTTATCTTTTGCTCAAATACCCACAGTTCAGGATTGTGCAGGAGCAATTCCTATTTGCCAGAATTCGTATTCTACGCAAAATTCATATACAGGTCCGGGCAACTATGCAAACGAGTTAAACATAAATACTACTTGTATGGATGCTGAAAAGAACTCTGTATGGTATACTTTTACTGCGCAAACCTCAGGTAATTTAAGTTTTATTATTACACCCAATAACACAGCAGGATCAGGTGACGATTACGACTGGTCGGTTTTCGATCTTACTCATGCAACATGTTCTGATATATACAACAACCCCTCACTTGAAATCAGTTGCAATTCATGGGGTGATAATGCAGGATTTAATGGTGCTACAGGTGCAAGCACTGCAAACGGAGGTACAGGAAACCATAACGGTCCGGGAACTATAAACGGTCCTCCTTTTAATTCAGATATTCAGGTAATTCAAGGCGGCACTTATGTAATTGTTGTTGACAACTGGTCGAGTTCACAATATGGTTACAATATTAATTTCGGAGCCTCCACCGCACAGATATTCGATAATGTTCCTCCACATATTTCTGCAATCACCAACACACCTTCATGCGGCTCCAATACATTAAAATTTGATTTTTCCGAAAATATAAAATGCACAACGATCGCAGCATGTGATTTAGTCCTAACAGGACCAGGCGGTCCATACACAATAACAAATATTACAGGAGCTGGTTGTGCTTCAGGAGGAACTCAGGAAAAGAGTTTTACTATTACATTTTCTCCAGCAATTAGCACTTCCGGTGCCTTTTCCCTGAACCTGAATGCCTCATCCTGTAATTCGGTTACTGATTTGTGCGGCAATGTAGCACCTTCGGGAAGCCTTTCTTTTAATATTTCATTATTCAATACCAACACTTCGTCAACACCAGCAACATGCGGCGCAGCAGATGGCACTGCTTCGGTTACCGCAACTGGAATTACGGGTACACCTACATATTTGTGGAGTTCAAACCCACCACAAACAACTCAAACTGCAACCGGTCTTCAAGCGGGGAATTACTATGTTACTGTTACAAATAATTCGTGCAGTGTTGTTGATACTATAATAGTTTCAACAAACTCAAACCTAACAGCTACTTTAAGCAATGTTATCAATGCTTCTTGTGGTATGGCCGACGGTCAGGCCAGTGTAACAGTTACTTCAGGCACTTCACCATTCAGTTACAACTGGAATACATTTCCAGCTCAAACAAATGCAACTGCAACCAACCTCAGCAGCGGTAATTACTCAGTTACAGTAAGCGATGCCAGTGGATGCAACTTGGTTTTAACCACTACAATAAGTTCAGGTGCAGGCCCAAGCGGAACATTCACTGTTGTCAATTCTCATTGCGGACACAATGATGGCTCAGCAGTTGTTACTGGAACAGGCGGTTCAGGCACTTACACTTATTTGTGGAATAATGGAAATACTACAAATACGATTTCAAATCAGTTACCCGGTTCGTATAATATAACTATTGACGATGGGTTTTGCGATACAACACTCATTGTTGTAATTGGCAACAATCCAGCACCTGTAGCTCAATTTTTTTATTCTCCAAAACCAATTTCCATCAGCAATCCAGAAGCAACTTTTACAGCAACAGGTCATTCTGCTAACTGGTCATGGGATTTTGGCGACAGTACAGGAATTTATTCCGGACAAAGCGTTGTTCACACATTTGGTCATACAGGAGAATATCAGATTACTTTGATTGTTTCTGATAATTTCGGTTGCGCTGATACTCTTATTGAAACAGTTATTGTTTACGATATTTTTGCCATATATATTCCCAATTGTTTTACCCCCGATGGCGACGGATTAAATGATGTATTTGGCCCAGTTGGCACCAGCTTTGACCCTGACACTTATTCTATGATAATTTTCAATCGTTGGGGAAATGTGGTTTACGAAACTACGGATTTAATCGAACCATGGAATGGTGGGTTTTACAACAGTACTTCCCGCGAAAGCAAAGTGCCGGGGGTTTACACTTACCGAATAATTCTGGCAGGGATGGCTTATCCTGAAATGCTTTATGTAGGAAAAATACTTCTAATGAAGTAAAAATCTTATTTTTGCATTAGCACATAAAATTGAATTTAAACTGTCCTTTTTCTAAGTATTGAAAAATTGAAGAACTCAATATGCATTTTATCACCTGATGCGCCTACGAATGAGACAGACTTTTTTGAACAAATAAAGATGTTAATAAAAACAAACTTATTTCTGTTGAAAGCACTTTCATTTATTTGCTACAAAAAAAATTGAGGAAGCCTGAATGAAAAGGAGTTTTACAAATGATATTTTAAGTGTTTTCAACAGCAATATTACCGGTATTATAATTGGATTTATTTCTGGCATTTTTTTGTCACGAATACTTGGTCCCGACGGAAGAGGAATATACGCAACCATTCTTGTTATTCCCGGAATATTTGCAAGTATTGCTTTATTAGGTTCGCAACAAAGCACCATATTTCATATTGGGCGCAAGACTTATAAAGATTCTGAAATACTTTCTGCACTAAGCATAATATTTCTGTATACCTCAGTTTTCGCAATGGTTATCAGCTCAATTGCCTATTTGTTTATTGACAATATTGATATTACATTTTTGTACATTATCACCGCGATCATCACAATTCCTGCACGTTTGCTTGTAATATACAGTAGTGGCTTTTTTATTGGAAAGCAAAAATTCAGTTATTCAAACACTCTTAGATGGCTTCCCGAATTATTAAATCTGTTTTTTATTGCATTACTTGTTTGGTGGTTGAAACAAAGTATTACTGGTGCACTCTTTTCATTTCTTCTTTCTAATTTGATTAGCGGTATTTATGGCATTTTTTCCTTGTTAAAGTTTTCACCAATAAAGTTCAAAGTCAATAAAGAAATCATTAGAAGTATAATAAAATTAGGTATTGTATATGCCTTTGCACTCTTTATAATGCAACTCAATTACAGAATTGATATTCTTATAATTGGATTCTTCAAAGGAAAGTCAGAAGTAGGTTTGTATAGTCTAGGGGTTGCCTTTGCAACTCAATTATGGCAAATACCAACTGCTGTGGCACTTGTTATTAGGACAAGGGTCGCCAACTCAAAAAATCCTGAAGTTATGAAATTCGCTGTTGCTCGCTTAGTTAGAATCTCGTTAATTGTTTGTACCGTTTTATCTGTATTGCTGTATTTCATTGCACCATTGATCATTCCATTAATATATGGAAAAGAATTCACAGATAGCAGTCCAATGATGCAAGCCATACTACCGGGAATTTTAATGTTTGTTATTTTTCATATTATTAATGGAAGTATTTTAGGAATTGGCAGACCTGACCTTATAATAAAAATATTTATCCCTGCCTTACTCGTAAATATCTTGCTGAATTTTATCTGGATACCTGAATTTGGCGGTATTGGTGCTGCTTGGGCAACCAATGTAAGTTATTCGTTCGGAACCCTTGCTACTATTATTGTATTTTCTAAAAAAATGAATATATCTTTGAGGGAAATTTTCAGATTCAGAAAATCAGATTTTCGAATAAGATCAAAAGTTGTAAATCCAGATAAAAACTAAAAAGACCATTTATTTCACCAAAATATTTCCAGTATTACTAAATAAAATGGAAAAAGTTGCAGAACATAAAACAGGATCAAATATCATTGAGGAATTAGGAAAAATTAAACAAACCCCATTTGTCCTGATTATCGGTCGCCCCCGTTCGGGAACTACTTTGCTTCGCACGATGCTTGATGCCCATCCAAATATTAAAATCCCACTAGAATCACCTTTTATTAAGAACTTCTACCCTGTTTATGGAAGTAAAATTTCCTGGACAAAAGAAGAGCTAACTGTTTTTTACAATAAACTGGTTAAACAACCTCAATTTAATCTCTGGACTGTTGACAATGAAAGTTTAAAAAGAAAATTATTGAACGCCGAAGGTAAAACTACTTTTGGTGAACTCTGTAAAATTATTTATGCTGAAAATATTTCATTCTACGACAAAGAAGAAATCAAAATTCTTGCTGATAAAAATCCACCATATACCCTATATATACCAACACTTCTCGAAACTTTTCCTGAAGCAAGATTTATTTATATAACCAGAGATTACAGAGATAATATCCTTTCGATGTTAAATGTTGATTTTGAAAGACCTTGGATTGCTTCGCTTGCATACAGATGGAAATATTACAACAAAAAGTTCCTCAAAGCTCAGAAAAAAAACCCTGATAGATTTTTCGTAATTAAATATGAAGATTTAGTTACAAATCCCGAAAAACATCTGACGGATATCTGTATCTTTCTGAATATTTCTTATTCCCCAAAAATGCTAAATTTTCAAAGTAAAGAAAAAGAAATACTTGATATTTATCCAAAAGAACTGATAGAACATTATCATAAAAGTTTATTCGAACCCATCTCGCCTAAAAAAGTAGATCAGTGGAAAATAAAAATGAGAGACTCTGACATTAGAAAATCAGATTTAATTGTTGGAAAATATGCCGAAAAGATGGGATACACAAGAAAATATACGAAATCAAATCCATTTCTTTACTTTACTTGTTTACCGGGGATATTTTACGGAAGACTTTACTATATAATTTTCAACACAGCTAATTTTTTATTACCCGAGAAGATTAGGGAATTTTTTTTTAGGCTACTTACAAAAATTTTCCAACCATGGTGGAAGAAAAATTATAAAATAACAATTGACATTTCATCAATGAAAAAAAATTCGTAATCATGCACTAAATACTGGTCTTTTAATAACTTTCGAAGCAGTAATTAATACCCTTCGATAAACACAAAGCCGGTTTCACTATTGCAAGTACCAATTGTAAGAGTTGTAGTCGTGGAACTACATTGAACTGCAAGATTATCTCCATAAATATATGGAATACGGCTAAACGGAACCGGATAAGTTATGGTGACTCCTGTATCCGTATAATTATCAAAGTATAATATTACTTTTTTATAACTTTCTCCATTAAAAGGCATTGACCAAGAAATACTCCCCATATCACTACCAATTATATATGATTGTGTAGTATTCAGCGCAAATTGATTCGAAACAGACGCAGAACCAACTACTTCCAATGCTTTTGTTGGTGTAGCATTTCCAATTCCCAATTTTTGAGCAAAATAGCCATCTCCATTTGAAGAACAAGAAAACTTGGTAGCCCAGGTTGAGCCACTATCCGGTGAAATCTGATAATAGGGACTATAATTGGTTGTATCCATGGTAAACATAGCCATGTAGTTAGTTTTATTAACATAAAGGAATGTTTTACCTAATTTTGTTATTAATCCATAGTCCACTCCTCTTGTTTGACTTTGCATTATTGTTAAATTAATTTCTGCATTTTTAATACCGCTTCTTTTTACTCTTAATCCCCAGTATCGATCAGGAGTTAAAATACCTCCAGCAATAAACGACTTGGATGTATCAACAATAATAACACCCATTCGAACCGAATCAGTTAAAGTGCCAGAATTATAGTGCACACAATAATAACCTATAAACCCAAATAAGGGACCATTGTAAAACTTATATTTAAATCCCCTAAGTTGCACCCCTGGAAACAAAGTATGACTATAATTTGTATTGATTTGAAAATTATCGTCAGTAATGCTTGCTGAGCCAAAAACATCCAATTTTTTGCTTGGTGTCAAAGTACCAATACCAACTTTATCATTGCTGTTGCTTAAAAAAGTAGCGACATTATTTCTATCCCAATATTGGATTCCTTCTCCAGTAGGTCCAGTTATTCCAGTTGCTCCAGTTATTCCTGACTCGCCAGTTGGTCCGGTTGTCCCTGCAATCCCTTCGGCTCCTGTTGCTCCTGTTGGTCCAGTAATACCAATTGTACCCGACGATTGCGCATACATAGCATAAGGAACTGTAAGCAGCTGACTTACGCCCATATCAGTATAGGCAATTCCTCCAAAAGGGTCCATTTTAACCTGCAACCAATAATTGCCGGAACTCCATGGTATGGAGCTAAAAATTCCAAAAACCGTAAATCCTTCACCTATAGGTAAAGTAAAAATTCCGAACTGATTCGTTGTTACTATATGCGTTTCGCTGTAAACTACTGTTCCCGTAGCTGAGCCTTGATGAATAATTATTTTTATCCCAATCTGTTGATTTAAAATCAAAGAACTACCAGCATCACGGGCAGCAGCTTGGTAATTGAATGATTGAGGCACTTGTGCCGAAGCACTTATGCTAATAAATACTAAAAAACAAATAAAATAAAATGTAATAAATACCTTCCTCATTTTTTTTAAAAATATAAATTTATAGAAAAGAAAAAATTAAAACCATATTAGAATTGCAAAGCTGTATGCGTATTGTTAAATTACAAGTTATTGTTTTTTAGCGACTAAATATTTACAGAATGCAGGAAAATATTTTTTCTTCATTCTCTCCGATTTCGCATTTATGTTGGATATTAAAGGTTTTCATTAGATTTTCGAAGTACTGCGCAACTCCTGTTTCGTAATCATGCTTTTCAAAAATCAGATACAGGTTAGGGTCATTTAAAGATAATTTAAGCCCAGCCTCTCTGAGTTTTTTAGTATGGATTTCAAAATTTTTTTTCGTTAATCGAAACGTCTGAATCTGGCTGTTCGCATTGTCATCGATTGGCTCATAACCCAGTTGAATATTGTACTCAATTGCATGTTTGTTATCCTTTAGAACATTAATAACAGAATCCCATCCTTCCAAAAAATAAAATCCTATCTCACAAAGAAGAATTGAAGCAAGCCAGGGTGCAAATTCATAGCTATCATTCCATAGAAATATTCCGGCTTCAGAGGTTCGGCTTTCCCAATCAACATTTTTATTATTGATCAGACCGATCTTTTCATTATGATAAATTATTAAATAATAAAAATTATTAATGTTGTTAATAGAGTCGAACCATTTTTTCTGCATTTCGGGTGTAATAAATTCCCTGAACTGCATATTCTGTTTTATCTTATCTGAATTGCGCCAAGTTCGAACCAGTTCAATATCACTTTCTGTTATCTTTTGAAGTGTAATACCGTATTTTTTCCATTTCATATTTTTTCTTTTATTGAAAATGGAGGTTTCTTGTTTTGTACTTTATATATTCGGTGAAGGTATTCGCCAATAATTCCAAGGCTGAATATAATGAGGCTTGTTGAGAAAAGTATTGCTACAATAAGTGAAGTATATCCCGGAAGAGCATGATGGAAAATCATTTTTTTAAGAATATAAAACAAACCGATAATGAAACTAATTACTGATGAAACAAATCCACCGTAAATCATCATTTTAAGAGGCAGAGCCGTATAATAAATCATAAGGTTAAACGTAATCCGAAAGAGCCTAACCGCAGAATATCCCGATTTATTGTGTTTCCTGTGTTCATGATCTACATTAACAAATGCGATATCGTCGGTGTACCAAAGCAAAAGTTCATCAATATAAACAAATTCCTGAGCATGCTTTAAAAGTTTTTCAGCCAACTGCCTTGATATTAATCGGAATGAAGAGCCTTCACCTGGTGATTTCAACAAATGTTTCGACGATTTTTTAATGTACCAACTTCCAATATTCCGAAGCACTGAATGTTTTTTCTTTTTGAAATAGCCATAAACCATATCTGGGTTTTGCTCATTATAGCAATTGATAAGTTTGGGGATTTCTTCTGGAGGAACTTGTAAATCGTCATCAATGGTTATAATTGTATTTCCATTAAAATTATTTAACCCACAAAATACTGCGTTATGCTGACCAAAATTTTTAGATAATTTTATTCCAGAAACTTTCTCGCCATATTTACTTTTCAAATCCTTTATTACTTTCCAACTGTCATCAGTTCCACTGTCTTCAACAAAAATTACTTCAAAAGTTTTATTCAGCCCCACAAATACTTTTTCAGTTCTCAAAAATAGTTCTTCTAATGTTTTTTCACTATTAAATACGGGTACGATGACAGAAAAATCAACCATAATTTATTTTCTTTATATTCCACCAAGAATTAAATTTTGCCCAGTAATCCATCGAGAAGCATCTGAAATAAAAAACACAATTGCATTAGCAACATCTTCAGGTTTCCCAAATCCAAGGGGATGCATAGCCTCAAATTTTCCAAGAGTTTCTTTTGAAATGGTTTCTTCAGTATGATCTAACATAGGCGTTTTAACCATTGCCGGAGAAACACAGTTTGCCCTTATCTTTTTTGTTCCAAGCTCTAGTGCCAATGTTTTACAATAGCCTTCCAAAGCCATTTTGGAACTGGTATATAAACTTCCACCATAGTAAGGATATTTTGTTGCAATTGAAGATATAAAAACAATTGAAGCGCCTTCAATAATTTTTTTCTTAGCAAGAAGTTTATTTGTAATATTTAAAGGAGCTTCAAAATTAATTTTAAATACTTCACTAACTTGCTTGGAGCTGATAAACTTTGCGGGGAAATGACTTGTAATACCAGCGGAATGAACTATTCCGTTCAAAGTTGTTACCATATCGGTAAGTTCTTCTATTTGATTTTCGTCAGTTAGATCTGCTGCAAAACTTTTAGAATTCTCTCCTTTTAATTTATGTAGTGTTTCTCTTAATTTATCGGGATTTCTACCTGTGATAAAAACATCGGCACCCATTTGATCAAGACTTATGGCAATTTGCATCCCAATACCCGAAGAAGCTCCTGTTACCAAAATCTTCTTTCCTTTTATGTTGAATGGGTTTATCATAAATAATCAGATATAATCAAGTACTTCGGGGCAAGCAATCCCATCGGTTTCAATTAAAACAGTACCCCAAGAAAGGCCCACACCAAAACCACACAACAAAAGAGACATTTTTTTTGAAATAAGATCATTCCTGATCTCCGAAACCATCGTTAATGGGATTGATGCAGAGCTTGTATTGCCATATTTTGACAATATGTAAGGAACTTTTTCTTTAGGCAATCGTAATTTTTTTCTAACACTCTCATTCATAAGTAAATTTGCCTGATGAAATAAAAAATAGTCAAACTGCTCAATGGTTTTTCCCGTGGAGGTGAGAAGAGCATTGATATTTGGAGAAACTTCACGCAATGTGAAATTAAAAATATCAATACCATTTAATGTTAGCTGAATTTTATTTCTGTAAATTCCTTCATCAATCTTATGATAGTCGAAAGATTCCAAGGAAATAAAATTCCTCATTCCGCCATCAGGTATGCTGATCGCATCCCAGCCTGAGCCATCGGACTGAAGATTAAAATGCATCGGAGCAGCTCCAGGCTTGTATTCAAAAGTAGCTGCAGCTCCTGCGTCTCCAAACAGAGGATAAGTGCTTCTGTCCCTAACTGAGCAATAAATTGAAGAAATATCTCCAACTAAAAGCAATGCTTTTTTTATTGAACCATTTGTAAGAAAATTACCAATAACGGACATCCCATAAACGAAGCCAGAACAGCCCAAAGGGATATCAAATGCCATTGCAGTTTTAGACAATCCAAGTTTTTCCTGAAGAATAATTCCGGTGCTGGGAACAAGAAAATCCCTCGATTGACTTACAAAAATAAGCAAATCAATCTCATCACGGTTCCAGCTCTGATCATTCAAAAGTTTTTCTGCAGCAGTAAAACAAAAATCAGCTGTAGTCATACCCTTTTCTGCTATTCTTCGTTTTTCAACTCCTGTCGTTTTAATAAGAAGTTCACGTTCAGGTAACGTAATAAAATCATAATCCAGATTATGAAATTCCTTTGGCGGAACACATGCTGCAACTCCAGTTAAACGAACGTTTCCGACAGAAAAAATGGCCATTGCTTTATTTAACCTTAGTTAGAATAATTGAATAAATATCATTAACAGATTTTGAATTCCTGAGATCCTCGGCAGTAAGAATAACATCATATTCAGTGTTAACCATTGCTATCATGATCAGCGCATTTACAGAATTCCATTCAAAAATTTCTCTGAAATTACTTTCGGGTTTAAGTTTCCCTGGCTCCAAATCTTCGAATTCAGCTTCTATGTTTTTGATAAAATCTTCGATATTCATATTCAATTCATTATTTATTTATAAAAACAAAGATACATTTTTTTGTATAATGACAATTACCTCTTGTCTTTATTTAGTTGTGGCTGATAACCGCTGTTGTATTAGAATTAAATTCTTCAATTGGCATTAAAGATACCCAATATCGCGAAGTATCAATTCATTTTTTTCAATTATTACATTGCGTCGCATATTCATTTTTGGCGTAAGTTCACCCGACTCCACTGACCATTCATAATGCAGAACTTTAAAATTTTTGATCATTTCCGAATCTCTTGCATTGCAGTTGTACGCGTCAACTATATCCTTATATATTTTCGACACAGGATCAAGTGTAACCATGTCCTGCTCATTATAATACCTGATATCATGTGTCTGGCAGTAGCTTTTCAATTGCCCGAACTCAGGAACAATAAGCGCTGTGAGATAATTCATATTGGCTCCTACCACCAATGCATGCTGAATAAATTGAGATTGTTTAAGCTTATTTTCAATGCTTTCGGGAACAACATAAATTCCTGAGGAGGTTTTAAAAATCTCTTTGATTCTTCCAGTAATTTTTAAAAATTGTCCAAGTTCAATTGCTCCTGTATCTCCCGTATGAAACCAGCCATCATTATCAATTGCATCGGCTGTAAGTTGAGGATTTTTGTAATAACCCAGCATCACGCCGGGGCTCTTTACAAGAATTTCTTTTTCTTCTGAAAGTTTAACTTCAACACCTTCCAAAATTTTCCCAACCGTCAGCATTTTGTTTATTCTGAAATTATTATTGCTGATGAGTGGCGATGTTTCTGTTAAACCATATCCTTCGTACACAGGGATGCCTGCTGCCCAAAACGATCGGAGCAATTGTTCCTGTAATGCAGCGCCACCGCAAATAATACGTACAAGCTTCCCTCCCATTGCTTCACGCCATTTTTTATAAATCAGTTTATCGTAAAATAAATGTTTTAGACTTTTCTTTCCAAAATCATATTTTGCGGCATAATCGAGTGCTGCAACAAATAATCTTTTCTTAAAACCTGTCAGCAAATTTCCTTTTTCTTCAATTCCGGCATAAACTTTTTCCAGAAATAAAGGAACTGCATTGATTACTTCTGGTTTAACTTCCTTAAAATTACCCATTAAACTGCCAGCTGTTTCAGCATAATAAATAGATATGCCTAGATACTGATACATATAATTCAGCATGCGTTCATAAACATGGCAAACAGGCAGAAAACTAAGCGTTTTATATGTTTGAGATAATTCCATTGTGGGCGCTGCTGCAATAAAATTACTTACCATGTTCTTATGGCTCAACATCACTCCTTTTGGAACAGAAGTAGTTCCCGAAGTATAAATAATTGTTGCAATATCCGTAGGTGAAACACTTTGCGCAATTTTTTCGATATTCTGAGTTTGTTCAGCTGTAAGTGTTTGCTGAATAATATCGCCAAAATAATCAGCATTATTTAATTTGTCGTAAGTAATAATTTTAACCTGATGATCAAATTTTGATAATAAATTATTGGTTTTTGTAAACAGAAAATTATTGGCTAAAAAAATAATTTTAACTTCCGCTTCATTAACAATGTGAATAAGCTCTTCGTCGCTAATAGTAGGATAAACAGGAACATGAACCGCCCCAATTTGCATCAACCCAATATCGGTAAAATTCCATTCAGGACGGTTGTTGGAAATTGTAGCAACTGCTTCGCCTTTTTTAATGCCATTTTTCAACAGAAAACCACTGACTTTATTGCTAAACTCAATATAATCAGTAGATGTGAAGGAATTCCATGCTCCTGCTTTTCTTGATGCAAAGCAAAGATTATCAGGAAAATTTAGGTTTATATAATGAGGTAAATCAATAATTCTGGTTACTTCCATATTACAAGGCTTTCTTTATATGAAGAAACAAATTAACCTGTTCCTTTTCAATATCTACTGAAATATTATTTTTATCAACTCCGCATTGTTCCGCAAAC
>JBBQSF010000003.1:0-51554 GCA_038214085.1 Bacteroidales bacterium | reverse complement strand
CAGAAATTATATGCAGCCGCAGGAGAAATATAAGAGGCGGTGAACGTATAATTGGCAGTTGCATTCGGAGCCAAAGACCCGGTCCATGTTTCAGCAACAGCTGTAGCGGCTCCAACCTTATATTTAACAGGAATACTTGTTAACGTGTTGGTGCCGAAATTCTTAATTGTAACTGTAACTGTTACCGGAGTGTAAGTATTGGTTTCAGTAGCAGGGTTAACAATGGCAGAAACACCGGCATCGTTTGGCAAGGCAGGAACAGTCATGCTGAAATCGTCAATTGCCCATCCATTTAGGTTTGTGGAAGCGTTAGAACTGAAATTAAAGCGGAATTGAATGTTATTTACAAAATTGCCAAAGTCAATGTTTTTAGGAATCTTATAAGTTGACTTAACCCAACCTGTTGAATTGCCCATCCAGTATCCTTTACCACTTACTGTTGTTGTATACCAGTTGGTAGCCAAAGGATCGCCCACATAACCCATGGTTATCCAGTTTGTTCCTCCATTAATAGTATATTGAATATTACCACCATCGGTGCCGGCTTCCGTATTATACCAGTGCCAGAACTCCATAACCACAGTATCAATCTGAGTAGATAAATTGAATATTGGAGAATACAGATTGTCGTTCATGTTGCCAACATAATTACCGGAAACATTAGTAGCCCATACATGTGTTGGACTATGAGCAGTATTAATGGTAGTAGCAGAAGGAACACCCCATTGCCACTGAGCAGTACCATCAGAACTTAACCAATAGTTAGTACCTTCGAAATCATCGCTGTAAGGCAGATTAAATACAGGAATACCAGTTACTGATTTACATGTGGTATCATTCAAGTGATCACCATCACCTGTTAACGAAGTATATGAGCACAAATTGAATTGTCCTGCAGGAGAAATCAACGCCTGAGTGAACTGATAACTTACGGTATCGTTTGGAGCAAGATAACCTATCCATGTTCCGGTAACTGGAATGCCTCCATTAACGGTATAAGAAACAGGTATAGTTTGTAATGTGTCCATACCGAAATTTTTGATGCGCACTTTTACATTATAGCTAGCACCATCGCTTGTTTGTACACCAGGTTTTGTGATTGCTTCAACACCAGCATCTAACTGTGATGGAATTGTAATTGAGAAGTCATCAATTGAAAAACCGTCATATTGTACAGAAGGGTCTGATTTGAATACAAATCTGAATTGAACCATAGGCATGTTATTCAGAGGTGTGAGTGTGTATTCTGATTTTACCCAACCCGAAGACTGACCGGCCCATGCCTGATGCGAACCTCCTCCTGAAATTGTATTGGTATACCAGTTAACTCCCAATGGGTCAGCAATTGTTCCAAGTGCCTGCCATGTGGTTCCATCAGTACTGTATTCAAGATTAGTTCCATCATAAGTTGCTTCGGTGTAATGATTGCGCCAGAATGAAAGTTTTGCATTTACTATTCCGGTAAAATCAAACATCTGAGTATATAATTCGCAATTAGCACTGCCTCCATAGGCTGTAGTTAAATTAACATCCCATGCTTTGGAAGGAGAATGGGCATTATTGGTAACGCCGTACGAAGGAGCGCCAAGTTCCCACGATGTGCCAGGGTTTACTGTTGAATTGTACCACATAGCCGTTCCTTCAAAATCATCATAATAAGGCAATGTTGAAGATGGAACTCCAAATACTGTTTTACAAAGAGTATCATTCAAATGATCTCCGTCGCCAGTTAATGAAGTATAAGCACATAGTGTGAAGTTCGAAGCAGGGGCAATAGCATTAGCAAGAACAAGCGTATCCTGAGCATTTGGCAACAGGTTACCTGTCCAAGCCTGAACTACAGCAGCACCTCCATTTAGTTTATAATTAATATTCATTGATGTTATTGCATTTGTACCAAAGTTTTTAAATACAACTTTCACAGGTATAGAAGCACCCGACATCACCTGGCTACCAGGTTGAAGTATTTGAGTTACACCTGCATCAATGTTTGGAGTACCATAGAATGATTTACAAGTCTGATCATTAAAGGTGTTGGTATCACCAGCCAAAATGGTATATGCACAGATATTGTTGGATCCAGATAATACTGTAAATGAAGCCAAATTCACTGTATCAATTCCATTAGGTGGCAATGGATTACCTGTCCAAAGAGCTGTTACAGCAGTGCCTCCATTAATTTTATAAGCAATGGACATGTTATTGGCAGCTTTAAGTGTGTCCGTTCCAAAGTTTTTAATTCTTACTTTAGGAATAACAACATCACCCTGAGCCTGAAGAGCAAGTGGTTTGATAATTTCAATAACACCAGCATCCTTAGGAATCAATGGAGCAATAATTACTGAATAATCTTCTGTTTCACCCCAGGTATATGTTCCACATGGAGTAACATCTGCAGCCGCTGTAGTTTCAACAGCAACCACTCTCATTCGGGTTACCTGACCAGAAACTGCGGTTAATGGAACAACAACATTTCCGGTAATTGTTGGAGTTGTTGAAGTTGTCTGTCCGCCAAAAGCAAGTTCGGTAACAGGATCAAATACACCGTCCCTGTTATAATCAATAAATGCTTTAACATAAGTGCTGTAAAAACTTGTAGCTGATATTACACTAACCGAAATTGGATAAGTAACTCCCATTGCAAGTTGTACCGCAGGAACAGATACAGTGAAATCAGAATATCCGTTAATTGCAGTAGTGTTAGTTGTTACCGGGGTTGCAATTCCATTATTTACATTGCTAATCGTAACATTTCCAATATCTTCATATGAAGTTGGAGAAGTAGAAGCAGATGTACAATAAAGTAACGGATTGTTAATTACCGTTTTTGTTGCAGTATCGTTAACATTTGTCAAATCGCATGTTTGAGCAGTATAAGCTTTTATTTGGTAGGTAGCAAATGCAGAAAGATTTGCAGTGGCAGTAAATGTGTAAGAAACAGTTGCATTTGATGCAATTGGCCCTGCTATTGTTTCTGAAACAGGAGTACCGTTATTAATTACATATTTAACCGGAACATTAACTGCAGAAGCAGTTCCGTAGTTTTTAACCTGAACCGTTACCTGCTCAGTTGCTGTAAGATCTATACCAGAATTTGGATTATCAATTGCAATAACACCAGCATCACATGTTGGAATACCAGTTACAAATACTGTATCAGAAACTCTTGCACTCGAGCAACCTTTGGCCGTATGAATAAACATCATATTTGCCCTGCTTGTTGTTAAAGTACCAGCACCCGTTGGGAATGAGGAGTCCTGATAATCATACTTTGCTTTGTTTCCTGTTGTAGTAGTAGCATTATATGTTGGGTATCCTGATACGTAATCACCGTCGTTATTTTCCCAATATAACATTAGGCTTTTGGTTCCAGAATAATTAAATGGTGTTTGCAATGGAATCTTATACCAACCCGGACCGTTCCATGTTAGGTCGTTAGTAAATACAAGTGTCATGGTTGAGGGGTCGGGTTTGTCTGCAGTTGCAAAAGTCATATCAGTGGTTTCACCCAAATATACTGTTTGTGCAAGCATTTGGAATCCAGAAACGGCATTATTCACATACACGGCAATCGTATCAATTCTACCTGCAAATCCCATTTCGGATGCATTAAACAACATAGCACTCCAGCTGTAATCATAATACCCGTATGCAGGAATATATGATTGACTCACTGTTCCAGTTCCCACAGTTGTGCTGTGTCCGGGTGAGTAAATAGATGCTTCCGCATAGTAAACAGTGTTGCTGTATAAAACAGGAGTAGTATAGGAATGGCCTATCTGTATTTCAGTTTGTGAAGTAGGGGTATCATACCAGAAAACAGAATCAGTAGAAACAGCATTTAATGTTGCAATATTTCCATAAGGAATCGTAACATTATTTACAACAGGTACCCCTGGTGTAAAATTAAGTGTTACTGATTTTGTTATTGAATCGTTAGTAGCAAAATTATCTGTAGGGATTGTAACATATGCAATAATATGGAATAAAGAATCAATATTAGAGGATGACAAACCTGCAGTTAGCGGGGTTGTGAATGTATACGTTAATGTATCACCAGGTAAAATCTGACTGTTAATGGTTTCAGTAACTGGAGCAGTTAAATTTAAAACATATGACGCAGTAAATCCAGGGTCAACAGTATCATTACCATTGTTTCTGATTTTAATAATGATATCTTCTAATCCGTCGGAACAACCGCTCACAGGGAATGGCATTGAAACAATACCAGCTTCAACAGCTAAAAGCTGAACATAAGCGGTATCAGATACTCTGCTGCTGGCGCATCCACCTCCACCAATTCCGGCAGATAATGTAGGATTTAATGATCCTATCGTTTGCTTTACACTAGCAGAAGATACTACCCAATCGCCAGCGGTATTATTATCAGAAATGGTTCGAATTGCACCGGCTAAACCAGAAGAACTTGGAAGAGTACCAGTCCAATCGGCTGCAGTAACACCTGAACCAGCCGAAAATGTATATCCATCAGTAGCAATAGCATCAACAACAGTGCCTGCTGCATCCTTTAGATAGTATCCGTTAGCTACGCCTGAGCTTGTTCCGCCTGTCGTTGACATTACATAAAATTTATGTGCAGGATCGTCAGTAGCAGCTCCAACGCGTGATAGGATTAACACCTCGCCTGATGCTAAAGTAACACCAGCAGGAATTGTATAATCAATAATATTTGGTCCTTCAACGTGAAATGTGTATCCTGTTAAATCTGCCACTGCTGAACCTAAATTGCTAATTTCAATTCCATCCCAATCACTAGTGGTAAACCACGATGGATAAGGAGAAGTTGCACCAGTTCCGGTAGAGTATTGAGTAACTTCCGTAATTTTTAAATCTGGAGCTCCAGTTTTTGCTTCAACATAATAAGGTGTGGTAACATATAAGGCTGGAGTAGTAAAATAAGCTCCGGTACCTATTGAAGTGCCTCCTGTGGGTACGCTATACCAGTATAGTGAATCCAGAGAAATTGCATGTAAAAGCGCAATACCACCATAAGGAACAGTATCACTAATCACTGTAGGATTTGCTGGCACATGATATGACCTAATATCCTTGCTTATTGAGTCGTTTGAAGTAAAAGGATCTCCAACTAATTTAGCCCAAGCCGATAGAACAAATGTAGAATCGGTGGTTGTAACTGCCATGTTCAACTTGGTGGCAAAAGTAAAGTTATAAGTAGCGCCTACAGCAATTGAAGCAGTTACTGGTTCGGATACTACCGAGCCACCAACAGGTTTATAATATGCTGTTAAGCCGCCATTAATTGCAGAAGAACCGTTGTTGGTAATTTTTATGGTAACATTTTCATTACCCAATCCGCAACCAGATACCGGAGATTCAATTGAAACTATTGATGCTTCCTGAGGCGGTAACAGCGAAATGTTGATGTCGTCAATAAAAGCATAGTAGTTTGCTGCTGCGCTATAAGCATACCATCCGAAATAATAAGTCCCTGAAGTTGTGGGAGTAAAAGTAACTGTAGCTTTCTGATATGTTGCATTAGTAAAACCAGCCATTGTCAGCAAGTTTGTTGTCATAGCTGCTGGTGTAGCAGAGGTTCCAACTTTAAAGTCAATATTTTGTGGATACGTTGCACTTTCAACACGATACCAGTATTCAATTTTGTATGAACTTCCAGCATTTAAAGTAAAGCATCTAGTAAACATCCAGTCATTTCCTGCAGCGGATGAGCTGTTAAAAAACCTTGCACAATTTCCTCCGGTATGAGAATAAGTGGTGCTGGCATAAGGAAATTCCCATGTACGTGTATCCGCATTAACATCTAGTTTTGACCATTGCGCCATATTGTCTGCGGGTTCAAATCCCATGGTATATGCTGAAGTATAGAAATCCCAACCATTCGAAACCATATAATTTGAAATAGTATCGTTTAAAAGATTTAAATCGCCTGCTAGAGAAACATAAAACTTAAAAGTATTATTTCCAACTGCTGATAGATTGACCTGTTGAGTAAATGTATAGTTTAATGTTGCATTTGGAGCAATTGAACCGGTAAAAACTTCACTTACAGGAGTACCGTTATTCAAACGATAATAAATATTAGCTGTTGTAATTGCAGTACCTCCTAAATTTTTAAGTTGTATGGTAACATTTTCTGTTGCACTTAAACCACAACCAGTAACAGGAGAAATAACACTTAATATACCTAGATCTGTAGCCAATGGTGTAAATTCATCAGCACCAATATCAGGAGTAGTTGCATTTCTTACATCACCATCAATATCTGTTGTCACAGAAGCAATAGGAGTTGCAAGCCCATTTAAGCCAGAATCAAATGTGTGTAGATTTGTTGAGCTGGTATATGAAGGGTTGGAAGATATCGAATTTGCATCCTGAGTTGAAGCAGTTTGCCATGCAGCTAAGTTTGTTCTGTTTGCAGTCCAATAACCAACGTTGATACCTGTTGTAAATAAATCATTGTAGTTTGATGTAACACCTGTAGTAATTCCCGAATAGAATGCGTAACCACCACCATTGTTGGCAAATATGTTGTTTTTAACATCAACAGCAGAGCAGCCTGTATATACATAGATTGCCCGACCTGATGTTGCACTTGTAGAAGTAACATTAACACTATTGTAATATATATTCAGATATGTTGAATAGTATGTATAAATTCCATAAGCAGTAGCTGTTCCACCAACCTGTACAAAGTTATTTGCAATCAAAGCTGTTTTAGCAGAAGTTCCGTCGCAATAATAAGGTTCAATACCATAACCTCCAGAGGCAATTGAAATTTTATTTTTTACTATTTTCAAGTTGTTATCACAATATCCGGTATAAATACCATAGAATGTAGTATAGGCTGAATTAGTAGTGATGGTATTTCCTGAAATAATTGGCGCATTCTGGTAATAGATATACATACCATAATAGTATTGGTTTGTAAATGTATTATTGGTAATTGTTGTCTGGGACTCTAATGATGTTGTGCTTGCACCATACCAATAAAGACCATAAGAACCATTGGTAAATACATTATTATTAAGTACCGTCATTGAGTCGAGTGAAGTGGCTGCTGCTGCAGAATAAACCAAAGCATAGTCAGTTGATGTTAATGCAGTGGCAATACCTGTAATTTTATTTCCATCGAATTGATTGTTTATTGCATTTCCAGTCATTTCAATAACACGACCGTAAGTTGTGCCTATCGACTTCAATGTCATATTTTTGAAACGGAAATGATCAGCTCCATTCAGTTTAATAACATAATTATTTGAGACTGTATTGGCATATTGCAAGGTTACATCAGTATTTACACCTGTCAACGATTGAAAGGTAATGGTGTTTGTAGCCGATGCGCCGAAGATTTCTGGGAATGTCAGTTGTTCCGTATAAATTCCAGACTGTACATTAAAAACAACCGGTCCGCTTATTCCACAATTCTGCATTGCATTATATGCAGCAGCAAATGTTGGAAAATCAGTGGTTCCTGTTGTACCAATAGTATAAGTGCCGTTCAAGATACTTGCACAAGCATAAAACGATGACGAAATAGTATCGTTCATGTGATTTTCATCAATACTATCATTTGGCAAGGTTGTCCATGCTTTAATTGTATGGGATCCTGCCGAAAATGTTTGACTGGCAATTGTAACCGGAGCAGAAGAAACAGCTTGCGCAAGGCTTCCTGTCCAGTTATATGTTGGCTGCGCAACACCGTCTAATTTCCACCCAATGGTTGCCTTGATTATGGTATTTACACCATAATTTTTCACAGTAACTTTTAAAGGCAGAGGGGATCCTGCAAGTACAATTCCTGTGGGTTCATTTACCATACTGATCCCTGCATCTTCGCCGTAATTTGTAGTAACGAATGCAATTCGTAAATTTGGACGATTTAATGTTTGGGTTCCCGCAGAAGTTGGGTATACACTAGCATAAGTATCACTATAAACATATGCTGCCATATTATTAGTGGTGGGGGTATATGCAAACGTCGGATATCCGGAAACGTAAGAGCCATCACGATTCATCCAGTAAATTAAAAGGTTACTTGTGCCGTTATAATAAAAGGGAGTTTGAAGTTTGATTTTGTACCAACCAGGTCCGGTAAAAGTAACAACACCAGTATAAGCAACAGTCATAGTTGTGGTGTCGGGTTGTGCCGTACCATAAGTTGTTGCAGAGGTATGGCCAATAAAAACTTTTTGATTGCTCATTGTATAAGGAGCTGTAACAGTAGAAACATAAAAGGCAATTGAATCGATTTGTCCATTATAGTTAATTTCATTAGACTTATAAAGCATTGCTCCCCAGCTATAGTTGTAATAGCCGTTGGCAGGCAAGACACTTGCAGCACTCGTTCCTGTGCCAATAATAACAACTGTGGGCCCCTGTTTTGTATAAAACCACTTATCTCCCGAGCTGGGATTTAGACCCACATTATGTGAAAGCGAATTGTCCTTTGCAATGATATGATACCATACTTTTGTATTGTATGTATAACTTGGAATTACACCAACATAAGTATTTCCTGTAGTGTTATTCATAGTAATAGTGTCGTAAGTAGAAGCTGCATTGATCTTATATGCAATTTTTGCCCATTGAATACCAGAAACATCTGTAATATTGGCAGAAATAGTAAAAGGGCCTGTACTATAAATAGTATCCTGCATAATTGGTGCATTCAAGGTAATTACAGGAGGAATTAACTCCGAAACCGAAGCATTGATCTTAATGTCGTCAATAAGCCAACCATAATTGCTTCCGGCACCTGTTCCGTTGCCGTCCTTAAGTTTAAACCGTACTTTTACATTAGCTGTATTGCCAACTAAAGCCGAGATATCAAACTGCTCCATTTTCCACCACGAATTTGTAGGAATTGCTGCAGGAGTGCCTGGCAACCAATCCCCATAAGAAGTGGATGCAAACTTGTTTCCGTTACTGCCAAACTGGCCAGTACCCAAATACTGCGCAGCAGCAAGCTGTGTCCATGTGGCTCCACCGTTATTTGAAACTTCAATTGTCGCATTATCAAAAAACTCAACTTTACAAATATGCGAAAACTGCAAAATAACATTGCCGTAACCGGTAGTGCTAAATGTTGTTGTAGTCAGAAACGTTGAATCGTTTGCGACAACTTTACTTGTGTCGCAACGCAAGCCACCGTTAAATAGTTTCGTACTTACAAACCATCCCGGGTTTCCAGAAGAAACCACACTGTCACCAACTGAAGGAAGTTCAAAATTTTCATGGTACAAAACCGTTTGGGATATCCCAAGGGTGCCAATCATGAAAAGAGCAAAAAGTAGAGCTAATTTTTTCATAAAAAAAACTATTAATTAATTATTTGGATTTATTTATTTACTATATTTATTTAACTTACAATATTACACATTAATAGCCATATAAAAAAAAATTATTATACTTTTTTATCGAATAATTTCGCTTTTTAATGGAATTTTAACGCAAGTAAGTAATGCCTATTTACTAATCCTATGTTTTTCAGTATTTTATGTAAGCATATATACATAATACTTTAATATTCAAAATATTATACTAATATATTACAATCACTGCTGATGTCAAAAACAAAATTAAACCGTTTTAGTTTTTATTTTTATTTTTTAAATATGGTTGTTTTTTATTGGAAATCCGAATTTAAATTTGCTGAATTTTTTAAGTTGCCTTTCTCTTAAAAATGCTTTACTTTTGTCACAATATATAAGGATTAAAGGACAAGATGCAGGAATTTGACATAGAAACAGAACGTGAAGAAATCATTAAAAGATACCGTAATCTTTTAAAAGTTTGCAAGCCCAACACCAATATAGAGGATAAAAAAGCCATACGAAAAGCTTTTAACCTTGCTGTTGAAGCGCACAAGGATATGCGTCGCAAAACCGGCGAACCCTATATTTATCATCCTATTGCAGTTGCCCATATTTCTTCCGCTGAAATTGGACTTGGCACCACTTCCATTGTTTGCGCGCTATTGCACGATGTAGTTGAGGATACCGATTATACCCTTGCCGATATCAAAGGTTTGTTTGGCGAAAAAGTGGCTAAAATCATTGATGGGCTTACAAAAATATCAGAGATTTTTGATCACTCTTCTCCTTCAATGCAGGCCGAAAACTTCAGGAAAATGCTGCTTACTCTTTCTGATGATGTAAGAGTTATCCTGATCAAACTTGCCGACCGCCTTCACAATATGCGCACACTTGATGCAATGACAAGGCCAAAACAACTTAAAATCTCATACGAAACCTTATATCTATATGCTCCTTTAGCTCACCGCCTTGGCTTGTATGCAATAAAAAGCGAGCTGGAAGATCTTGCTCTTAAATATACTGAACCCGAAGTATATAACAATATCATTCAGAAAATTCAGGATACACAGAAAGAACGATCACGTTTTATCAATAAATTCATTTATCCTATCAAACAATCGCTCAGCAAACAGGAAATGAATTATACCATTTTATCCCGCACCAAATCCATTCACTCCATTTGGGAAAAGATGAAAAAGAAGCAAATTCCTTTCGAAGAAGTTTATGATTTGTTTGCAATCAGAATTGTAATCGACAGCCTTTCCGAAAATGAAAAATCTGATTGCTGGCGAGCTTATGCAATTGTTACTGATTTTTACAGACCTAGTCCTGATCGGCTTAGAGACTGGATTTCGAATCCAAAAGGAAACGGATACGAATCGCTTCACACCACTGTTATGAGCAATGCAGGAAAATGGGTTGAAGTTCAGATACGCTCAAAAAGAATGGACGAAATTGCCGAAAAAGGATACGCAGCACATTGGAAATACAAAGAAGATAAAGAAGACAACTCTTACGAAGGCGGTTTGGACGAATGGCTGAAAAAAATCAGAGAATTGCTCAAAAGCCCTGATGGCGATGCTTTAGATTTTCTCGATGATTTCAAGCTCAATCTTTTTTCAGACGAAATGTTTGTTTTTACGCCTAAAGGTGAACTTAAAACCCTTCCTGTAAAGGCAACGGCACTCGATTTTGCTTACAATATTCACTCCCAGATTGGCGATAAGTGTATTGGTGCCAAAGTAAACCACAAACTTGTTCCATTGAGCCACCAGCTGAAAAGCGGCGACCAGATTGAAATTATTACTTCGGTAAAACAAAAACCCAAGGAAGACTGGCTGAATTATGTGATCACTGCAAAAGCAAAATCGCGCATTAAATCAGCACTTAAAGAAGAAAAGAAAAAAACTGCTGAGTTGGGAAAAGAAATTCTGATGCGTAAATTAAGCCATCTGAAAATTGAATTTAACACGGCAAATATTTCAAAAATGCTTAATTATTTCAAGCTTCCGAATTCACAGGATTTGTTTTATAAGGTGGCAATCGGATCAATTGGCCTGCGTGAAATAAAAGCCTATTCGCAGGATAAAGAAAAATCCGGTTTGTTCCGTTTCTTTACGTCTCCTTTTGTTCGCCAGAAAAAAGAACCCGAAGCAACTACCGAACAGGCAACTTCTTCCATTTCAAGTATATTAAAAAACAAACCCGACATGTTGCTTATAGGCGACAATATGGATAAGCTTCAGTATACGCTTTCGCCATGCTGTAATCCTATTCCAGGAGATGATGTTTTTGGTTTTGTTACTATTAATGAAGGCATCAAAATCCACCGTAACAATTGCCCCAATGCTATAAACATGTTGTCGAAATATGCTTACAGGATGGTTAAAGCCAAGTGGACCAACAATGAGTCCCTTGCCTTTTTAGCCGGAATTAAAATTATAGGAATTGATAAGGTTGGAATTGTTAACAATATTACCAAGATTATTTCAAACGAGCTAAATATGAATATCCGCTCTATAAGTATAGAAAGCGACTCAGGTACCTTTGAAGGCACTGTAATGCTTTATGTTCACGATACCAGCCATTTGAACAGGCTAATGAATAACATCAAAAAAATCGATGGCGTCCAGCAGGCTTTCCGTTTTGATAAAGCTTGACAATTTTTTTTCATTTACTATTTAGAAATTTTTTAAATAATTTTGTTTTATTGCTTTTTTTTTACATAACTTTATCGGAAATTTTAAAGGAAAAACCATGAGCGACCTCGAAACTTTAGACAACGTAAAACAACTGTTCACCAAATACCTCGAAGCAAACGGACACCGTAAAACCCCGGAAAGATATACCATTTTAAAGGAAATTTATCTCTATAACGGTCATTTTGATATTGAAACACTTTATATCCGAATGAAAAACAACAAATACCGTGTGAGCAGAGCTACATTATACAATACAATAGAGTTGCTTTTAGCCTGTAAGCTGGTGATAAAGCATCAGTTTGGTAAAAATGTAGCACAGTTTGAAAAAGCGTTCAAATTCAAACAACACGATCATTTTATCTGCATTGAGTGTGGCGAAGTTCAGGAATTTTGCGATCCCAGAATTCAGGAAATACTTAATTCCGTGGCCAAAAATCTGAAGATTGAAATTTCGCATCATTCCCTGAGTATTTACGGAAGATGCAGCAAACACAATTAATCCAAGTTTTCATTTTTTATATTCATTATCATGTCAGTATCTGAAAAAGCAGATGTTCTATTAGGCTTGCAATGGGGCGACGAAGGAAAAGGTAAAATTGTAGATGTACTTACTCCCGGCTACAATGTTATAGCTCGTTTTCAGGGCGGGCCAAATGCCGGTCATACCCTTGAATTTGATGGCATAAAACATGTGCTGCACATCATTCCGTCAGGAATTTTTCATCCAGAAAAAATAAATGTAATCGGCAATGGAGTTGTCATTGATCCCGTGATCTTTGAAAAAGAAATCATTAAGCTCAGAGCAAGAAATGTAATCCCAGAAAACAATCTGCTGATTTCAAAAAAGGCACACCTCATACTTCCTACTCACCGTTTAATGGATGCTGCTCTGGAAGCCGCTAAAGGAAAAGCAAAAATCGGCTCCACGCTCAAAGGTATTGGCCCTGCCTATACAGATAAAGTAGCACGCAACGGACTAAGAATCGGCGATATTGCTCAAGGTAATTTTACTGATTCGTACACAAAGTTAAGAAACAACCATCTCGATCTTGTGGAGAAATATTACAAGCCCTGTTTCGGTTTTAACATTGATGAATTTCTAGTTGATGGCATTTCCTTTCGTGATTATGAAAAATTGTGGTTAAAATCAATCGATACACTCCGCAAATTTACATTTGTCGACAGCGAGATACTGATTAATGAATACCTCCGCTCGCATAAGACTATTCTTGCCGAAGGCGCTCAGGGCTCTTTGCTCGACGTTGATTTCGGAACTTACCCTTTTGTAACTTCTTCAAATACTGTTTGTGCAGGCGTTTGCACCGGACTGGGAATTGCGCCTTCAAGAGTTGGAAATGTTTATGGAATTTTCAAAGCCTATTGCACACGTGTTGGCAATGGTCCATTTCCCACCGAACTGTTTGACGAAACCGGCGAAATGCTCCGCAAAACGGGAAACGAATTCGGCTCCACTACCGGAAGACCCAGAAGATGCGGCTGGCTTGATCTGCCCGCATTAAAATACTCCATCATGATTAATGGAGTTACTGAACTTATCATGATGAAAACAGATGTTCTGAGCGACCTGGACACCATTAAAATTTGCACTGCATACAAATATCAAGGAAACAATATTGATTATATTCCTTATACTTATGACAATGATTCTGTAGAACCGGTTTACACTGAGCTTGCTGGGTGGAAAAAAGACCTTACTACTGTGACCAGTACTGATGAATTTCCGACTGAATTAAACAGTTATATCCGCTTTATTGAAGAATATACTGGCGTTCCTATTACTTTCATTTCTGTTGGTCCGGACAGGTTACAGACCATAAAACGGTAAATTTTACTGTTTTATACCTTAATTTTTAGTATTATTGCATTTTAAATCTATTAATATGAAAAAAGCAATTCTACTTTTTCTCATTGTTTTAACTTCATCTGTCGTTTTTTCTCAAGAATACAAAGAAAGCGAACTTCCTGCACAGGTAATAAACAGTTTTAAAGAAAAATTTACACCGCAAGGGAAAGTGGTCTGGACAAAATCTTCTGGGAATTTTATTGCCACCTTCAAAACCGATAACCAGACCACAAAATCTGTATTTACTCCCGAGGGAAAATGCACAGAAACCCTTTATCAAATAGATTACAAAGAACTTCCTGGCGATATTATTACCTATATTTCTGCAAATTTTAAAGATGCGAAAATAAAGGAATCGGCAATGCGCGAAACGCCAGGTGAAAACGACCATTATTATATTTCGCTTAAAAAAGAAGGTGTTGATGCACTTGCAGAAATCACTTTTGATTTAAAAGGAGCGCTTTTGAATCAGAAAGTTCCTGATGCATTTTTTGCCACTCCTTCCGGCAACAATTCAACCGCAGCAAAAATTCCACCTGCAGTACTTAGCGCTTTCAAATTAAAAGCTCCGGAAGCAGCTATTCTTTCCTGGAAACAGGATACAACTACCTATTTGGCAACTTATACCGAGGAACAGCAAAAAAAATATGCGGCTTTCGACTGGGAGGGAAACTGGATATATACTAAAGCTGATATTCTTGAAAAAGAACTTCCTGGAATGATTATTAACCACTTTAAGCAAAATTATAAAGGATCTAAAATAAAAGTATCGCAACTCATAGAAGAGCCTGCTCAATCCACATATTATCTGTTCATTAAAAAAGAAGGCGTCGGTCAGGGAACACTCGAATTGTATTATACAATTACTGGAAAATTTATCAAAAAAGTGGTTCCTGCTTCAAGCAAAAATGATGCGGATGCATTTATCAATGAGGACAACAAAAACTCTGAAAAAGATAAGGTTACCGATCAGGTTGAAAAAGTCAACATTAAGGAGCTCCCCTCGCCTATCAAAACCTACATCAATCAGAAATATAAAAACTACAGTATTAAGGACGCCATTTACAGTTCAACTGAAGAAGGAACTTTTTACTATGTTAATATTAAAAAAGAAGGATCAAAACAACTTATTAAGCTTTGCTTTGATATTAAAGGAAAGTTTGTCGAAATCAAAAAAGACGAGTAATTTTAAGTTCAAAATGCATTTGGCCTGCTGAAAGATTGATTAAAATATAATTTCAGAAAAGTTTCAATTGCGGATTCATGTTAAATGATTTGCGGTGATGTTCGCAGATTCCATATTCTGCAATGGCTTGCAAATGATCGGCGGTACCATAACCTTTGTTTTTATTCCAATGATATTGCGGAAACATCTGATGAATTTCAAGCATATATTCGTCGCGATAAGTTTTTGCAAGTATTGATGCAGCAGCTATTGAAGCATATTCGCCATCGCCCTTTATTATGCACACATGCGGAATAGCACAAGAATTCCTGAACCGGTTTCCGTCAATTAGCAGAAGTTCAGGTACCACTTTAAGTTGCTTTACAGCGTTATTCATAGCAAGGAATGAAGCATTAAGAATATTGATTTCATCGATCTTAATATTATCAACTTGTTCCACAGCATACGCAATTGCTTGTGAAAGGATAATTTCTCTAAGTATTAACCTGTTTTTTTCAGATAGTTTTTTGGAATCGTTTAACAGCGGATGAGAAAATTCCTGTTTAAATATAACTGCTGCCGCAAACACAGGTCCGGCAAGACATCCACGCCCTGCTTCGTCGCAACCGGCTTCTACAGTATTTCCTGAATAATATGATTTCAGCATCAGGTCAGCAATTCATTAAAATATGCAATGTACTGGTCGCGCCAGACATTTACCGAAAATTTTTCTTCCACAGTTTGCCTTCCGTTTTCACCAAGTTGTAGTCGCAGCTCTTCTGATTCAATCAGCTTAGAAAGTTGTTCGATCCATTCTTGATGAGAACTTGCCAAAAATCCGTTTATTCCATTGTTAATAATTTCTGAATTTACACCCACTGGCGACATCACAGTGGGAATTCCAAGCGCCATGTATTGCAATCCTTTAAATCCGCATTTACCTTTTGCCCAGTCGTTATCGGGCAGCGGCATAATTCCGATATCAATATCCATGAGATCTACTACTTCATTTTCCTGCGACCATTTGCAAAAGTCAACCGAAACAATATCTGTAACAAACGGAATATCTGCAATCATTTTAAAGCGTAACTTTTCGGGATATTTTTTCGCGAGTTCTTTAAAAATTGGAATCGCAAGCTCAAAATGTTTCAGGGTGGTTAAAGAACCTGTCCAACCAATACAAACAACATTGTTTGCTTTTTTTTCGTGAATTGTAGCATTATAAATTGAAGTATCCAAAGTAGTTGGAACCACTTTTACATTGCTGTTGTATGCTCTAGCAAATGTTGCCAGAAAATTATTTCCTGCAAAAATCATATCTGACAATCGGGCAATAGTAACTGTTTTCAAAGGGTTTTTGAGCCACGAAAGATTCGAGTTTGCATTTGAAACATCGGGAAGCCATATTGCATCGTCGTAATCGAGAATTATTTTTACTCCTTTTTTTTTGAATTTTCTTTCAAACAATGTACTGCCCAGCATCAGAGCTTCGCGATAAATATAAATTATATCAAAATTCTGTGCCTTTTTCAAATCACTGAGACGTATAAAAATACTTTTCAGCAATATCAAAAATTTTTTTAAATAATGCCCTTTGGAATAAAATATAGTGTCGTCTTTTTCAGAAATAATATAGGAATAAGTACATTCAAATCCGGATTGTTCAAAATAGCTGAGATACTGTTCAAACCTGAAGCGTTGTCCCGGTGATCGCCCCGGTCTGTGTGCAACAATAAACAGTATTTTTTTCTTTTTCAAAACCGGAATATGATTTATAAAACCGGAACGCCACATGATTTTAATACCGATTCAAAAATCAGGCGTCCATCGGTGTTGGATAATTCATTATCGGAGGCGCGCTCAGGATGCGGCATCATTCCAAATACATTTCTGTTTTTATTGCAAACACCGGCTATATTATGCAATGATCCGTTCGGGTTTGCGTCATCGTTCACTATGCCTGTTTCGCTGCAATATTTGAATAAAATCTGGTCGTTGACAACAAGTTCCTGAATAGTTTTTTCGTCGGCGTAATAACGTCCTTCGCCATGAGCCACGGGTATTTTCAGTGCTTTGCCAACTTCAATGGCACTGGTAACAGGGCTGTTATTGGTTTGTGCCGACATATAAATATTTTTACAAATAAATTTCTGATTGTTGTTATGCAGCAATGCTCCTGGCACAAGTCCTGCTTCGCTGAGAATCTGAAATCCGTTACACACTCCCAAAAGCAAACCGCCATTATTGGCATAATCGATTACTTTTTCCATGATAGGCGAAAAACGTGCAATTGCTCCAGAGCGAAGATAATCGCCATAAGAAAAGCCACCGGGTAGTACAATAAAATCACAATTCTGTAAATCCTTATCCTTATGCCAGAGCTTAACAACCTGCTGGTTCATGATTTTTCCGAGCACGTATATCATATCGTGATCGCAGTTTGATCCGGGGAAAATTACAACGCCAAATTTCATATCTGCAGATTTAAAGCACAAAAATAAACTTATTTATTTATTTCCCTAAATTGATGTTTGAGGAATTATTAACAGTTTATACCAGCCTACCGATAATCAGCGAAGCAAAAAGCAGCATCAGCATAATTTCAGCAAATCCGGTTTTTTTAGTTATCAGGAAGTAACCTGACACAACCGCTGAAACGGGAATAATTAAAAACCAGAACCCGGGAAAAGAATAATTTGCGGAAAATAGAAATGCAAAAACTGAAACAAGAAAAAACCAAATCAGCATGGAATAAGCCTTGCGTATCCTGATTTGTTTTTCATTGTATGCAACAATCAAGCGGAAAAAGGAAATCAGCAATAGAAGCGCTACAAAACCTGCCTGAAAATAAAATATTTTGTCGAAAATCAGATTTTTTAAATCAATGAATTTGAACGCGTTCATGTACTCTAAATGTTTAAGGTAGAGCTGATCCGTCCAAAAATAATAGCTTGCCAGAAAAAGGTAAGGCAGTATCAGACCCATGATCGAAATAAGCCATTCTCTCCAAAAAAACTGCCTATAAATTACAAATGAAATAAGTACAAGGAAAAACAAAATTATTACGGGGAAATAGAACATGGATGCCAGCGCCACAAACAATCCTGAATTAAATGCGGGAGCAAATGCATCTTTTTTTCCATACATCGAAAACACTTGCCCGAGCGCCAGAATAACAAACAGTCCCGAAAAAACAAAGGGACTCATAAAAATAAATTCGTTTCGTGCGCTGGCGACAATCACAAAAACATATGCTGCCATTGAAGAGTTCTTTGGCAAAATATCATAATCGTCAAGAACACCATTTAGCACAATGGCCTGAAAAAATATCATTAAAACACATACAAATCCACTGAGAATTTCGAGTGAGCCAATATACCTGAAAATAAAATTATAAAATGGAGATACGGGGTTGTAAGTAACCTGAGTATGATTTCCTAAAAATGCAGGCGACCATAAAACCAATACAGATATTCCCAACAAAATTATGGTTAGCAACGAGCTTGTATTAAAAAACCGATATAGCATTTTTTATTCCGTTAGCTTACTATAACCTCCGTTGCGCCCATTCCGTATTTAGCCATAGAAGCGTCCTGAAAGCGTAAAAAGCCATAATCGCTTTTTAATTTTTCGTGCAAAATATGTTTCAGACTGCCATTTCCCACACCATGGATAAAAATAATACTTTTCAATTTAGCACTGATTGCATCTTCAAGCATTTTTACAAAATATTCCGTTTGAATGGTAAGCAATTCATGATTTGATTTTCCTGCATAATCATCTATCAATTCTTCGATGTGCAGATCTACTTCTGCTGTATCTTTATTTATCAAATATTTTTCGGGAAAAGAAAAGGTTTTGTTTAACTGGCTGATGTGTCCAATAATTTTAGGGCCGGGTTTATGTTCGGTTTTCACATTTTTCCAGCCTTTGTCTTCCCATATTTCAGGTTCGGAATTTTTGTTGTTTTTCAGAACAATACACATGGCGGGGTAATCAAAAATATCAGTATGCTGATATGAATCTTCCTTATAAAATTTTACAGCATTTAACTTCACTTCGCACAAAAGAGGATCGGCATGTTGAGTAGATTCTTTGATAAATTGAATGGCCTGAATGGAAAATGATTTCCACGCATCAAATTCGCTGCTGCTTATTGTAGAAAGCCTAATGGCTGTTTCACTGTCGATCCTGTCGAAGTCGATACACACAAACTCACCGTTTACCACAAGTGAATAAGAAAACAATGCATCAAAAATGGTATGATTGGTAAGGTAAACATGCGTTTTCCCGCCGCCTTTACTTTGAATGTCATCGGGCATAAACGAAAGGTAAAAACCCTGCTTTAATTTCGATTGCGAAGGATTAACAAGTTCAAACCGTTCAGGAAAATCTTCTGTTTCTTCTGATTCGTTAGGTTTCGGAACTTCTTGCTCAACATAAAAAAAATCACTTACCAGATCAGTTTCAATAACCGGAATTTCAAATCCATCTTCAATTGCAACCATTACCATTTTATTTCCCAGAACTTTCGAAATTATCCCACTTCGCTTCTCGTTCAAAAAACTAACTTTATCTCCAACTTTAAATTTCATATTATCTGCAGTAAGTAAATGAATCTTTTATATTTGATTTCCCAAGTTTTATTGCTTTTTTCCAATCGGCACAAGCACCTTCCTTGTCGTTTAAGTAATCTTTGAGTAAAGCCCTGTTGTAATATGCATCAGCATAATCGGGTTTAAGAGAGATTGCTTTATTATAATCGGAAAAAGAATTAGTTGTGTCTTTTAAATTAAAATAGCAACATGCACGCTGAAAATAAGCTTCAGCATTGGATGGTTCTTCTTTTATCACTTTCGAAAAATCCTCAATTGCGCCCTTGTTGTCGGATTTTGACAGCTTGGTTAATCCATTGTTCATATAAGTGATGCTTTTTTCTTTACCTGATCCGCAGGAAAAAAGTAAAAAACCAATCAACATTATAGTCAGTGTATGTTTCATTTTGCTGTTCTTTTTAAAAAATTGCTTGTTATATCAAACGGCAGTAAAATTAGTTTAATTTTTGGAATGTTTAATCAGCATTTTCCTGCTCGTCCTCGAAAATAAGTTTCTTAAGTTTCTGATAGAGGAAGGAAACTGTGAGCAGGATAATTCCCAGACAAATAAAGGCAATGGTTTTTGCACCTGCCGACATGTCGATAATATCGAAAGTAAAGAGTTTTATCAGTGTCAATGTAAAGAGTGAAAGCGATATTATACGTAGGTTACGGATGTTCTGCTTTAGCCCGAAAATCATAAAAACAAAAGAAGTAAGCCCCCATATTACCGAGAATGACATTTTGTTTGTCATTTTTAAAATTACAGGAATTGATTCAAGCGAAGTATAATTTATCAGCACGGAAATATGATGCGTTTCTGTGCTCACCGCAAAAACAGCAAGTATGCACACGTACCATTGAAAAAATACGAGCAATAAACTATTCTGCGAAGCTCTTGATTTTATTATGAAATAAACAAAATACATACTCAGCGCCATCAGTGCCAGATTCAGATAGTGAAAATAAAAGGCCCATATACTTCCGGCATCAACATAAAGGCTGTAGTTCCTTATGATCACTGTGCTTGAATGCGATGTAAACGGATACAGCAGTGAAATAAAAACCGCTACCACAGCCAGAATAACAGGGATGTAGTTTTTTCTGTTGTTTCTAAAATAAACCAGCAGCAATAAAAAATATGCGCTGATGTAGGAATAGGTAATAATGCTTCGAATAGTAATGGCATAAATGTATCTTGTCATTTGAAAAGAAAGTTCTGTTTGTATTACAAAAAAGAAAAGATATATCAGAGTACCTGTCAATATTGCATTGTAGGTTTTTTTATAAAAGAATCCAAAACTATCGGAGTTGTTGTAACGGTTGTTTATAAAGGCGTTCAGAAGTACAGCAGCCACTACAAACAATCCTGTTAAAAATACTTTATTAAAAACCACCGGCAATTCATCAGCTGATGTGAAACTATAAATCACCATCCAGTCGATAGCAAGGCTTACCAGCACAATAAAAAGGACTGCTGTTGAAAAAGTAAAAAGCATTTTTAAGTTTGATTTTATTGCAATCCAGAACAGCAGCACAAATTCTGTTGCAAAAAACAGGGTTACAAAATTGTCGTGAAGTTCAAGCGGACCAGCAATACTTATAAATGAAATGCCAAACCCTAGTAATAAATATTTAAATACTTTATCGATATTCTGATTTTTGGAAAGAGTGAACCAAAATATAAGATTAAATACGCCAAGCGAAGCAGCAAAAACACCCCGAAGGTCGTAGCTCGAAATCCATCTTACCACTGTAATTCCGACTAAAATGTAAAAGAAATTATTCAGCGAAAGCATAACAATTTCGAACACACCGAAGTTGCGTTTTTCACGTATTGTATTTATGATATTCATTGCAAAAAACAAGAGAAAGAATGCAGTGGCAAAAATAAATGCGCCTTCGGGAGGGTCGATCTTGCGAATCACTAAGTTCGACATGAACCATGTTCCAAAAAACAGGATGGTAAATCCGAAGCTGATAATGTTCAGCACACTCCATTTTTTTCTGTATGCCAAAAATAAAATTCCGGAATTTAAAATGATAAGGTACGAAAACAAAACGATGTAGTTTCCATTACCTGTACTTGCCATAAGAGGAGAGCAAAATCCGCCAGCAATGGCAATTATAGCAAGTTCCATGCGATCGAACCAAAGCGACAACACTATCGCAAGCGCCGTGATTGCAATAAAAATTCCAAAGGCAGCAGTTTGGCTGAATAATTCGTACTGTCTGAAAGCAATGTAAATAGAAAAATAAAGCACCGAAATTCCGCCACCGCATAACACTGAGCTGAATGCTCTGTATTTTTTTTTAAGTATGTAGCCGAATCCTATGAGCAAAAATCCTGAAACTACTCCAATAGCAGTGCGTGCAAATTCGTTTATCCAGTTTTTATCGATGGCATATTTCACAAAAAAACCAATGCCAATTACCAGAATCACGATCCCAATTTTATTGATAAGGTTTTCACCAATAAATTTTTCAATATTGTTATTGCGTTTTTGATAATTCTGCTGATAGTTCTGTGGCGTAATGTTCACAGGCGACACATTGATAACAGGTGCAACTGGCGGTTGAATTATTTGTGGTTCAATTTTAATTGGCTCCACGGGAATGTATGGTTTATTTTCAACAACAGTATTGGGTTGCAAAGGCAATGGCTCCGCATATCTCTCTTGTGGTTCTTCCTGCTTTTGTGTTTTTACAGTATTTATCAATGTTCGTATCTCATTGATCTCAGTAAAAAAAAGATCAGCTTTCTTAAGGAGCTCGTCAATCCTTTTATTCAGATCATCATTATTATCAGTCATGATAGTAGTTTTGTGATTTATACTTCGACTTTTTTAAGTGCGAAAAAAAAATACAGCACAGTTTTTCTGTAAAACTGAATCTAAGCAGTTTTGTTTTGAAAACTTAGCCGATAGATTGGAAGCCCTCATACAAACCTGACAAAATTCAGTATATTTCAAAACGAATAAAAAAGCGAAGTTAGTATATTGGAAGTCTTTTTTCAAGTTTGAAGTAATAATTTTGAAAAATGAAATTGTTTAAACTTATGAAGTTCGAGGGCACTTTAATTGCACATTACGACTAGGGAAGAAACCACTTTTGCGTTGCAAACAAATAAAAAAGACAACTATCTTTAATAAATAACTCAAGCTTCGCATGTTAATTTAGGCTGCGTTTTTCAAACTTTCCAAATTTAACAATTTAATAAATGTTTGATTTTACCCCGAATTAATCATTAGGAATTTTGAAAAAATGAACTAATGATTCCATGAGGGCAATCCCGCTTAGCATTTGCTCAAAGATTATTCAATAAATCTTTGATTATAAATGCTTTTGCGATTCAGCATTTTCTAATCCTGAATTTGGGTTTATTCGATTTTTTTTAAATATTTCTTCAGCTTCATTATAAAATATTTTATTGATTTATCTTTTGCCAATGGAATTTGAAACTGAAGAATTTCATTGTCTTAATAGGTTGTTTAAATTTTAAAACATAAAATTATTGTGCCCCTATTCTCGATACTTTTTCTATCGTTACTTCGAGTCCGCTCCTAAAAAAAATCAATTACAAAAATGTATACGGGTATCGAGAAGCGACGATAGAAAAACTCGAATTGACGGGACATAATAAAAATTTTAGGTAAAATTTAAACAGATTCTAAAGCCATATAATTTTTTATTCATTTATAATAGTGTCCAATAAAAAATTATTTAAGCAAAAGTGTGTAAATTTATTATTTTCTCCCTTTGCCTCGTTCCTGAAGGATGAATTGATTATTAGCAATTTACATCCTTTAGGATTGAGGCAAAATAAATTGATAAAAATCAATTCATCAAGACCATAAAAACCAACCTTTTGTTTTTACAAAAACTAGAAATACCCGATTTACCCTGATATTTCACACATTTGCATTTTTTTATCGGACAACAGTAATTCATTTATTGCATTTTTAACGAATGATTTTATAAGACAAATATCTGGTTGAATTATTTTATACCATACTACTAAGCAAGAAATAATCTTTGGCCTATTTCTTACTAAGTATAGGTATTAGATGCGTTTGTCCTGCCTTTTTAAATTCACTCAGCGAATTTCTCTAAAATATCTTACTTTTGTTTTTTTTTGAAAAGGATTTCAACAAAATGCCCGAAACAGTTAGCAATAAAAAAGCGAACACCAAAAACCCTGAAGCAGCAATGTCGTTTTGGGAGCATCTGCAGGTATTACGCTGGATTTTTATACGTTCTGCTATTGCAATTATTGTCTTTGCAGGGGTGGCATTTGTGTATAAAGATATTATTTTCGACAATATAATTCTTGCTCCAAAATCTGATAATTTTATTACAAATTCTTTTTTTTGTTGGTTGGGCGAAAAACTTTCGATTGATTATTTGTGCATAAATAACCTTCAGCTCAAACTCATCAATACCACTATGTCCGGGCAGCTCACAATTCACATTTATATTTCTTTGATTGGAGGTGTAATAATTGCTTTTCCTTATTTATTATGGGAAATTTTTCGCTTTATTAAGCCGGCTCTCAAAAGCAATGAAAAAAAATATTCCGCAAGATTTGTTATCGTAACATCTATCCTCTTTCTTTTTGGTGTACTATTCAGTTATTTTTTAATTGTGCCCCTTACAATTAATTTTTTGGGAACATATAGTGTAAGTGATAAAATTGAAAATTACATTTCACTAACTTCATATATAAGTACAGTAACAACTCTTTCGCTTGCTACCGGTTTGGTTTTTGAACTTCCTGTTTTTGTGTTTTTTCTAACTAAAATAGGAGTAATTAAACCAGCATTTTTACGTAAGCACCGGAAAATTATTATTGTAATTATTTTAATTGTTGGTGCAATTATTACTCCTCCCGATGTTTTTAGTCAATTGATGGTGAGCATTCCTTTTTATCTGCTTTACGAATTTAGCATTCTTATTTCTGCAATGGTTTATCGCAAAAAAATTAAAAAAGATGAATTGGCGGGGCTTTAAGCTAAAGAAAAATCCAAAATACTTTCAATAAAAAACTCAGGATTATCCGCATGAATCCAGTGTCCGGCGTTTGGAACTGCTTCAAGAACAGCTGATGGAAATATTTTTTTGATATCTTCAAAATCAGAATCTAAAACATAATCCGACAATTCGCCATGAATAAAGAGTACAGGCTTATTAAAAGGCTTTTCTGTTTCAACTCTTAAAAAAATATTTTTAAAATTATCCTTTATTGACAAGGCATTCAGCTTCCATTCAAAAGCGTTGCCGTTTCGGTTAAGGTTTTTCATCAGCAATTGCCTTACACTGTAGCTTTTCACAAACTCTTCGATTTTTTCTTCCACTTCTTTTCGCGATGAAACAGCAGTAAAATCAACAGAAAGCATGGCATCTAAAATATCATTGTTGTGAACTGCATATTCTTTCACACCCATATCAGCAACTATAAGTTTTTCAACTCGGTCTGGATGTGCAATTGCAAAATTCATGGCCACCTTACCACCCATAGAATGACCACATATCAATGCTTTGTTAATGCATAAGCTATTAAATAAATCAAGTAAATCGTTAACCATAGAAGGGTAATCAAACACAGAACTATGTAAGGATTGCCCGTGGTTACGCAAATCGGGCAAAATAACACGGAAACCTTTTTCTGCAATCTGTTTTGCAATTGCCACCCAGTTGTCCGACATTCCAAATAAACCATGAATAATGATAAATGGTTTCCCATTTCCAAATTCTCTGTAAAAAAGCTTCATAAAATACCAGTTAAAAAAACGCAGAATGATTTGTAATGACAGTATTTTTTAAACAGATAAACATTTTAAATAAAGACCAATGGTATTTTCAAGTCCAAGGTAAATGGCATCGCACACCAGTGCATGACCTATAGAAACTTCTGCAAGACCGGGAATATGAGCCGCAAAAAATTTTAAATTTTCCAAGCTAAGATCATGACCTGCATTTATTCCCAAACCAAGTTCAACTGCTCGTTGAGCGGCTTTTACATAAGGATCTATTGCCTTCTGTGCATCAAGACTGTATTCCGCTGCAAATGCTTCAGTGTAAAGTTCTATTCTATCTGTACCTGTTAAAACAGCGTGATTTATAAGTGAAATATTCGGATCAATAAATACCGAAGTACGGATATTGTTTGCCTTAAACTCCGCAATAACTTCTTTTAAAAAAGCTTCGTGTTTAATAGTATTCCATCCAGCATTTGATGTTAAAACGTCGTGAGCATCGGGCACAAGCGTAACCTGTGCAGGCTTTACACTGCATACCAAATTTATAAAATCATCCGAAGGATAACCTTCAATGTTAAATTCTGTAGCAACTATCGGTTTAAGATCAAGCACATCCTGATATCTGATATGACGTTCATCAGGTCTTGGATGAACAGTTATTCCCTGTGCGCCAAAACGCTCGCAATCCACTGCTGCTTTTAACACATCAGGAAGATTTCCTCCCCTTGCATTGCGCAGTGTTGCAAATTTATTTATATTTACACTCAATCGGACCATAACAACTATTTTATTATGCAAAGCTAAAAAAATACTCTGTTTGTTCCGAAAAGTTTTATTTTTGTGGATATAACATTTTATTTTACAACTTTATTTTACGCAAATAATCAATGACAGCCAAAGAACTCGCATCCAGTTTTGTTGTTCTGAAAACATCAGATACTGCTCAGGTAGCCCTTTCGCTCATGGAAGAATTCAAGGTATCACATTTGCCTATTGTAAATAATGAAGAATTTCTAGGGCTTATTTCTCAGTCCGACATTTATGACCTCAACTCACCCCAAGAACCTGTGGGAAATCATATTTTATCTGTATCACGCCAATATATCGAACAGACACAAAATGTTTTTGATGTTATTAAATTATTTGCCGAACAGAAATTAACACTGCTTCCAGTACTTGATAATAAGTCAAAATATATTGGTTCTATAACAATCAGCAGCCTCATTCAGCAATTCTCCAAAATGACAGCAGTTGAAAATCCGGGTGGGATAATTACCATTGAATTAAATCAGAGCGATTACTCACTGAGCGAAATTGCGCAGATCGTGGAATCAAACGATGCAAAAATATTAAGTTTCTTCCTTACTTCTTTCCCCGACTCCACCAAGCTTGAGGTTACTATGAAGCTGAACAAAATGGATATCCGGCCTGTGCTGCAAACATTTAACAGATATAATTACAATGTTACAGCAAGCCATTCCGGCGAAGAATACAACGACGAACTTAAGGAAAGATTTGATTCATTAATGAATTACCTGAAACTATGAAATGGTTGCACTGTAACTCATTCTTAAAGATTTTATTTGTACTTCTCATTACATCAACAAAAACATCATTCCTTTTTTCGCAACATGCTGTTAAAAACGCTCTGATTATTCAGGATATTACTATTACTGGAAATAAAAAAACAAAAAGCCATATCATTCTCAGGGAACTTTCTTTTTCAGTTGGTGATACCGTTGTAAAATCAGCATTTCCATCGCTGATTGAAAAAGCAAACAAAAATTTATTAAATACTTCACTTTTTAATTTTGTAACCATTGACACTTTAGTTGAAGAAAATGGTGTTAAAATTTCAATTGTTGTTGCAGAACGATGGTATACCTGGCCTGCTCCATTTTTTTCGTTATCGGACAGGAACTTTAATACCTGGTGGGAAACCAAAGATTTTTCACATGCAAATTATGGCCTTTCTCTTACTCAGGAAAATTTCAGAGGTCGTAAGGAAAGTTTGAAGGCAATTGTTGCTATGGGTTACGATCAAACTTACGGAATTGCATATAAAATACCTTACATCAACTTTAAAAAAACATTAGGGCTTGGATTTTCAGCCGGATTTGCCGGAAACCACGAAGTTGCATTTTCAACCATTGAAAACAAACAGCAATTTTATAAGGATAAAGAAAATTATGTTAAAGAAAATACATATTCCACATTCCAAATCACTTACCGTAAACACTTTTACACCACTCACACTTTTCAACTCAATTTTAATTCCTACCGTTTCTCCGACTCCTTGCTGGTTTTGAATCCTGATTTTTCAAAACGGACAGCAGTTGATTATTTTACTTTTTATTACCTGCTGAAAAACGATCACCGCGATTTTAAGGAATACCCACTCAATGGACATTATATGGATATTGAAATCTCAAAATCAGGCTTTGGTTTGCTTAAAAATGAAAATATTGATTTTTTATTTGTTCACAGTTCAATACGCAAGTATTTTCCACTTACAAAAAGAATTTATATTGCTTTAGGTACAAACTTTAAATTGTCAACTCCAGCGGTACAGCCCTATTTTTTTGAAAGAGGTCTTGGATTTGGCGGAGATTATATCAGAGGTTATGAGTATTACGTTATTGATGGGCAAAACTTCGCTATTTTTAAATCAAATCTTAAATTTGAAATTATCCCTACCCGTGTAAAACATTTCAAATTTATTCCTCTGAAAAAATTCAATAAACTTTATTACTCTCTTTTTGTAAACATTCATGCCGATGCTGGGTATGTAAAAAAACATGGCATCAATAAAAACGATGCACTTGTGGATCAGATGCTATACGGAACAGGTATCGGAATTGATTTTGTTACATACTACGACAAAGTTTTCCGTGCCGATTTTTCAATTAATAAAAAAGGGGAAAAAGGAATATTCTTGCATTTTGTTGCACCAATTTAGTAAGTTTGTAAAAAAATAATAAAATGAAAATTGCACTATACGGAAAGTCTTTCCCCGACTCGTTTGCAATAAATGTACAACAATTGATTACCAAACTTGAACTGGCTAAAAGCAGTATTCTAATTTATGAGCCTTTTTATGCTTTTTTAGGTCAGAAAGTACGCCTTAATTCCAACATTGCAACATTTTCGACACACAAAGAAATTATAGAAGCCGGAACAGATCTCTTTCTGAGCATTGGCGGTGATGGAACGTTTTTAGACACCATAACTTTTGTACGCAATTCTGGCATACCTATTTTAGGTGTAAACACTGGCCGTCTCGGTTTTTTGGCAAGCATTTCGAAAGAAGACATTTTTCAGGCAATTGATGATGTTGTTGCAAGAAAATACAAACTCGAAAAAAGATCATTGCTTTGTCTTAATACACAAAACAATCTCTTTGGCGAATTAAATTTTGCATTGAATGAACTTACGGTTCTCAAGAAAGATACTTCATCAATGATTACCATTAACACATACATTAACAATCAATACCTTAATTCATACTGGGCCGACGGATTAATAATTGCTACACCAACTGGTTCTACTGCCTACTCTCTGAGCTGTGGCGGTCCGATTATAACTCCGGAATCAGAAAATTTTGTCATCACACCCATAGCTTCTCATAATCTAACTGTACGCCCTATAGTTATCCCCGACTCTTATGAAATAAAACTCAAAGTTGACGGTCGTGGCGAAAATTATCTTGTAGGTCTTGACTCCCGTGCCCAATCAATTGATCATTCGATAGAACTGATCATAAAAAAAGAAAAGTTTTTTATCAATCTCGTTCGCCTCGAAAATGAAAAATTCTTTTCAACAATCAGAAATAAACTGATGTGGGGGCTGGATAAAAGAAATTGATTATTATTTGTAATTTCCTTAAAATACATTATTTTTGCAGATTAACATAATAAAGCACCATGAAACGAAAACTTTTATTGGCTTTTGTTTTTATTCTTTTATTTATCGACTTTTCGAGCGCTCAATCTACTTTGTGGCGCAGAAAAAGAAAAGAGTTTTTCTTTGGCTCTGGTGCTACTAACTTCTTAGGTGAACTTGGCGGAGCAAACCAGATTGGAACCAATGGAATTAAGGATTTTGACGCAAAATCAATTCGTCCTGATTTTATTTTAGGTTACCGCTATCGAGTATCAAAGGAAACCGCTATTAAAGGAAATCTCGTTTACGCTTTTGTAGGTGGCGATGACAAACTCACAACCGAAGCCTTCCGAAACAATCGCAATATCAATTTTCGATCACCTGTTCTTGAGCTTTCCGCTCAGTTTGAATATATTATTGGAAGAGAAAGACCCGGACACATATACAACCTACAGGGTATTCGCGGATGGCGTTACATCAATGTTCAAACATACTTTTTTGCAGGAATTGGCGGAATATATATGAACCCCAAGTCCAAATTGGATGGGAAATGGTATGCGCTTCGTCCGCTTTGTACCGAAGGGCAAGGTATGGTTCCAACACGAAAAAAATATTCAAACTTTCAGGTTGTTATTCCTTTTGGAATGGGTTTTAAATACGCACTCAACAATGAGTGGTCGGTTGGCATTGAATATGGAATTCGGAAAACTTTTACCGATTATGTTGATGATGTAAGCAAAACTTATTTTGATCCCAATGCGTTAATGGAGGAAAAAGGGCCTATGGCTGTTTATTTTGCTAACCCTTCAAATTATTCATTACCCCCAGAATACGGAAACCCTGTAAATGTAACTGCTGCCGGTCAACAACGAGGTGATCCACGCGACAAAGATTCCTATATGTTTGCCTTTATTTCCTTTTACTACAAAATACCAAAGGGTGCTTTTACGTTACCTAAGTACAGATAGGTTATTCTTATGAAAAAAATCAGTGCATTAGTTATTATCCTGTTATCATTTTTTACAATCAATGCCCAGCGAAACGAGATCGGTATTATGGCTGGTGCATCATATTATCTTGGAGACATGAACCCCTCAAAACAATTTTTTCTCCCAAAACCAGCTGGAGGAATTATTTACAGATACATAATCAATCAGCGTTTTGCCTTAAAATTTGATGGAATTATAGGCTCTGTTAAGGGAAGCGATTCAAAGTCCAAGTTCAACGAAAAAAGAAATCTGAGTTTCAAATCTCCGCTAACTGAAATTTCATCACAACTTGAACTGAATTTTCTTCCTTTTGTAACCGGTGACAACAAACAATATTTTACACCATATATTTTTGCAGGACTGTCCGTTTTTTCTTTCAATCCTAAAGCAGAATACAACGGAACAACTTACGATCTTCAGCCATTGGGAACCGAAGGACAAGGCACATCAATGTACCCAGACCGGAAGCCATACTCACTCACAAAGGTTGCTATTCCTTTTGGAATTGGATTAAAATACAGTATCGGCAAAGCATTTTGTTTTGGAGCAGAATGGGGTTTACGTAAAAGCACAACTGATTATCTCGACGATGTAAGCACAACTTATGCCGACCCGCTTGTTTTGGCTGCTGAAAATGGCGCGAATGCCGCTGCCCTAGCCGACCAAACAATTATTGCTCCGGGAGAAAGCGTGAACCATACTGACTTGCAACGCGGAAACTCTTCAACGAAAGACTGGTACTCTTTTGCAGGACTTTTTATTACTGTTAAGTTTAAAACCGGTGGAAAAGGTTCATGCCCCGCCTACAATAATCACAGCAAATACCGTGAATTTAAAAAAGACTAACAGAACCTGTATCAACTTCCGACCATTATTATTATATTATAGTGGCGGTTTTATATTTGAATGCTAATAAATGGAACTTAAGGCAAAAATAAATACTAACAAATTACCCGAACATGTTGCCATTATTATGGACGGCAATGGTCGATGGGCTAAAAAGCTTGGAAATGCTCGTATTTTTGGCCATCAAAATGGTGTAGTTGCAGTTAAGGAAACAACAGAAGCTGCCGCAGAACTTGGAATTAAATTTCTTACCCTTTACGCTTTTTCTACCGAAAACTGGAATCGCCCTAAATATGAGATAAATGCATTAATGCGATTGCTGGTAAAAACAATAAATAAAGAAACCAAAACACTAAACGACAATAATATTCGTTTGCTCGCTATCGGTGACCTGAAAAGTTTACCAAAAAAATGCTTCAACGAGCTTATGGAATCAATAGATAAAACAGCCTCTAACACCCGAATGACATTGGTTTTAGCTTTAAGCTACAGCTCAAAATGGGAAATTGTTGAAGCAGCAAAACAAATAGCAGAAAAAGTAAAATCAGGCGAAATTACACCTGAAAAAATTGACCAGAACATGTTTTCGACATATTTAACAACAGGAAATATCCCTGATCCCGAATTATTGATCCGTACAAGCGGGGAATTTCGTATCAGTAATTTTTTATTGTGGCAGATTGCATATTCCGAATTGTATTTTACACCAAAATTATGGCCCGATTTCAGAAAAGAAGATTTGTATGAAGCAATTATCGATTTTCAGCATCGTGAACGGAGGTTTGGAAAAACAAGTGAACAAATAAATAAAAGTTAATAAATGAAAAGTTTTTTTTTAGGAATAGCTCTGCTTACCGTTTTATCTCTTCCTTCTTTTGCCCAGATAAACCTTTCCGACGATTTGTCGAAAATTAGTTATTCAAACCCTACTGAATATGAAATTGGCGGAATAACAACTTCCGGGGTACAATATCTCGACAATAATGTGTTGATTTCCCTTTCGGGTTTAGCTGTTGGCGATAAAATAAAAGTTCCTGGCGACGATATTTCAAAAGCAATTGAAAAACTTTGGAAACAAGGTCTTTTTGAAGATATAAAAATATATGCTACAAAAATTACAGGAGATCAGATCTTTCTTGATATATATTTTCAGGAACGACCAAAACTTTCTAAATTTTCTTTTACCGGTGTAAAAAAATCTGAAGCCGATAAACTTCGCGACGAAATTAAACTTACGCGTGGTGATGTGGTTACCGATAATACTTTGATTAAAATAAAGAGCACTATTAAAAAATATTTTATCGACAAAGGTTTTCTCTTTGCTGAGGCGGATGTGGTTATGAAAAAAGACACATCAATTGCTAACAGCGTAACTTTAACCATTAATGTAAACAAACATGCTAAAGTTAAAATAAACAAAATCACTATTAAAGGCGACATTACTCTTGCTGACAAGAAACTTAAATCAGCAATGAAACATACTAAGGAGAAGAAATTTTCCCGCGTTTTCTCCAGTTCAAAATACACCGATGAAGATTATGATGAAGACAAAATTAAACTCATAGAAAAATTAAATACTTTTGGATACCGAGATGCAAAAATTATTTCGGATACAGTTTATAAGTACAATGAAAAAACAGTAAATATTGAAATTAATATTAAGCAGGGCAACCAGTATTTTTTTAGAAATATTACCTGGGTTGGAAACACCAAATATACTGCATCTGATTTAAATTCAATACTACGTATAAAAAAGGGAGATATTTTTGACCAGAGCGTACTTGATGCCAATCTTTACATGAACCTCGATAGCAGGGATATCAGCTCTCTTTACCTCGACGATGGCTATCTTTTCTTCTCTGTTACCCCTGTAGAAATTGCCGTAGAAAACGACTCTATTGATCTTGAAATACGTATTTACGAAGGAAAACAGGCAACCATTAACAAAGTTACCATTTCAGGAAACACAAAAACAAACGACAATGTGGTTATTCGAGAAATCAGAACTAAACCCGGTCAGTTATTCAGCAGGTCTGATATCATACGCACACAGAGGGAACTCGCACAGTTAAAATATTTCGATTCAGAGAAACTATCTGTGAATCCTATTCCAAATGCTGCCGACGGAACCGTGGATATTGAATACGTAGTTGAAGAAGCCTCCAGCGATCAGGTTGAACTATCCGGTGGCTGGGGTGCAGGCAGAATTGTTGGAACGCTTGGATTGTCGTTTAATAATTTTTCTGGCAGGAGCCTTTTCAAAAAAGGTGCATGGACTCCTTTACCCTCTGGTGATGGACAAAAACTAAGCATACGCGCTCAGTCAAACGGAACATATTACCAATCCTATAATGCATCATTCACCGAACCATGGCTCGGAGGAAAAAAGCCAAATTCATTGAGCGTTTCTGTTTATCACTCTGTTCAGACCAACGGGTTGAAAAAGGGAGAAAATGATCGCCAGGCTATTGTTATTAATGGAGTTTCGGTTGAACTTGGCAAACGCCTTCAATGGCCTGATGATTACTTTACGCTCTATCAAGGACTCAGCTTCCAAACTTATGACATGACCAACTTTACTTCTTTCACATTTACTGATGGCAAATCAAATAATTTGAACTATAGTGCTGTTTTAGGGCGAAACTCTATTGATGCTCCTATTTTCCCTCGAAGTGGTTCCGAAATGTCATTATCCATGCAATTTACACCCCCATATTCACTTTTTACCTCAAAAGATTATACAAATCTTCCAGATAAAGAGAAATATAAATGGCTCGAATATCATAAATGGAAATTTAGTACATCATCGTTTACAAAATTGGCAGGGAATTTGGTACTCAACACCCGATTAAAATTTGGTTTCCTTGGTTTGTACAATCGCGAACTTGGATTATCGCCCTTTGAAAGATTTTATTTAGGTGGAGACGGACTCTCAGGTTTTGCTCTTGATGGCCGTGAAATTATTGGATTAAGAGGTTATGGAAACAATACACTTACACCAAAAAACAACTCTGGTTACATTGGTGGTACTGTTTTTAATAAATATACGCTCGAATTAAGATATCCTGTTTCACTCAATCCAATGGCAACAATTTATGCGCTAGGGTTTTTAGAAGCTGGTAATGCCTGGAGCAAATTCAAAAATTTCAACCCTTTCGATGTAAAACGTTCGGCAGGTATAGGAGTCAGAATTTATCTTCCAATGTTTGGCTTACTTGGTCTCGACTGGGGCTATGGATTTGATGAGATACCAGGTAATCCTGGTGCAAACAAAGGCCAATTCCATTTTTCAATCAACCAGTCAATTGATTAAAAAAATGTAAATTACTTTTGAAAAAAATTAAATTAAGAATCAGAAAAAAAGGAGGAAATAACTATGAAAAAAATGATGTTAGTTGTTATGATTGTTTTACTTGCTTCGTTTACGAGTACAGTAAAAAGTCAAACTAAATTTGCGTATGTTGATTCGGACTATATCTTGGAAAATATCCCAGAATACGCAGCCGCTCAGGACAAGCTCGATGAACTGTCCGTTGAATGGCAAAAAGAAATCGAATTAAAATTCAAAGAAATTGACAGTTTGTATAAAAAATTCCAAACTGAATCAGTTTTACTTCCTGAAGACATGAAAACTAAAAAGGAAAATGCCATTACCGCCAAAGAAAAAGATGCAAAAGCATTGCAAAAACAAAGGTTTGGAAAAGAAGGCGATTTGTACAAGAAACGCCAGGAATTAATCAAACCGATACAGGATAAAATATACAATGCAATTGAAGAACTCGCTACAGAAGGTGCTTACGGAATCATTTTCGACAAGTCTGCTTCCTTGACAATGCTTTACACCAATGCCAAACTTGACAAGAGCGATGACGTGCTGGAAAAACTTGGTTACAAACCCGGTACAAAAACAACAACAAAGGATAGTAAAAAATAATTCCTTAATTGTATTATTGTATAGATAAAGTTATAATAATTATATATAAATTTGCAAAAAAAATTAAGTATTAATCAAACCTTATAATCAAAATGAAAAATTTTCTAAAAGCTGTTGTCCTAATTCTTGCAGTTCTCTTTACTGTAAACTTAAATGCGCAAACAAAAATCAAACTGGGTCATATTGATTCCGATTCATTACTTAAAATGATGCCTGGAAAAGATTCTGCTCAAATTAAAATTGAAAAAGAAATTAAATTATATCAGTCACAATATACTGCAATGGAAACTGAGTATAATACAAAGGTTGCTGATTATCAAACAAACCTTACTTCAATGTCAGATCTAATAAAAACTACCAAAGCAGCTGAAATTGCAGATTTGGAAACACGTATCACAAAATTTCAAACTTCAGCCAGTGAAGCTATCCAGAAAAAACAAACTGAGCTATTACAGCCTATAATTGATAAAGCTAAAAAAGCAATCGAAGATGTAGCTAAAGAAAATGGTTTCACTTATGTTTTTGATTCCTCAGTTGGAGTTCTTCTTTATGATGGTGGTGGCGAAGATATTATGTTATTAGTGAAAAAGAAAGTTGGCATCAAATAAGACAATTAACAATTTATTAAAAAGCTTTCTCAAAAGGAAAGCTTTTTTTTATTCCTTGTACCAACTTGAATACATGATGTAACTATCTGCAATGCGGTTAACCTGCCCTTCGAGTAAGGCCTTGTCAATTGATTTAACTTTTTTTGCAGGAACTCCGGCATACACGCTTCCTGATTCCACATGTGTTCCTTCCAAGATCAAAGCGCCAGCAGCAATTAAAGAATTGCTTTCTATAACCGCTCCATCCATAATTATTGCACCCATTCCCACCAGTACATTATCATGAATGGTACATCCGTGAACTATTGCGTTATGAGCAATTGAAACGTTATTGCCAATAGTTGTGGGCGCTTTCTGATAAGTGCAATGTATAACTGCACCATCCTGAACATTCACTTTATTGCCCATTTTTATAAAATTTACATCTCCACGTACCACTGCATTGAACCAAACGCTGCAATTATCGCCCATTTCCACTTCTCCAACAACTGTTGCATTTTCTGCTAAGAAACAATTTTTGCCAAAAACAGGAGATTTTCCACGTACTGTTTTAATGAGTGCCATATCATTTAATATTATTTGGATAATCCAATGAATAATGCAGTCCTCGGCTTTCTTTGCGCAAAATTGCCTGCTTGATAATCAGATAAGCTATTTTTACCAAGTTTCGGAGTTCGCAAATTTTTACTGTAACAATTGATTCTTCATAAAGCGCTTCTGTTTCCCTAAAAATAATTTCTAATCGATCAAGTGCTCTTTTAAGTCTTAGGTTAGACCGGACAATCCCGACATAGTTGGTCATTATAAACTGAAGCTCTTTGAGCGTTTGGGTAATCAAAACCATTTCTTCGTGAAGCACTGTTCCTTCAGCATCCCAGTCAGGAATTTCGCTACATAAATCAATATCTGTAACTCTTTTAATAGAATCAATACTTGCATGATGAGAAAAAACCAGTGCTTCAAGCAAAGAATTTGAAGCAAGCCTATTGGCACCATGCAAACCTGTTGAAGCACATTCACCACAGGCATAAAGATTTATTATTGAAGAATGACCGTAAGAATCTACTTTAATTCCACCGCATAAATAATGAGCAGCAGGAACAACAGGAATCAAATCTTTAGAAATATCAATACCAATACTCAGGCATTTTGCGTAAATTGTAGGAAAATGTTCAATCAGATCGTTTTTCTTCAAGTGCCGGCAATCAAGACAAACATAATCGTCGCCACTTAATTTCATTTCATTGTCAATTGCTCTAGCAACAATATCTCTTGGCGCCAGGGATTTTCGATGATCGTACTTCTCCATAAACTCTTTTTTGTCAATAGTTTTGAGAACAGCACCGAATCCGCGCAATGCTTCGGTAATTAAAAACGAAGGCTTTTCACCGGGATTGTATAATGATGTTGGATGAAACTGAATGAATTCCATATTTTCGACTTCGCCTCTGGCCCTGCTAACCATTGCAATGCCGTCTCCGGTGGCAATTGGTGGATTGGTAGTTGTGTTGTAAACATTTCCTGCGCCACCTGTAGCTATAAGCGTAATCTTTGATAGAATTGTGTCAATTAAATTGGTCACTGGATTTAAAACATAAACACCATAGCATGAAATATCAGGAGTTCTGCGTGTTATTTCTATGCCTAAGTGATGCTGGGTAATGATATCAACAGCAAAGTAATTTTCAAGAATTTCGATATTCGGATGGTTATGAGCTTGTTCAAGAAGTGCACGAATAATTTCCTTTCCAGTACGATCCTTGTGATGGAGCACGCGAAATTCGGAATGTCCACCTTCTTTGGCAAGATCAAATTTTCCACTTTTAGTTTTGTCAAATTGAGTACCCCAGCTTACCAATTCTTTTATTCTTGCAGTAGATTCAGATATTGTAAGTCTTACAATTTCCTCATTACACAATCCTGCGCCAGCCTCTATAGTATCTTGAATATGCTTCTCGTACGAATCAGGCGTGTACATAACTGCAGCAATGCCACCCTGAGCATATTGAGTGTTTGATTCTTCAGCATTTGTTTTACTTATCACACATACCTTCCCATATGGTGCAACTTTTAATGCATAGCTTAAACCAGCAATGCCAGAGCCAATAACTAAAAAATCCACTTTTCGTCTCATGCTGATATTTTTATAATAATTACGCTAAAATAAGTCCATTTTCTATAGATTTCCCTTCAAAAATATAATCTTCAGGGTTTTCAAGGATTTCTTTTACCTTTAGCAGAAATCCAACTGATTCTTTTCCATCAATTATCCTATGGTCATAAGAAAGCGCAACGTACATCATAGGTCTTATTTCAATTTTTTTATCAATAGCTACCGGCCGGTCCATCACTTTATGCATTCCCAAAATTGCAGCTTGTGGCGGATTAAGAATTGGGGTTGACATCATTGAACCAAAAACGCCACCATTGGTAATTGTAAAAGTTCCCCCAGTTAATTCGTCAATACTGAGTTTATTTTCTCTTGCTTTTTGAGCTAAAGCAGCAATAGCCTTCTCAATTTGAACAAATGAAAGCTTATCAGCATCTCTCAATGGAGGAGCAATGAGCCCTTTAGCAGTGCTGATTGCAATACATAAATCAACATAAGAAGGAATAACAATACTTTCGATTTCAATACGTGAATTAACCGCAGGGTGTTGGTGAAGAGACTTGATAACCGCAATTCCAAAAAAAGACATATAACTTAGCTTTACGCCATGTTTTTCGAAAAAAGAGTCTTTATATTTATTGCGGATATGAATGACCCTGCTTAAATCAATTTCGTTAAAAGTAGTAAGCATTGCCGTTTCGTTTTTCACAGCTACCAAACGCTCAGCAATTTTTTTTCGGAGCATCGACATTTTAATGATTTCAACCGCCCTATTGTCCTCAGGTTTTAGAGGCTTTTCCTTTTGAAGAATGGCAAATACATCTTCTTTTGTAATTCTTTTATTTGCTCCGATATTATTTAATTCCTTGTTTTCGATATGGTTCTTAGCCATTACCTCTTTAGCAAGTGGAGTGATTTTTTGTTTTATTGATGATTTTTCAGTAAAAACATTTGTTTCGTCTGAGATTTTTTTAATATCGTAATCGGGAACGTCAATAGAAGTATCAATGCTTCCAATTTTCTTCCCAACAGGAATTCTCTCATTCTCCAGCACTTCAATTTTAATTTTTCCAGACAAAGCTGCGGTAATGGTAAGGGTGGCTTTATCCGAATCCACTTCTGCAATTTCCTGATCTTTCTTTACCAAATCGCCATCAGACACCAACCAGCGTGTGAGTTCAACTTCAGTGATTGATTCTCCGGGACTTGGAACAATTATTTCTTCAATCATATCGCATTTGGTTTTTCAATACATATTATTTTACATTCGCTGCAAACTCTTTCACAATCGCATTCTTCGAAAGTTTTTTCTATCAGTTTCCGTTGTTGCTGCAAGTGAAATTTGCTTGAACCTGTAGCGGGGCTTCCACTTGGTGGGCGTGCAATTAATCTGAATTTTTTCGCTTTGAACAAACGCAAAAAATAACTCCAGGCTCCCATATTTTCAGGTTCTTCCTGTACCCACAAATGATCCAGAGCCTTCGGATATTTCTGAACAATTGTATTGTAATGATCTATAGGAAAGGGGTACAACTGTTCAATGCGAACTAAAGCTACATTTTTGATATTTTTGTTTTTCTTTTCTTCGAGCAGTTCGTAAAATATTTTTCCTGAACAGAAAACGAGTTTCGTAATTTCTTGCGGATTTGCATCTTTATCGTCAATTATTTCTTCAAATTTTCCTGATACAAGCTCATCAACAGGTGAAATACATGCTGGATGACGTAAAAGACTTTTTGGTGTAAAAATTACAAGAGGTTTTCTAAATTTACGAAGAAGTTGACGTCTTAAAATATGGAAGAAAGAGGCCGGGGTAGTGCAATTTGCCAACTGAATATTGTTTTTGGCACACAACACAAGAAAGCGCTCAATTCTGCCACTCGAATGTTCTGGTCCCTGGCCCTCGTAACTATGAGGTAACAGCATTACCAACCCATTCATCACTTTCCATTTGTCTTCAGCACTCGAGATATATTGGTCGATTATGATCTGAGCTCCATTGAAAAAATCGCCAAACTGAGCTTCCCATATTGTAAGAACATCAGGCAAAACCATTGCATAACCATATTCAAAACCCAAAACCCCATATTCGGAAAGCAATGAATTGTATATTTCAAAACGTGCTTTTTCTTGCTCAGTATTTTTTAATGGAATGAATTCTTCTTCTGAATCCTCCATTTTTAAAACAGCATGGCGGTGCGAAAAAGTTCCGCGCTCCACATCCTGTCCGCTTATTCTGACAGAAAAACCCTGATTCAGTAACGACGCATAAGCAAGGTGTTCGGCCATTGCCCAATCAACGGTTCCAGCAGTTTCAACCATTTCTTTTCTGTCGGTCATTAGTTTTACAATTTTCCTGAAAAATTGTTTATTTTCAGGTAATGTTGTTATTTTTGACGTCAGTTCTAAAATGGTTTCTTTGCAAATTCCTGTTTCTGGAGAGATTAGGAAATCGTCAGCAACAGCACGGGATATATGTTGCCACTTTTGCTCAAGAAAAGCTGTAATATTTCCTTTTTTAATTTTTTTTGCTTCATCTAACCTTTCCTCTAATATTGAATTTAACTCTGCTTCGATTTCCGCTTCTCTTGATTTAACTGCATACCCTTCCGAAATAAGTTTCCGGATATATATTTCTTCAGGATTTGGATGGGTTTCAATTATTTTATATAAAAGTGGCTGAGTATAACGGGGTTCATCGCTTTCGTTGTGCCCGTACTTGCGATAACCAAGCATATCAATAAAAATATCTTTTTTAAATTTCTGTCGGAATTCAACAGCCAATTGAATTACATACACAACGGCTTCCACATCGTCGGCATTTACATGAATTATTGGAGTATGAATGGTTTTGCCAACATCGGTGCAATAGATACTTGATCTGGCATCGAGATAATTTGTAGTAAATCCGATTTGGTTATTAATTACAACATGTATGGTGCCTCCGGTTTTGTATCCGTCGAGCTGCGACATCTGCAGTACTTCATAAACAATTCCCTGCCCAGCAAGAGATGCATCGCCATGAATCAAAATTGGGATAACTTTAGAATTGTCACCATTAAAGTCATGATCAATTTTTGCTCTAGCAATACCCTGAGCAACGGGGCTTACTGCTTCAAGATGTGAAGGATTGGGCACCACCCCAAGTTTTATTATTTTTCCTTTAGCAGTAGTTGTTTCGGAAGAATATCCCAGGTGATATTTAACATCGCCCAGCAAATAATCATCCTCATATTCATTGCCTTCAAATTCGCTGAAAATATTTTTATATGGCTTATGCAGAATGTTTGCCAGAACATTTAATCGGCCACGATGTGCCATGCCGATAATAAATTCTTCGGCGCCGGAACCACTACCAGCTTCAATAAGCGCGTCAAGTGCGGGAATCAGACTTTCACAACCCTCAAGAGAAAAGCGTTTCTGACCCTGAAATTTCTTATGAATAAATTTCTCAAAAAGAACTGCTTCGCTGAGTTTGTCAAGAATATGAAGTTTTTCGTCTCCAGTAAAAGAAGGAATGTTTTGTACCGGTTCCATTTTTTGCTTAAACCAATCAACAATTTCCGGAATACGAATATACATGTATTCGATGCCGATTGTATTGCAATAGGTTTGCTTCAGATGATCAAGAATGGTCTGAAGCTTTGCTTTACCAATGCCAATTTCTATTCCTGCATTAAAAAGAGTATTTAGATCAGAATTGGTCAGTCCGAAATTTTCTATGTCAAGAGTGGGGGAATATTTTCTTCGTACACGAACCGGATTTGTTTTAGTAAATAAATGACCACGCTGCCTGTATGCAAGTATCAGATTCATTACTTTAAACTCTTCAGGAAGTATTGATCCAGATTTATCTTTATGAAAATTTGCCAAACCAAATTCAAAGCCTTTAAAAAAATTTTGCCAGCTAACATCTACTGAACTCGGATCTGATTTATACGAATTATACAAATCATCGAGTTTATCAGGATCTATATTACTTAAATAAGAGAATTTGTCCATTTATATTTTAAGCTTCAAGTACAAAATTACGCAATTTTAATACGCCAGCATTGCAAAATACAAAAAAGAAAACAGCTAAAATGATAAATGTAAAGTAATTTTATTCTTACTTTGCAAAACAATCTAACATAACAAATGCGGAAAATTTTTCCCATATTAATTCTTTCTATTTTCATGTTTATGCTCGGAGGCAATTACCTCATTTTTTATTTTGAAAAAAGCATAATTCAGCATGAAATAAAAGAAAAGATAGAACAGGGATTAAAAGACGATGATCTTTATTTAGTTATTATCCATCAAAATGATCTTAATAAAGTAGCATGGCTAAAGCCTGGCAAGGAATTTACGCGCAATGGAGAAATGTTTGATGTTGTTAGAAAAAAAAATATCGGCACTGATGTTTATTTCTATTGTATAAATGATAAGAAGGAAAGCAAACTGGTTTCGGATTTTACCAAAAAAAATAATGAAAGCAGCCAAACCAATAAAATCCTTCGAAAGTTTCTAGGTTTTAAATATCTCAACCAACTTCCTGAAATAAAGATATCGGTTCAAACTGCAAAATCTAAAATTCCTTTAGTTTTGTTTCATTATAATTCAATTAAATCTGAAGTTCCAGACCCTCCTCCAAACGTGTTTTCTTTCATCATTTAATTTTCACCTTTGCCGTAATTTCACTTTTGCGTATATCAGCATTTTTTGATATTGCAAGAATTGTTTATTTAACCTTTATGTTTCGGTAGAGGGGCATGACTTATTATTAACAATAAAAAAAACAATTATGAAAAAGATATTCACAATGGTTTTTGTGGTTTTGAGCGGTATGCTTGCAGCACAAAGCCCTTTGGACACCACTTCAATAAATACACTAAAAGAAATAATCATAACATCCAACAGAATTCCATTTTTTTTAAAAAACAATCCCGGATCAATCACTTTTGTAGGCTATAATCAAATTTCGCTTATGCCAAAATCCATTGGTGCGGAAGAAGCCCTGCGTTTGGTACCTGGCGTAAGAATTGATAATCAGCATGACGGCGAACGTGTTCACTTATCCATTCGAGGACAGGGAATACTTACCGAGCGCGGTTTAAGGGGAATCGGGGTTATGCTTGATGGAATTCAAATCAATGATCCTTCAGGGTTTGCACCTGATTTATATGATGTGGACTGGAGCACAATTAAAAACATTGAAGTTTTGCGTGGTCCTGCAGCAAGTTTATATGGTGGAAGCGGTGCTGCCGGAATGCTTAATATTACAACAAACGATGGCGGTTTAAAACCTTTTGGCGGTGAGATCAGCCAATATGTTGGCTCAAATGGTTTTATGAAGTCACTGGTTCAGCTCGATGGCTCTAAACAGGATTTTGATTACAGAGTCAGCTATTCCCGAAACGGTGGCGACGGATACCGTGATCATCAGGCATACTGGGGCAATAAATTATACGAAAAGATCAATTTTCATCCTATAAAAAACCTCATGATTACTCAGGTTTTTTCTCATGTTGATTATTTCCAGCAGAATCCTGAAGGTCTTAATATTACTCAGTTTGACAACCTGTTGCAGGCCAACCCTGACGCATGCCCGTTTAACGAATATCAAAAAACAAACAGAACCACTACAGGTCTTATCGGTTCATACATAATCAGCGACAAACAAGATGTAAAGATCAGCTCATATTTGCGTTCGTGGAAATACAAGGAAACCAGCAATAAATGTGCTGAATACAGAGATTATACCGTTCCGGGTTTAAGCGCCCAGTATAATTTACATTTGGGATCAGAAAACATTAAACACAATTTCAGCGTAGGAACTGATTTGAAATGGCAGAATATAAACATGTACAAATTGGAAAGTGCTGCCAATGTTAACAGAGTTGAAAGTATTGACGAAACCAACATTGAAACCGACAGCCTGCTTGCCAATCAGATCATTTCGCAAAAAGCTTTCGGCGCCTTCTTTTTGTACAAGCTTGATATTAAAAAATTCAGTCTGATAGGAAGCGTAAGATATGACGACATGCAAAACGAACTTACCAATAAAATGGTTGGATCTGATACTGCCACTACAAATAAAGATTTTACAAAAACCACGCTAAGGGTTGGTGCAAGCTATTCTTTCGCCGATGCAATTACTGCTTTTGGAAATTTCAGTCAGGGATTTATGCCTCCATCCACAGAAGAACTTGCAAACAATCCAGTAGGTTATAGTGGATTCAACACACATCTGGTTCCCGCAACATCTGATTGTATTGAATTTGGTTTAAGAGGTTTTATTGGAAACAAATTATATTACGAAGTAACCGGATTTAACATGAATACCGAAAACGACTTTTTCCGTTTCAAACAAAGCGGCAGAGGAAACCAAGAAGTTTTTTATGGAAATGCAGGAAACAGCAAACGCAAAGGCATAGAAACGCTCATCATTTACAAGGCATTGAAGAATTTGAGTTTATCTGTTGCATACACTTATGCTGATTATCAATACACTTCAGCAACTATTGACCCTGTTTATACTGATACCGCATATGTATTAACAGTTCCTCCCGCTGTAGGCCAATGGTTACCAAATTCGCCAAAACACCAGCTATACGCCGAAGCAGTATATTCAATCAACAAAAACTTTAAAGTTAGTTTAGGAACTGAATTGCAATCAAAGTGGGCGATTTATACAGATGCAAGCGCATACAGCGGTTCACTCGACCCGGCAATTTACCAAAACTGGCAGGATGGATTTAACCTGTATCATGCTCGTGTTTCTTATCAGTGGACAATTAAAGGAATAACAGGTGAATGCAGTCTTGCAGTAAAAAATATTGCAGATACCAAATATATGGCATTTACAGAACCAGATCCCGATGGAAATTCATATCAACCCGCTGCTGCAAGGGAAATTTTTGGAAGTATCAAAATCAGGTTTTAATAACGTTATTTAAAAATAAAAATAATCTGAATAAACTGCTGCATTTGGCTTAGCCGTGCAGCAGTTTTTTTTTGTTCAGCAAAGTTTCTTTGCTTTCCTGCTTGTCAAGATCAGGAATTATTGCTCCAGTTGGACAGACATCTACACATTGTGGCTCTTCAAAAAGGCCAATACAATCGTTGCATTTTTCAGGTACAATATAAGTGAGATTTCCTGATAGTGCAGGCTGTTTAGCCGTATCGGGATGATTTGTACCATCTGCCATACTCCATTCTTCTCCAGCTTTGTAAATAGCATTATTCGGACAGCGGGGAATACAGGCATGAGTTCGGATACAGGAAGAAATAATTTTGTATGGCATAATTAAGTGATTTTTTAAAAAAAAGTGAGCCCCGAATTATCAGAACTCACTTATTTTGTAATTTAAAACTGTTAGCAGTAAATTTCTTTACCAAATATGCAATTATTCAGGATGAATTGCTTCAACCGGACATACATCTGCACAAGCACCACAGTCTGTGCAAACTTCAGCATCAATTTTATAGATTTCGCCTTCGGAAATTGCTTCCACAGGGCATTCATCTATGCATGTACCGCATGCAGTACAATCTTCAGTAATCTTATAAGCCATTGTTTTTGGAATTTAAGTTATTAACTTCTGCAAAGATAATCTGATAAAATGAAATAACGATCTTTTTTTTGTAAAAAATCCCCAATTTTTATGAATTCTAATTAATTAAAAGGGCAGAAATTTTTTTAATAATTTATGAAATAAACATCGAAGTACTTATATGAGTCTTTATTGCTTGAAAAATATCCAAATGTGCCGTATTCGTCCGAAACATAATTTAATTCGTCAAAAGTTGTATTTATATGATAACCTATATTTTCCGGCTCCGACCAATATCCTTCATCAGACAAAGTTGAAGTAAATATATCAAAACCGCCAAAAGAATCATGCCCCTTCGAACTAAAAAACAATGTAACCCCATCAGCAAGCAGAAAAGGAGATTCTTCGTCGACAGGTGTATTTATTTTTGAACCAAGATTATATGGTGTACTCCAGTTGCCGTCGCTCAGTTTTTCGCAACCGTAAATATCTTTCCCTCCATAACCGCCATCTCTGTTACTTACAAAATATAACGAATTTCCATCAGGACTGACACAGGCATTCCCTTCATAGTACTTTGTATTGATGTTCTGTTTTGAAAATTTTATTTTCCCCTGATCAATTTCAGATGCCATAAAAACATCCTGATTGATAGTTATAAAAAAAAACTCTTCAGGGTCTTTTATTTTGTAAAGGGACTCCATACTGTCGTTCAATAGTAGACTTCCTTGCTCATGATGGTTTTTTTCTTTGTCCCAGCAAAAGTAAAGAACATCTTTTTTTTCAACAGGTGAATCTTTGGTTTTATATTCACTCATATATATGAGACAGCGTGATTTTTTTGTAAGAATAAGTGGAAATAAACTGGTTTCATTTACAGAAATTACTTTTTGAATTGATAAGGACTCCTTGATACCATTCATTCCCAAATAGTTTAAAGGGCTCTTTCTTGCACTATCGGATAATGGTGTTTGTGAATAAGCAAAAAAAGGGAAACCTGAGAATATCAGAAAAAACAAGTAAATTAATTTATCTTTCATTCTTAATTTTATGATAAAGCAAAACTATAACATTTCTTTTGCTTTGTCAATACTAAAAGGTGCAAATGCAAATATTCAATGAGAATAATTACAAATTGGATTCCGCATATTTAGATTTCTTACTGATTTTAAAAGCATTACAAACCAAAAATAAAATCTGGGATTTTTCTGACAGACTTTAATAATTCATTAATTTTGCAGAATAATAATAAACCCTAACTTATAATTATATGGCTACCAAGAAAAAAAACATTACCGAACAGGATAATGTTGTAGTAAAGTTTGTGGGCGATTCGGGTGATGGCATGCAATTGATCGGAACATTATTTTCTGATGCAGCCGCACTTGATGGCAACGACCTTTCTACTTTTCCAGATTATCCTGCTGAAATCAGAGCTCCACATAATACTGTTGCAGGAGTATCAGGATTCCAGGTTCATTTTGGGAAAAACAAAATCAACACCATTGGAGATTTCTGCGATGTACTGGTATGTATGAATCCTGCATCTCTAAAATCGAACTTAAAGTGGGCTAAAATCGGTGCAACCATTATTGTTGACAACGATTCTTTTGATGAAAAAACCATCGAAAAAGCTGGTTATAAAAGCAACCCTACTACTGATGGCAGTCTTCAAAAATATAATCTGGTTGCGGCTCCGGTTAGTTCTATAACCCGTGCAGTGCTTAAAGAAATTAACATAGAAGGCAAAATGGCTGACAAAACCAGAAACATGTTTACTCTGGGAATCGTCTATTACCTTTTCAGTCGTAAATTAGAACACACTTTTGAGTTTTTCGAAAAAAAATTCAAAAAGAATCCACAAGTAGTTCTGGCAAACAAAGCTGTTTTACAAGCAGGTTATAATTATGCCGACACTATGGAAGCACTGGAATCTCATGTTGTTGAGGTGCCAAAAGCAAAAATGGATAAAGGTCGTTACCGTAATATTACTGGTAATATTGCAACTGCATGGGGTTTACTTGCTGCTTCCGAACGTTCTGAACGCCCATTGTTTTTAGGTTCTTATCCTATTACTCCTGCAACTGAAATTCTTATCGAACTTGCAAAACACAAATCTCTTGGCGCAAAAGTATTTCAGGCAGAAGACGAAATTGCAGGTATTTGTTCCGCCATTGGTGCAAGTTTTACAGGATCTCTTGCCATTACTACTACATCAGGGCCTGGTTTATCACTCAAAAGCGAAGCCATTGGACTTGCAGTTATTACTGAGCTTCCACTTGTTATTGTTAATGTTCAGCGGGGAGGGCCATCTACAGGTTTACCCACAAAATCAGAACAGTCTGACCTTTATCAAGCTTTGTTTGGACGAAATGGCGAATGCCCTGTTATTGTAATAGCAGCCTCTACTCCTGCCGATTGTTTTTATTATGCTTACATGTCGGCAAAATATTCTATGGAACACATGACTCCTGTAATACTTCTTACTGACGGAGCACTCGGAAACGGCTCACAATTATTCAGAATCCCTAAAGTAAAAGATCTACCTGCGATAAATCCTCCAATTGTAAAAGCAAACGATCCAAATTACAAACCCTATCTTCGTAATCCTGAAACATTGGTAAGAGGTTGGGCAATACCCGGAACCGAAGGCTTACGCCATAGAGTTGGCGGACTTGAAAAGGAAAATATTACTGGTACCGTTTCTACAGATTCGCTGAACCACGAATTGATGACGAAACTCAGGGCTGAGAAAGTTGAAAAGGTAGCTGATTTTATTCCTGAACTGGAAGTTTATGGCGAAAAAGAAGGTGATCTATTAGTAGTAAGCTGGGGTGGTACTTATGGAAGTATTCTTACTGGTGTTCAGGAAATGCAGGAAAAAGGACACAAAGTAAGCCATGCGCATTTCAATTATATCATGCCATTGCCAAAAAATACTGCGGATATCTTTGCAAAATTCAAAAAAATTGTGGTTTGCGAACTTAATGCCGGCCAATTTGTAAATTACCTGCGTATGAAACATCCGCAACACCAATATTTGCAATTGAACAAGACCCAGTCTTTGCCGTTTACGCAAAGCGAATTAGTTGATAACTTTACCAAAATATTAAAGGAGAAATAAGCCATGGAAGAAAACTTAACAGTTGAAAGATCAAGGGTACCGCTGTCAAAAGAAGACTTTGTGAGCGACCAAATGGTTAAATGGTGTCCCGGATGCGGAGGTCATGCCATTTTATCATCTGTGGCCAGTGTATTTCCTAAAATTGGTTACAAAAAAGAAAACTTTATGATGGTTTCCGGAATTGGATGCTCATCTCGCTTTCCATATTACGTAAACACTTATGGCTTTCACGGAATCCATGGAAGAGCAAATCCAATTGCAACGGGCGTTAAAATTGCAAATCCACACTTAAGTGTATGGGTAGCAACCGGCGATGGAGATTCAATGGCAATTGGTGGAAATCATTTTATACACATAATCCGCCGCAATGTTGATTTGAACATTATGCTGTTCAACAATCAAATTTACGGGCTTACCAAAGGACAATATTCTCCTACTTCCCCATTAGGAAGTGTTACCAAAACATCTCCCCAGGGAACTATTGAACACCCGTTTAATCCTGGTGAACTTGTTTTAGGCGCACAGGGAACTTTCTTTGCAAGAGTAGTGGACACCAATCCAAAATTGATGACCGAAGTAATGTTTGAAGCCGCAAAACACGACGGAACTTCTGTTGTGGAAATACTGGAAAACTGTATTATTTTTAATGATGGTGCTCATCAGTCAATCACGGCTAAAGATATTCGTGAGGATCAGATGCTCATTCTTAAAAACGGTGAACCAATGATTTTCGGTAAGAATAAAGAAAAAGGTATCCGATTAAAAGGAACCAAACTCGAAGTGGTTCAAATTGGGGTGAACAGCATTTCTGAAGATGACCTGCTTATCCACGACCAGTACGAACAAGATCCCGGGGTTCACTTAATGCTTGCAAAAATGGAACCTCCTTTTTATCCTGTAGCATTGGGCGTTATTCGTTCTGCGATGTTCCCGACTTATGATGACATGGTGGAAGAACAGATCAAATCTGCGAAAGCTACCTCATTAATCAAATGTGTTGACGACCTGCTAAACAGCGGTGACACATGGGAAATTAAGTAATACCAATACTTAGTAAGAAATAGGCCAAAGACTATTTCTTGCTTAGTAGTATGGTAAATGCCGATCATGAAATCGTTGGAGTCCTTTTTTTTGGACTACTACGAATTAAGTATCGGTATAAAAACAGATTAAACTCAAATATAAAAATCGCTCTTTTCGGGGCGATTTTTTTTTATTACTCAAGAATTTTTTTATTTCTTCTCAAATAACAGAATCAAATAATTTAATGTTCCCCCAACCAATGCAATATTAAAATTTGAATATGGTGCTATTGGATCATTTACATAATGATGCAGGTTGTACACAAAATATTTTTTATTATTGGAATTGAGAATATTATCGAAGTAAACCTATTGGTAGTATTGAGGATCGTAAAACAATCCATTTTGTGGCGACATTAATTTGAGATCGAAAGAATAGCATGAGACTTTTTTGGAATTACTTCCAAAATCTAAATTTGAATAATCAAGGTTAGTTATCAAAGTATGCTTTGAAAAATCTTTTGCAATAAAATTTGTGGATTGCGATTTACAAACCACGGATAAAAACAAGGCAAACATTATTATTAATATCTTCTTCATTTTTCTTTTTTTTATAAACAAATTTATCTTTTAAAGATACGAATTCCATCTAAATCTTGCAAGTTTTTTTAATTTCAAGAAAGGTCATAAAGAAAAAATAAATAGATTATATTTTATTATACTGACAACTAAAAATTAAACAAATTTATTCTGATGAATTGTTTTGGTGATAATACCCAACTAAAAAAACGCCCGAACAACAAATGTGTTCGGGCGAAAACTTTACGTTTTAATTGTTAATGCTGAGATTAAAAATTATAAATAAATGCCAATAATCCGCGTGTATTTGCTACCGCCTGACCATTTGTTACTCCGCCTTTTTTATCCCCGTTGGCAGTTCCGTACATTGCGAATGTATATTCTGCTTCTATGGCAATACTGAGTTTTCCTGCAAGAAAAACAACTCTTGGAGCTACCCGATATAAATAATCAATATTTGAGCCTCTTGCATAAATGGTTCCTTGAATGGAATCATTGGATCCCATGTTTTTCGAAAAGCCCCCAAAAATTCCAAATTGCACTTTTTTTCCTGTTGATTGGAAATCGGCCCATGCCGAAGCAGTATTAAGGTTGGTAAATTCTTTGGCTCCTGTTGCTGTATCTGTTATCTCTTTCACTGCGTATCCCCCAATCATAATGACATCGTAAGCGTTCTGGGCATAAACTCCTTCAACCCTAACCGTAACCGGCTTGAATTTTTTGCTTGCAAAAGCTACGGCAGAAATGCTTGACAATGTTTGATCGGAGGCATATCTTTTTGTAGCAGCATTGTTAACAGTGTATAATTCAGGTGTGATTGTTTTATAATCAATTCCGGCTCCAACAATATAATTTGCTGAATCGGATTTGTATTGAATTTGCAAATGCGCATCAGGAGTTCCACTGTTGCGTAAAAACTTTGAACTTGCCAATGCTGTTGAAGTATACTTTCCATTCACTATTGCATACTCAGGGCCCACACTTGTAAAATCGCGTTGAGCATATGCACATGCAATCACTTTTAAACCGCCAAACGTTTTTGAGAAACGTATTTGCGGATTGCGAGCAAATGGCTGAAACGGTCCGCCAGTATTGAAAGAAACAACACCGGGATAGGATTCAGCAATAAAATTAGGATTCCAATACTGACCTACAAGCAATTCTGTGGATTTCCAGTTTAACTTCACAAAAGCATGACGCAATCGGAATCCATTCACATCATCCAGCCCGGATCCAGAATTTCCGAAAAAATCGGCTTCTAAAACACCCGATGTTTTTGCACCAAAAGCATCAGGGCCGCTTATGGCACCTTTTAACCGAGACTGTATGGATAACATATTAAAACCTGCATGAGCGTTAATATCTGTTTTGTCTGCATCAGGCAAAATATTATCAGGATAAAGTAAAAAATGACCTTCACGAATATTCACTGTTTGGCGCGTGTCGTAAAAAATATCCGTCTTAACAAATCCCGAAAATTTAATTCCAAATTTTGGTTCTTCTTTTTTCTCTTGTGCATTGCCAAC
>JBBQSF010000002.1:0-52540 GCA_038214085.1 Bacteroidales bacterium | reverse complement strand
TTTTTATCTTTGCATACTAATCCGATATACTTTATATTGTTAATAGATAAACATGGGTTCACTTTTTAATAAACTGGCTGAGGATGTGCGGCTTGAAGAAGGCCTCAAAGCCTGCATCAACTGCGGAACCTGCACTGCTATTTGCGCTGCTGCCGAATTTTATAATTACGATCCCCGTAATATAGTGGACACGATACAATCTCGCAACGATGACTCAATTATTGAATTGCTAAAAAGTGAAACTATTTGGTATTGCGGCGAATGCATGTCGTGCAAAACCCGTTGTCCGCGCGGTAATGCGCCAGGGCTTATTATAATGGCCTTGCGTTCATTGTCGCAGGAATTGGGTTATTTTACAGAATCGGAAAAAGGACGCCAGCAACTTGCTGTTAAACGTACGGTAGGCGACTGGATTTTAGCACATGGCTATTGTCTTTACTTACATGGGGTTGGAACATCTTTACATCCAGAACAAGGTCCAGTTTGGGATTGGATACAGGAAAACTGGCACGATTTGTTTGAACGCCTTGGCGCAAATTATCAAGGCGATGGTCCAGGAATACTACGTAAAATTCCAGAAAATTCAATGAATGAAATTCGCAAAATATTTGAAGTGACAGGAGGAAATGACCGTTTTGAAAAAATTGAAAACTTTTCAAGAAAAAAAGCGGAGGAAATGGGACTAAAATTCGGAGAAGGCCTCGACAACGAATATTTTGAACACATTTACACACAAAATAATAATAAACATACCAGAGATGAAAATTGAAGGCAAACATAATATCTGGAAAGAATATCAGAAAGAAATAGCTGATGACCATTACTTTTATGTGAGAAGCTGTGTGCGCCAAAATTTTTTCCCGGGTTCAGAAACCACATTTTTACGCATAATGCGAGAGGAATTAGGCAAAGATATTCACGAAAACCCTTGTCATACAACCTGTACAGGCATTGGATATCACGGAGATGTTGTCCCTATTGACACAATGATGACTGTAGTTGCGCGACAATTTGCATTAATGACAGAATCGGGATATAAAAATCTTGTTCCATCTTGCATCACTTCATTTGGTATTTATACTGAAGTGCTTGACACCTGGCATCATTTTCCCGAAAAGGAAGCACAAATTAGGAAATACCTCAAAGAGGCTACCGGGCGTGAATTTGAAATACCCGAAAACATAGCACATGCCAGCGATATTATTTTTAAATTTCGTAAAGAGATTGCTTCAAGAGCCAAATATAAATTAGTAAATAAAAATACTGGCGAACCATTAAGAGTTGTTGAACATATTGGCTGTCATTATTCTAAAATGTTCCCCAACAAAGGTATTGGTGGTGCCGAATACCCTTATGTTCTTATTGGAATGGTTGAAGATTGGGGCGGACAGATTATTGATTATCCCGAACGCCGCCATTGCTGTGGCTTTGGATTCAGGCAATATCTTGTTCAGGCAAACCGCGGCTATTCCATGTCGTGTTCTCATAAAAAGTTTGAATCCATGGAGCCTTACAAACCCGATATGATTATTACCAACTGTCCGGGCTGCCCTATGTTTTTGGATAAATGGCAATATGCCATAGCCGAAATGGAAGGTAAAAAATATGGTTCTGACGGCCAGGGAATTCCTGTTTTTACTTACGAAGAAGTTGCAGGTCTTGTTCTTGGATATAATCCTTGGGATTTGGGTTTGCAAATGCATCAGATTGATTGCGAACCTGTTTTGGACAAAATGGGAGTAGTTTATAAGGCTGAAGAAAAGTATCAAGGAGTAAATGGTAAAAATTTAGGAATTCCAAAAATCTCTGAAAGTTCTAATTCTATTTAAAATACTTCTGTATTATTATAAAGTAATGGCAAAAAGCACATGGCAAAAAAAGTAATTGTAATTGGAGGTGGAATTGCAGGAATGGAAGTTTCCACTTATCTCACATCCTTGGGTTATGAGGTAACCCTAATGGAAAAAACCAATAAACTTGGCGGTCGATTGCTGAAATGGGAGAAATTATTTCCAACTATGAGTCTGGGAAGCGAAGTAGTAGATTTTCTAAATAAAGGAATTGACCTTGCAAAAGTAAAAGTGGAATACAATGCAGATATTACAGATGCTACAAAAGTTGATAATGGTTTTATTATAAAACTTGCCGATAATAGAGTATTTGAAGCAGATTCAGTGGTTGTTACAACAGGTTACGATTTATTTGATGCCCGGAAAAAAGAAGAATATGGCTATGGAATTTACGATAATGTAATTACTTCGGCCGAACTTGAAGAAAAATTTTTGACAGGAGAAAAAATAACAACCACCGATGGTCGTGTGCCTAAAAAGGTAGGATTTGTACATTGTGTTGGCTCGCGCGACGAAAAAGTCGGAAATGTTTATTGTTCCAAAGTTTGCTGTGTAACCGCAGTAAAACAAGCCATTGAAATAAAAGAAATGATTCCCGAGTCAGAAGTGTATTGCTTTTACATGGATCTTCGCATGTTTGGGATGCATTTTGAATCGCTTTACAAACAATCGCAAGAAAAACATGGCGTCAATTTTATTCGTGGCAGACTTTCTGAAGCATGCGAAAACATAGATGGCACCATACTGGTTAAAGTAGAAGATACGTTGGCAGGCCGCCCCTTACGTATGAGTGTTGACTTGTTGGTTCTAATGGTAGGAATGATTCCTTCGGAAGGAACAAAAAAAATAGGAACCATGCTGGGAATGAACTTTGGCGTAAACGGCTTCCTTAAATGTCAGGATCAACATACCATGACTACGGTTTCAAATGTTCCTGGGGTGTTTTTTGCAGGATGTTGCATGGCGCCCAGAACCATTAACAATGTGTTTGCCGATGCCCGTGCTGCAGCATTACTCACTGCCAGTTATCTCGAAGGTTATACTATTGAAAACAGAATTCCTAAAAAGGCATGATCAACTTCGGATACAAACTCAGTAAGGACAGGCAAATCGATCTCGATAAGAACGATCTAAAAATAGCTGCCTATGTTTGCGAAAAGGAACCTTCGTTTAAAACCTGTATTGGCTGTGGAACATGTACCGCCACTTGCAGTGCAGCAAATTTTACCGATTTCAATATTCGAAAACTTCAAACCTTGCTTCGCAGAGGAGAAATCGACGGTTTGAAAGAAGAAATTTCAAAATGTATGTTCTGCGGAAAGTGCTATTTAGCTTGCCCAAGAGGCGTAAATACCAGAAACATGATTCTTAAAATCAGAGAATACTTCGAAAAATCAGCATTATGAATTACGATCCTTTTGTTCTTCCCTTTTCTATAGGAATGGTATTGCTTTTTGCAATGCTAATCTATCGCTATTTTTCATGGCTCATTCGTTTTAAAAAAACAGATAAAATCAAAATTCTGAAAGGAATATTTAGCTTTAAGCTTTTTAAAGCCATTAAGGAAGTCTTTTTCGAAAGTCTTTTACACCGAAAAGTATTTAAAGTTAATCCGGTACTAGGCTACATGCACATGAGTATTGCATTCGGCTGGTTTTTACTGATTATCGGGGGAACTATCGAATCTAAAATTCACAGTCACAGGGCCTTCAGCATGCCTTACGAACCAATATTCTTTAAATTTTTCAATCATAATATTTCCTCTTTTCCTTGGGCAAACGAATTCCAGTTTATCATGGATTTTCTGCTTTTATTTGTACTGGCCGGTATTACACTTGCATTTACCAAAAGAATGTATAAAAAACTATTTGGAATGTGCAGTACAACAGTATATAAGCCTTTTGATAAGCTAGCGCTTTATACTTTGTGGTTTATTTTTCCATTGCGTTATTTGGCCGAAAGCTTTACCGCTGGTACTTTTCAAAATGGTGGGTTTTTAACAAATAACTCAGGGCAATTTTTTGCATCCTTTTTACCTATAGAAATACTCTCCTATCCTATTTGGTGGGCATATTCTTTATCGCTCGGTTTGTTCTTTATTTCTTTGCCTTTTTCACGATACATGCATATTCCAACGGAGATCGTTTTAATATTTTTGAAAAATTTTGGAATAAGTTCTGAAAAACGATTGTCGATATTTTCTGAAATTGAGATAAATGCTTGCCCCCGATGTGGAATCTGTATTGGAAAGTGCAAACTCTCAAAAACCATTGGGGTGACCCAAACTCAGGCAGTTTACTTTCTGCAATCAATAAGAAACAAGGAGTCACAGGAAACACCAACATTTGATTGCTTGTTGTGTGGCCGTTGTATGGAAGTTTGTCCCGTAGGAATTGATATAAACAACATAAGAATTGGCGAAAGGGCAAAATATTTTAAAGTTAGTGGCAATACCCTTGATTATGTAATCCCAGCAAAGGCAAAAACAAGCGAAGTGGCATATTTTGCAGGTTGTATGTCGCACCTTACGCCCTCTATTCCAAGGGCAATGGAAAAAAATTTCAACGAGGCAGGTGTAGATTATTCATTTATCGACAAGGATGGAAGTATTTGTTGTGGCAGACCTTCGATGGTTGCCGGTGATTTTTCAAAAGCAGAAGAACTTACTACAAAAAACAAATTATTAATTGCTGATTCCAAAGCCAAATTATTGGTTACATCTTGTCCGATATGTTATAGAATTTTTAAAGAAGATTATAATCTGGACATTGAGGTTTTGCATCACACACAGTATTTGCTCAGGTTGGTTGAAAGTGGAAAAATAACATTAAATAAAGAGGAAATATCAGCTGTTTACCATGACCCCTGCGAACTTGGACGAGGCTCAGGAATATACAAAGAACCCAGAGAACTTTTATCAATGGCGCTCGAACTACAAAATCTCGATTATGAAAAAAACAAAACCCTTTGTTGTGGTGGAAGCCTAGGGAGTTTGGTTTTGGGGCAGGAAAACCGCAATCAAATCACCAGCCATGAGATATCGCATTTAACCGAATCGAATCCGGAGTTGCTTGTTACTTCTTGTCCGCTATGTAAAAAGACTTTTCAGGGAAAAACAGGAATTGTAGTGAAAGATATTGCAGAAGTAATTTCAGAAAACCAGAAAAGAGTAAGGTTATCTCTAAAAAGTGAAGCGGTTTCCGCAGGAGAATAAAGACTAACTGTCTGTTTTAATTTTCAGCTTTTGTCCTACGTACAAAGTGCTTGTGGTTGTGAGATTGTTCAGCTTTTTGATTTCCTCTACACTTACACCCTTGTATTGATTTGCAATTCCCCAAAGAGTATCACCTTTTTGAACTACATAGTACTTAACATTGGTTTGTTGTGTCGCTATTTTGTTGTCAGTACTTTTATTTACGGTTTTATTAACTACTACGCTGTCTTTTTTTACACTTTTATCAGCAAACGTGGAATCGTCTTTAACAATTACAGGAGCCTGAACATACAACTTTTGCCCCGGATAAATGCTTGCTGATTTTAAATTGTTCCAAGTTTGAATATTGGCAATAGTACAGTTGTATTTTGAAGCAATTATGCCCAATCCATCACCTGATTTAACGGTATAAACTGTTCTGGTTTTATCTGAGGAATTAGAATTGATTTTTGCAATACTGGTATCCGTTTTATAAACTACTGTATTGGTTTTTTTTGCGGAATCTTTTTTTGCCTGCTCCTTTAGCTTCATTGCAAGAAGTTGTTCTTTTTGGACCTCTGCTTTTGTTTTAAAATTGTATATTGAATCTTCGTTAACCATAAAGGGACCCATGTATTTCTTTGGAAGGCGCAATGGATATTTATCAGTAAGAAAAGCAGGAATAACACCTTCTTTATAACATGGATTAAGATATGTTACCATATCGAGTGGAATATTTAAAAATTCTGAGATTTTCTCGAAGGTAAGTTTTTGTTTCACCATAATAGTGTCAATATCTTCGCTAAAAATTGATGGGGCAACAGGATAAATATTATGCTCTGTTGCATAATTCATAACATAAACTACAGCTATAAATGCAGGAACATAACCCTGAGTTTCTTTTGGAAGGAATTGTTTAATTTTCCAGAAATCAGTTTCGCCGCCTGATTTTCTGATCGCTTTATTTACATTACCTGGTCCTGAATTGTATGCAGCCAGAACCAAAGCCCAGTCCTTGTATATTTTATACAGATCTCTCATGTGCTCACATGCCGCTACAGTAGCCTGATACGGATCGAGGCGTTCGTCAACATAGGAATCAACTTTTAAATCATACATTTTTCCTGTAGTGTACATAAATTGCCATAATCCGGCGGCTCCTGCAGGAGATTTTGCCACAGGATTAAGTGCCGACTCAACAACGGCAAGATATTTTAGTTCCAAAGGCATTTTATATTTATCCAGCATTTCCTCAAACAAAGGAAAATACAATTCAGCCAATCCAAGCGTTCTGGCGGTTAGTTTAGGTTTTTTTACTGCATATAAGTCTATAAATGCCTTAACATCTGAATTATAAATAAGTCCAAATGGCGATTTGGCATTCAGTTTAGCAATACGCTGAGCATAAATAGAATCAGGGTATACTGGAACATAACCAGCCGCAAACTTATACTTATTTAACTTAGACACATCTGTCGAAAATGTGTTTTTCTCAAAACATCTCAGGTTAGCAACACTGTCGAGAGCGGCAGCAATAGGATTATCTTTCGATACAACCGGAGCTTTATATTTAATAACGGATGTATCTGAAATGTTCTGAGCAGAAACTGAGGATACAAATATGCTTATCGCAAAAAAACTGAGTATTAACCTTGCTTTTTTATATTTCATATTGTTTATACTTTAGATAGACAATGGTTTTTGTTTAATAGAAACGATGTACTTGTTGATGTTATTGCTTATAATGACTGCAATATACAAAATATTTTATAAATGAAGTTTACCGTTAACTGATTTTAAACAACAATTCATTGTTAATAACTTGTTTATTACTCAAAAAGGGCACTCATCAGAGAGTGCCCTTTTAATAAATAAAAGACTTTATTTTCTTAAAAACCTATTTTTTTTCTTCTGTTTCAACAATTGGTTTACTGTCAATTTCTTTGTCATCGGTAGGTTTAACGTCTCCAGTTTTGGTCTCTGTTTTGGAGGCGTCTTTAAATTCCTTAACTCCTCTTCCAAGACCTTTCATAAGTTCAGGGATTTTTTTCCCTCCAAATAACAACAATACTATAAGAAGTATTAAAATGATTTCTGTAACACCAATTCTTTGCATAATTAAAGTTTAAGTTGATTTATTTTGTTTCGTTTTCGATGCTTTTTGCATCTTTAAATTCTTTAACCCCTTTACCTAAGCCCCGCATTAATTCAGGGATTTTTTTCCCGCCAAAAAGTAAAAGTATAATTACCAAAATTAATATAATTTCAGTTACACCTAAACGATTAAAAAACAATAAATACATATATAAAAATTTAAAAAAGAAATTCCGGGTTTTACACCGGAATTTCGTAAATATTTAGGAACCTTTTAAATAAGTTGATTCTGGTTCTGGCTGTAATAGCTATAATAGCTGTAGCTGTAATAGTTGTAGTAATAACTGTAGCTATAGTAGTTGTAGTAATAGCTGTAGCTATAATAGTTGTAGTAATAACTGTAACTATAATAGTTGTAGTAATAGCTGTAGCTATAGTAGTTGTAGTAATAGCTGTAGCTATAGTAATTTTGATAGTTGCTGTAGCTATAGTAACTATAACTTGAATAACTATAACTGTAATAGTTGTAGTAATAGCTATAACTGTAATAGTTGTAGTAATAGCTGTAGCTGTAGTAACTATAACTCGAATAACTATAACTGTAATAGTTAGAATAGTAACTATAGTAGTTAGAATAGTAACTATAATAGTCGTAATAAGCCGGAAGTTTTTCTTCGTTATTTGTCAATCCCGCAACAGCAGAAAATGCTGGAAGTACGGTAAACAGTCCTGCAAGACCCAAAGTTTGTTTGGCTGCACGTTTAAGAGCATCTCTTCTGGATAACTTGGGATCATTTCCTTGATTTTGTTGCTCAAGGCTTTTGGGGTCCATGTTTTCAAGATTTTGATCCATATTAATTAAGAATTGGTTTTACAATAAGTTATTTATATGATGAATAATATCTTCAATTCTAATTTTACTAATACAATGCTCTTGACCAAGGGGACACATTGTAGCATAATTTTGCGCATATTTTGGTCCGAGGCATTCATTTTTTAAATTACAATGATCAAGCGGAGCCTGAATATGCACTTGTTCAGCATAACCATATACATTTGCTTTTGTTGGACCCCAAACAACTACCGCAGGAGTTTCTACCAAATGAGCAGCATGCATGATGAAATTATCAGAACTAACAACAAAATTACATTTTTTAACTAATGAAATCAATTGTCTTGGAGTAGTTAAGTTTATTAAGGAATACGCGCCTTTTATGTGTATATCCCTTGATACGCCTACTTGTATAACAAGAAACCCTTGCTGCACAAGGAATTCAACTATATTATGCCATATCATCGGATGCATCATTTTTCTTGGCGAATCTGATGTAGGTGAAATAATTACATTCTTTTTCTTCCAAGGAATTAGCTTATCCAAAACAGGATCTATTTCCAAATCTCCAGCTACAAATAATTTCTCATCCACTGGTGTTTTCAATCCAAATGATTTTGCCAGCAACTGATAGGCTCTCTCTTCTCCTTTTTCATAAACATCGTCCGACCAGTAAGTTGTATCCAATATTTTGTCGTTTTTGGTCGGAAATCCAATTTTATCTATTGCAGGATGACCTTGCAATAAATGCGAGTATTTGGTGCGCCTTATCAGATTATACTTTTGTGATGGGTCTTTATCATAAGCCAGCTTCAGAACTCCTGAAAGCATTAGAATATCTCCAAAACCACCAACTGGATTAACCCAGAGAGGTTCCTTCTCCTTTTTTTTGCTTGTTTCTTTTGCTTTTGGCAATTTTGTTTTTGTTGCAGAAATTTTAGCCATAATTTATTCTTATACGGTAAATCCGGTAATGGGTTCGAAATATTTTTTTAGAAAAATCCTTTTGGCTTCACACCACTCTGTTTTATGCACAAAATCCTTATGTTTGCTGTAGGAATCAAGAGGGCAACCTCCATGACAAAATTCCCAGTATTTGCAATCGGTACATTCACCATTTTTTAAAATTTCATCACGTTCAAGAAATTGTTCCCTTTGTTTATCTTTCATTATTTCTAAAAGTGATCGTTCCTTGATGTTGCCATAGGAAATTATTTCCCAGTCGCCTGCTCTGCCACACTGTGATGCTTCGCCACTTGGCCCTATGTAAACATGTCCGTAGGCGCATTTACCAGTGTCTGCACAACCAAGAACAGGTTTTTTCTCAATGATGTTATCGGTAAACATCTTAAAAGGATTCACATCTGGAAAGCGGTCGCGGTGTTTCCACCAATGAGGAAATATTGCACCTAGAAAATCAGCATATTCCTCGGGTGTAATTGCAATTTTATCCTTGTCCTCACCGTAAATCAGAACAGGGTTAAGCATAAAACAGCCATTAAGCCTTATGTTCGACAAGAAATAAAAAATATCAAGAGGTTTCTTTAAGGATCTTTTTGTAACAACGTAAATAAAACCCCAACCGAAATTATTTCTTTCTAAAAGACTAACTCCTTTAAAAAACTGAGTATTATAAATTTTTGAATCGCGGTTTTTTCCAGGACCACGCATGCCGGGTAAAGGTTCAAAACTTGTGCCCAATTGGTTCATTCCCATGCGTTTAAAAATATCAAGGTAACTTTGTTTTACCAGAGTCAGATTCGATTGCATGGCATGGTCAATCCTGTCTTTTGTTTCGGGGCAGTGCTTTTCCTGAAAACCAATTGCTTTGAGAAAATATTCTTCTCCTAAAAGTAATGGTTCGCCACCATGCCAAATCAATTGAATTCTTTCCTGGGGTAATTTTTGGAGATATTCATTGATATTTTTAAAAATATGTTCCAGCAAATCCAAGGACATTGTTTTTGGTGATTTTCTGGTTACCACATCGCAATAAATGCAATTGGAATTACATTTTTCTGTAGGCTTAAATATTATGGTTGCCATAATTCCTTATTTTTTGATTGATTTTGCCTAGCAAGAAAAAAATCAGCTCCATCCATTAATTCTTCAAAAAACTTTGTACAACCAGGATTGTCTTTTACCTGATCTGAAAATTTACCAAGACATACTCTCCATGCTGGGCATACTGAGCAGCCCGCAATATCCTGAAAATGGGTTTGCCATTCAAAAAGTTTATCATAGTAAGTTTCATCATCACTGATCTTCTGAATATTTTCCAGCCCTTTGGAAATAAATTTTTTCTCTTTTAAATCCACAGCATTTAATGCAATATTTTCATCCTCGTCGATATGTAAATAGCGCTCAGGATTATTAAAATAAATGGTATTGAATTCGGTAAAACGATGCGGGTGGTATGCGGAAACCAAATAATGAAATGGTTCAATTGAGCCATGACCAACCTTGCTATAAATGGCATACGAAAGTAAATCATGCATACTTTCCCAGTCAACCGGTTTTTCACCAAAATAAATCCCACAATCTACACCCAGTGACGCCAGAATATGAAGATTGGTAAAATTGGCTTTTTCGTCAGTTGAAAGAAAAACACGCAAATTTAATTCTCTTAAGAGTTGAATCTTACTTAATACCTCTTTAAAATTTCCAAAATCTGTTGCGTAAATTGCTATAGGAATGCCTTTCCATTCCTTTTGCAAAGGAATATTTGAAAAAGCGCCTTTATGGTTAAAAACGAGACAATGTACATGATTGTGGTTCCGATTGGCTTCGTCCATTATCTGATGCAATTGACTGTAATCAGTGGCTTTTACTATTATAGGCTTCTCATGAATCTTACTGAGTAACCCCTGATCGTATTGAAAAACTAATATTTGTTCTCTCATTAGAATAATCCTTTATGTCGTACTTCGGGTTCTTTTATAAAATGGTTGTATGAATGAGCCAGACAGCCGCCCATACACAAACCTTCTTCTCTATAAACGCATTCATCACATTTTTCATAAATACCTGCAACTTCAATCCTAACTTTGTGATGTATTTCCATATAATATTTGCGGATATCCTGCATTGAATCAAAATCAAAAAGGGATTTTTTGTGAATATTTGATAATGGAAAACAACCCCAAACTGTCATATCAGGGCCAATATCCACAGCGGGACCGCAGCCAAAACTTAAATGTCCTTTGTTGTGCATGTAAAGCCTTCCTATTTGTTCTTCTGTAAAAATACACAAAGGAAAACCGCAGTCGAAACCAGCTTTAACTTTCATCATTTCCAACTGAGGCAAATAGGAAATGAGTTTTTCTGCCATTTGAGGCATTTTATCAATGGGAACATACATGTTTTGCTTTCCGGGAATTGGATGTGCTAAACCTAAGCGTAAATGTCTGTGTAGACCAAACTCATTGATGTACTGAAAAAGGAAATCAAATTTAAAATCCGGTTTATAGATATTAAATCCTGCTGTGCTGAGATGTCCAAAGGCTTTCAAAAAGCGTCTAACAGTTTCAAGTTCAGAAAAAGATGTTTTTTCAGGATCGTTTACATTGCATACAAATGATAATCTATCAGAAGGTACATTGCTTAGATTTCGTTCCATTTCTGAAAACATTTTCTCGCTCATAATTCCGCTGGTAAACACATTAACATGAAAATTTCGTTCAAGCATATAGAGAACAATATTTACAAAATCAGGATGCAATGTTGGTTCACCACCTAATAATGACACTCCCATTTCGCGGGAATGTTCCATTAAATCAGCGATATAAATTAAATTATCCCATGAAAGGGTGTCGTCCGGTTCCGCATCGGCCATGTGCTTTTTCGCAAAACAATATGGACATGATCGGACACATTTTTGTGTAAGAAGTATATTTGCCATAACTTACCAAAGATATATAAATTTTTAAATTTGAATAAAAATTATTTTTTTGGCGAAAGCCATCCTATTGGATCTGTTAGTACTTTCCCGTTCCACACTTCAAAATGCAGCTCGGTTTTGGATTCGTCGGTATCTGTAAAAATCAACCCCAATTCCTGCTTTGCTTTTACTTTGTCGCCAGTACTTACATAAACAGAAGCCAGATTTGAATAAACGGTTAGGTAATCGCCATGCCTGACTATAATTGCTTTATTTGCACCAGGTATACTTATTACTCCGGTTACTTTGCCTTCAAAAACGGCTCTTGCTTTAGAGCCATCAGTAGTGGAAATATCCACACCATTGTTCTGAATTGTAATGCCTTCCAGTACAGGATGCGGATGTTTTCCAAAAGTGCTTGTTACAATACCCTTTTCGGCAGGCCAGGGTAATTTCCCTTTGTTTGAAGCAAAGCTAGTTGACACAATTACTTCTTCAGGAGTGAGCCCAATTTCGATGCTAACTTCTGTTTTATTTTTAGTAGTAGTAATTTTATCCGTTGAAGTTTTATCAACATTTTTTGTTTTTTCTGTTGCTTTTTTTATTTCTTCGGCTATAACGCTTTCAATTGCCTTTTTCAGCTTTTTCGATTCTTTTTCTTTTTGCTTTATCGTGGTTACCAATTCTTTTTCTTTATTCTGTAGTGTTTTAACCGAAGAGTTTTTTTCTTTTTTTTCAACATCAAGGGAAAGTTTTTCTTTCTCCTGATTGGTAAGAAGTTTTGTTTTACCGGTTTTAATGTTCAGCAATTCTTCCATTTTACTTGCAAGCAGCTTTCCGGTAGTCAGAATCATTTCAGCTTGTTTTTTCCGATACTTCGTGTACTGTTGTAAGTATTTTATTCGTAAAAACGCTTGATAAAAATCAGATGACGCAAAAATAAACATCAAGCGGGTAAAAGAGTTTCTATTTTTGTATGCAAATACAATCATTTTAGCATATTCCTGCTTCAGCTCTTTTAAATTATTGTTTAATTTTTCTGTTTCTTTTGAATTTACAATAATTTCCTTTTCCAGATCACTTACTTCGCTATTTATCGTATTGATAAGCTCTTCGCGTTGATTGATTTTATTGTTTAAAATAATGAGTTGATTCAATGAAACCTGTTTGTTTTTTTTGGTTTCGGATAAAAGTTTATTTGTATAGGCAATGTCGTCTTCCAGCTTGGTTTTGTCTTCCTGAAGTTTGTCCTTTGTTTTTTGTGCATTCACCAAACCACAAGAAAATATCAGGAATGCAGTAACTAAAAGAACAAGAAAGCGAGTTAACAATTTTGTTGTCATTTTGCTATTGTTTAATTCTAGTGTATTTTGGACTAACTGTGAACGGAAATTCCAAAGCATTTACTCTAGATATTTTGTTGAGATTAATATCCAATTTTATTTTCTGATTCAAATTCGAAAAATCAAATTTCATTTTATTTGCGATGTACATAGTGTCAATTAATTGAAATTCAGAATATTCTACTTCAAGCTTTCTATTCTCTTTGATTTCCTTCAACATTACTTTAGAAATTTTAAATGTTTCGGGATCGAGCCAAATATCTTGCATTAACAACCGAAGACTGTCTTCGGTATTTGCGATATATTTTTTAAGTTTTCCCCTGCCAACAGTACTTAATTTGTATTGTTTATTCTCAATTGAAGCCTTAAATATATCTCCCTGATATAACGAAAAATCATTACCGGTAAGTAATGACTGTAGCATATCAAAATCCATATTGGTGCTCAGTAATTTATTAAGAAATAAAAACCCTTCGGCATAATATGTATTGTTCAATCGGTTGAGCATTTTAATTGAATCGTGTGTAATTAAAGCCCTGAATGCTTCAAGTCCCAGTGCCGAAACCGTCATCCAAATAGCACTATCCTTACGTATACGAAGTGTACCGCTAAATGAATTTGATTTTTTTTCCATTTCAAAGTCTGCGGAAAATTTAATATTCAATCCGTCATATTTAAATTCATGTTTTTTTAGTTGATCAAACAAATAATCGGCACCCTTTTCCTTTATGGGTTCTTTAATGATTTTTTTCTGCGGATTACATGCAATAATTGCAATAATAGATATTAATAGCAGAAATATATATTTTCTTTTTTTCATTATTCAAACAGTATTCCTTCGGTTACTTTTTTATCTAATAATTCGGAGCCTTTTCCGGCATCCTGAGCTTTTTTCCAGTATTCCTGAGCCTTAACGGTATTTTTCAGCTTGTACTGAACATCGCCATAATGCTCGAGTATTATTGCATTTTTATCACCGCCTTTTGTAAGTGCTGTACTGATCTGGCTTTCTGCATCGGAAAAATTACCTGATTTATAGAGCACCCAACCATAAGTATCTATGTATGACGCACTATTTGGATTGAGCTCAACCAATTTTTTTGCCATTTTTTGTGCTTTGTCTAAATCTGTTCCTGCCAAAGCCAGATAATAACTGTAATTATTAAGCACATACTGGTTTTTTGAATCAATGGACAGAACTTTATCATAAGTGGCGTATGCTTCGGTATAGTTTTTATTAAAATAATAAGAATCTCCTAAATAGCTTAAGAATTGCGTCAATAATGAATTATTGTAAACAACTAAGGCTATCCCTTTGTTCAATGAAATAATTGCTTCATCGTAATTTTTTCCTAGATAATTAGCCATTCCATTAAACAAATAAAGCATGGCTTGCTCAGGAAAAAGTTCAATTGCTGCTTTGCTGTTTTTTTCAAGTTCATCCGTATTGTTAAGGTCTGATTCAATAAATAGCAACTGTTCCCATACGGCATATTTACTGCTGTCGAGAGATAACACCTTAATCAACTGCGTTTCGGCTTCTTTAAGTTTATTGTCGCGGTAAAGAAAATCGGCATACATTGCAAATACCTTTGGTTCATTGGGTTCGTTAACAGTAAGAATTTGCATAAGTGTATCTGCCTGGCTTTTTAAATCGTTCGATTTTTCTGTAAGCGAATAATACGAAAGCAGAATTTTTATTTTTACATCAACCTCAAGGCTGGGTGAAGCAAAAGCTTTTTTCAACGATTCGAATGATTTTTCGTATTCCTTTTTTGTACGATAGTAGTCGGCCAACGACAAATTTACAGCTCCATTCTCGGGATCAATTTCAAGAATTTTTTGATATGTAGCAAATGCCTTATCGTACATTTTGTTTTCCAGATATAAATCTGCCAGATAATTATAATAAATTGGTTCTTGGGGGTTCAGGTCAATGAGTTTCTGAATTTCCTCAACAGCCTTTGAAAACTTGTTTATCTGTACATATATTTTTTGTTTCTGCAGGCAAATTTCTTCCGTAACTCCGTAAACATCTTCAATTTTATTGTAAACATCAATTGCTTCGGCATATCTGCCAAGATAAATGTAACACATTGCCCAGTTGAAATAATTATCAACTTCGAAGGGGAATTTTTCGGAAAGGGTTTTGTAAACTGCCGAAGCACTTTTGTAATCTTTGTTTGCAATTAATGTTTCGGCATACGACGTAAGGTACCATTTATTTTCAGGATCTGTTTTTGCAGCTTTTTCAATATAACTCAGTGCGTCTTTGTCCTTTTTCTGAAGAAAATAAATTTCAGAAAGTTCATACATTGAAGCTGCATGATTTGGATTGTTTTTCAGACTTTCAAGAAAATAAGTGATGGCCTTTTCGTAATTACCGAGTATTTTCTCACGAACTCCATTGATAAATGAAGTGGTAACTTCCAACTGCACTTTTTCTGATAAATTGCCTTGTTTAGCTTTTTTGTGCAATATTCCACAAGAAGAAAAAATCAATACCGACAATATAAACAGACAAACTATTTTGTTTTTTTTCAGCATAATCAGCAGATTATTTCATAATAGTGTAATCACCAATACTTACTTCGCGGACGGTACCATTGTATTCAACATAATTTCCCACCATAGAGTTGTCAATTTTTACGTTGGTTATTTTACTGTTTGTCTGGATGATACTGTTAGAAATTACAGAGTTTTCTAATGTGGTATCTCCTCCAACCGAAACATAAGGGCCAATAACCGAGTTGATGATTTTTGCATTTTCGCCAATAAAGCAGGGATGAACAATAACGGAGTTTTCCACAATAGCGGTATCGGCAATCAATTTACTATCTTTATTAAACTCAAGAATTCGCTGATTGGTATAAACAGTAGCATCTTTGTTGCCGCAGTCGAGCCATTCGTCAACGGCGCCGGTGTATAGCGCCATTCCTTTGTTTTTCATATTTGTAAGCGCATCGGTAAGTTGATATTCTCCGCCTTTCTGAACGTCGTTATCAATCAGATACTGCAATTCATTTTTTAAATTATTTCCATCGCGGAAATAATATATTCCGATAATTGCAAGGTCCGAAACAAATGTTTTTGGCTTTTCAATAAAATCTGTTATACAGTTGTTGCTGTCAATTTTCACAACACCAAAGGCCGAGGGATCTTCAACTTTATGAACCCATATAATTGATTCTCTGGAATCGTCAATCATAAAATCAGCGCAGAAAAGAGTATCGGCAAAAGAAACAATTACTTTTCCCTCAAGACTTTCTTTGGCACATAAAACCGCATGGGCTGTTCCCAGTGGATTTTCTTGATAATAAATACTCCCTTTGGCACCAAGATTTTCTGCTATGGCAATAAGATTTGCTTCAACTTCTTTTCCAAAATCGCCAATAATGAAGGCTATTTCATCAACCTTTTCGTTGCACATTCCTGCAATATCTTCAACCAGACGTTGTACAATAGGCTTACCTGCAATACGAATCAGGGGTTTGGGTACGGTAAGTGTGTGCGGCCGCATTCTTTTTCCCATTCCAGCCATGGGGACAATAATTTTCATTTTATAAAAAATTAATTAAATTATGATTTTCCTGTATGCCCGAATCCACCTTCGCCACGAACAGTTTCCGAAAGCTTTTCAACCTGCTCCCATTCGGCACGTTCGTGTGCTGCTATTACCATTTGTGCAATACGTTCGCCATTCTGAACTTCAAAAATTTCTTCGGAAAGGTTAATCAATATCACTTTTACTTCTCCCCGATAATCTGCATCAATAGTTCCAGGAGTATTTAACACTGTAATGCCTTTTTTAAAAGCCAGCCCGCTTCTTGGGCGAACCTGAGCTTCATATCCTACAGGGATTTCAACGAATAGCCCAGTTGGTATTAAAGCACGCTGAAGTGGCTTTAACACAACAGGAGTTTCAAGATTGGCACGCAAATCCATACCCGCAGCATGAATGGTTTCATATTCGGGAAGAGCGTGACAGGATTTATTTACAATTCGAATTTTCATATCTTTTTTGATAAAAAACAAAAATAACTAAAATTCAGAAACTCTTAAGCTATGCAGTTGGTTTATTCCTTTACATAAAAGCATAATGGCTATTTTATTGCATTTAGTTTACGTTTTTTTTCTGAATAAAACACAGCCGCTACAAATACCATAAGTAAAAAGGAATTAAAAGAATACAACACAAGGGAGTTATCGGGCTTAATGAAACAGCTTATTCCATATAGCAGAAGCGATAAACCAATATAGCCAAGTATTTTTTTCAGTTCATACTTTACCGGATAAAATTTCATGCCCAGCATATAAGAAAGTACCATCATTATAAAATAGCAGATAAATGTAGCCCAGGCCGATCCCATATAACCGATAATAGGAATAAGCCATATATTGAGCACCACAGTAATCAGCGCACCCACAACAGATATTACGGCTCCATATTTTGTTTGACCGGTAAGTTTGTACCAGATAGACAGATTATAATAAATTCCAAGGCATAAATTAGCCATCAGTAAAATAGGTACAACAGGAAGACCTTCATAATATTTTTCTCCCACAAAATATTTCACTCCATCAATATAAAGCATTATTACCAGAAAAATGAAGGCACACACAATTACAAAATAGTTCATTACATCTGCGTAAACTTTTTTTGCATTGTCACTTTTGGCTTGTGAAAAGAAAAAAGGTTCTGCCGCAAAGCGAAAAGCCTGAATAAACAAAGTCATTAGAATTGAAATTTTATAACAGGCTCCGTAAATTCCTACCTGAGCCATCGAAATTTCTCTGGGGAGCATGTATTTCAAAAAAATACGATCCATAGTTTCATTTATAATTCCCGCCAGCCCAACGAGCAATAAAGGCAAAGAGTATCGCATCATTTTTTTCCACAAACTATAGTCGAAAATATACGAAACCTTAGTAATTTCGGGTAAAAGAAGTATTATTGTAATTCCACTCGAAATCAGGTTTGAAATAAAGACGTAGCCAACACCTATTTTACCTTTATAAACCGTATCTACAAAATCAGTAAGAATGCCCTTGTTTTTCAAATAAGGACAAAGAATAAGAAAAAACAGATTGAATGCAACGTTAATAATAATGCCTATTATTTTAATTGTGGCAAATCGCTTTGCTTTATTTTGTTGCCTAAGCAATGCAAATGGTATCGAAGAAAGCGCATCCATTGCAATAATCATAGAAAACCAAATTACGTATTCTTTGTTGTTAGGGTATCTAAGAACATCTGCTACCGGTTGAGCAAAGAGTATTGCTGCCAAAATAAAAAGCATTGATGTGGAAATCAATGAAATCAGCGCGGTGCTATAAACCTTTTTTTTATTTGTTTCTAATTGGTAAAACCGAAAAAAACCTGTTTCAAAACCATAGGTTAGAACAACTATAAGTAAGGAAACATACGTATACATTTCGTTTACAATACCGTATTCTTCCGGTAAAAAAATACGAGTATAAATGGGAACCAGCAAGTAGGACAATACTCTTGCAAAAATACTGCTTAGTCCGTACACAGCCGTTTGTCCGGCCAGTTGCTTAATTGGATTCAATTGAACGTAAATTTGTGCAAAGTTAATTGATTACTCTTTTTAACGGGAGATTTGGCTTATTATTTTTATTGTGTTCTGATAATACGAGGAAGACATTAATTTTCCTTTGAAATCGTGAAGAAAAACGAAGTACCACTTTCATCAGAATCTTCAGCTGTTCTGGTTTCGAACCAGATTTTCCCGTTCATGCTTTCAATAATACTTTTCACCATTGCCAATCCAAGCCCCATTCCTCCGGTTTTAGTGGTAAAGTAAGGCGAAAATATCTTATCGCGTTTTTCTTCAGGAATGCCGCTGCCATTGTCCTTTACCGTAATCAGGTAATGGTCTTCGGCTTGTTTGATTATGATCTGAATTTTTCCATCGATTTTCTCATCAATTGCCTGAATTGAATTTTTTATTAAGTTATTGAAAACCCTTATCAGCTGGGTTCTGTCGGCTTTAATAATATGGCTTCCCTCTGCTTTTTCGAGAATAATAGGAGTTGAATAATCTGCATATAAAACAATAGTACTTTCAATAAGCTGAATAAAATCTATTTCTTCGATATTTGCTATGGGCATTTTAGCAAATGTGGAGAATTCGGATGCAATTTTCGAAAGAGTATCAATCTGTTCTATCATGGTATTGGTGAACCTATTCAACCGTGCTTCCCAGTCGGCGGGTTTGTCGTACCAAGAGCGTTGCAGGTGCTGAATACTCAGTTTCATAGGCGTAAGCGGATTCTTAATTTCATGAGCCACTTGTTTTGCCATTTCGCGCCAAGCGCTCTCTCTTTCTGAGCGTGCCAAAAGCTCAGCACTCATGCTTAGCTCGTCGATCATGCGGTTATATTCCAGAATAAGGTTTCCTATTTCATCGCGACGTTTCCACTCAATTTTCTCATTCTTTTTTCCAAGTGAAAACCGCCCCATTTGGGTTTTAATAATACGCAAAGGCCGGGTAACATAATTCGAAATCAACAGGGCGATAATGATTGCCAACGCCGTTATCAGCACATTAATATTGATAAAAGTAACGAAAAATGTTGCTATTTCGGTTTTCAGCTCGCTTTGTTTGGCAAAATATGGAAGGTTGATATAGCCAATAATCGTGTTTTCGTTGTTCATGAGTGGCACATAAACCGAGGTATATTCAAGTCTTCCTATTTTTTCCTGATGAACAAATAACGTTTTTGCATTTACCAAAAGTTCGCAGTAGGCCATTGGGTCCATCTTTTTTGAAATGGTTCCTTCATCAAATACTTGCGGACGCGAAGAAGCTATAAGCATTCCATTTAGGTCGTAAACATTGATATCGGTAAAAAAAACATTTGAAAATTTTGTTAAAAGCTCAGCAATGTATGTGCTCATATCTGGAGCAATTGCTTTTTCCTCTCCCAGCTTGCTTTCTATTTCAATAAGTACCGAATGTGCTTTTTCTATTATAATATCATTGTTCTTTTTCTCGTAAATGTTTATGATGAAATAAAGAGTGGAAAATCCAATGATAACAAACGAAATTACCAACACAAGTATCATTGAAAGTTGTAAACGACTCTTAAAATTAATTGAAATTTCTTTTACAGAAAAAGGAATTTTATAAAGCACAATAAACAGAAATGATATGATGCAGAAAAAGATAAATACATACGAAAATGGAGCAATAATATCAAGTAAATCGTGGCTTTTCCTGCTGATTACAATTTCATTACCTTTTCCGGCATTGTAATGCAAATTATCGTATTCTCCTGAAGTAAAAAACTCAAATTCGTTGCTGTACTTTTTGTAAAATGTCGAACGCATAGGATACGAAAGCTTTCCGTACTGAACCAGAAGTTCATTGTTTTTATACTTAGCGTAACTGTAATTATAAACTTCTTTATTGATACGGATATTTTTATCAATCAGCAATTCGGGGTATCCCATTTCCTTGGGATAAAATTTAGCATACAGTTCAACATACAAGGTTGCAATTGGTAACGTATCATTTATCATTTTAAAATAGGGAATAGCGGCAATATAATTGTTTCGGCCGCTGCCGTTATCCAAATAATATAAGTGCGGATTCATTGTTTCAATACCATTAAATCCTATCATTTTACTAAAAAAAGAATCACACTGGGTTTTTACATTTTCGGGCTTTATAATGAGCTCCTGTCCGGGTTTACAAACTGTAACCTGGGTGTTATATTTGGACCAGAAACCTGTAAAATACTGATCTTTTAAAATTTCCATGATCTTTTCTTCGTCAGTATCCTTGTCAAAAATTATTCTGCTTATGACTGTATCGCTAACAATTTTTTTCTCAATATCTGAAAAAAGATATTCGGCAATAGGATCCTGTTCTATCGAAAGCTGCATAACCAATAGTTTCCGCTTTTCTCTTTCTTTATATTTATTCTGCTCATAAATTAAAAATGTGGAGACAAGTGCAAACAAAATTATATATGTAATTATAGATTTTATGCTGAATTTAATTCCGTTACTATTAAGTGAAAACCCCATGAAAACGAGAAATACCAATAGAAATAGAAGATATGGCGTTTCAAAAAACAAATAAGCCTGATTAAATATAAATGCCAACAGGAACAAAATCGCGAGCATAATCAGATAGGAAGATAAGCGCTTAAGCCATCCAATAACAACAAATCCAATTGTAAATACAGCAAAAAAGAACGATAGCAATAAAAAAGAAATGATGCAAAATCCGATTAAACTGTAAAGGTTTAATGTAAAAATATTGTTCAGATCGAAGCTTATGCTTGAATTTACAATTAGTCCTTTGAATAATACTACAACAAAATAATACAAAGCAATAACAGTGATCATTAGCAGAGCCGCTAAAGGCATCTTAATTTTTTCGGGAAACTTTACTTTCTTTTTTATGCGACGAATGCGGCTGAAAATGTACAAAGAAATAAAAAACAAAACCACCACATTTAATAACATATCTCCTAGCGATGGCAAGAGCTCAGCTGAGGCAAAATACTTCGGTCCAAACAAATCAAGACTATATATAAAGTCCGGAAATTTTAGCCAGAATGTTAAAGCCCGGAAAAGTATAAGGAACAAAGGGAAAAGAACAAACAAAAATCCCGTTTTTCTGAATTTATGTTCAATAAATCCCGTAAATCCCATTAAAAATGAAATAAAAAAAATGTAAGCCAAAATAAAAGAGAGCAATACCAGAAACACAAGATTATTATCTTCTTGTTCCTTGGTTTTTTCTATAAGTGAAAATAAAAATGTTCCGTTTTCATCTGCAATATTATACTTCCCTTTTTCTTTTGAAATCCGGCAATCATTGGCTGTGTTAAAATCCTCCTGAAAGCCGTTTACAAGGTAATCATTCTGATACCTGTACTTATTTTTAATCAGGATCAATCCATAAATATCATATAAATTACCCGATTTATGGCATTGGTAATACCAGCCATTGTCGTATTTTATTACCCGATTTTTCTTTAGTGAATCTGCAGCGGGATTTTCGATTAATAATTTATTATCGGACCAAAAACAAAGCGAATCGTTTTTAAAAACATAAATATAAATTTCATCGGTTGCGGCAAGACGGAAATAATAATCATTTTTTAGCTCTTCTCTGAAAATTACAGAATCTTGAATTTCTTTTTCAATTTTCTGAAAAGCTTCTTGAGTTAATTTCTTTTTTTCAATTAATTTTTTTTCAATCTTTTTTGCTTTCTGAATGTAATCTTTATCAGAAAAAATATTTGTTTTCAAAAAAAATGAAAAAAGTATAAATACCAAAAAAAGTATAAAAAAAAGTATCGTTTTTTTCTTCAGTATATTAGAAACCATTATAAAAATCTTTTCGGGTTATCAAAACAGTTGATTTTATTGGGCTACAAAAGGCGAGCCAAAATTAAGCCCTCTGATGCATGAAAATTTCTATAAAGATATAAAATCCAACAACACCGAAAAACTGAATTTTCAAGCCTTAAATTGCGTTTATTTTTTTTTAAACACGTATATCAGACTTGAATAATTGTTGCTACGCTTACGTGCATATAGGTTTGAGATGTATCCTCTGTAAAGTCCCTTGACAAAGCTCTGTTTTCCAGTTTTATATTTTTCACTCAGCATCGACACATAATAGGAATCAAATTTCATTGGCAGCAAAGAAATCATTTTGAAACCATAATTAGAAAAAAGTTGTTCGATATTTTTTTGGGAAAAATGATACAAATGTCGGGGAACGTCATATGCTGCCCAATATGATTTGTAAAATTCGGCATCATAAGATAAGTGATTGGGTAAAGCAATTATTATAGTGCCATCATCTTTTATTATTCGAGTAATTTGCTCCATTCGTTTTTTCAGTTCTGAAACATGTTCAAGTACATGCCACATACTTATTGCATCAAACGACTTGTCAGAAATATTATTGAGATGGTTTTCAGGTTCAACCTGTAAATTAAAATTTGTTCGTGAAAAATTTCTGGCTTTTTCATCTGGTTCAATTCCTAAAGTAGTCCAGTTTTTCTGCTTAAAATAATTTAACAATTCTCCGCTTGCACATCCAATGTCGAGAATAGATTTTCCGGAAGACACTTTGTTTACAAGGTTAAACTTTTTTTTCAGGGTAATATTTCGTATTTTCAGGTATAAATAATTTACAAAGCCCCTTCTAGTTCCCGAATGTGAAATATACTCAGGTGTATCATAATACCTAGACAATTCATTTTGGGAAGGACGAGGGTTTACAAAAACAAATTCACAATTTTTGCAGGAAACCAGGTTAAATGTTTCCTTTGTTAAAAAATAATCAACACAATTCAGTAGTTGTTTAAAATCTTCGTTTCCACAAATCGGACATTGTTTAATTTCTTCCATCATATTTTTTTACGTTTCACGTGAAACACTACCTTCCAATATAAACCAGCAATACCGAAATATCAGATGGAGAAACACCGCTGATGCGCGATGCCTGACCAATAGTACCTGGTTTGACTCGGCTTAATTTTTCTCTCGCTTCACTCGAAAGAGATTTGAGATTATAGTAATCGAAATTTTCCGCCAACTCTATTTCTTCAAGTCGTTTAATTTTATCAGCCAATTCTTTTTCACGAAAAATATAACCTTCGTATTTAATAAGAATTTCAGCTTCTTCTATTATTTCATCTTTAACATTCTCATCAGATAATTCGATAATGAAATGCTGTAGAGGTTCGGAAACAGTTAAAAGATTTCGCAGAGATATCTGTGGTCGAAGTAATAATTTTTGAAGTTTTTCTTTTTGTGAAATTGTTGCAGTTTCTTGTTGCAATAATAAATCATTTATCAATTCGGGTATGATACTCTGATCCTTCAAAAAATCCATCAGAGCAATTATATCTTCCTTTTTCTTTTCAAGTTTTTCAAAACGCTCTTTGCCTATCAGGCCCAGCTCATATCCAATAGGTGTAAGCCTGATATCGGCATTGTCCTGCCTGAGTAAAATACGATATTCGGCTCTCGAAGTAAACATACGGTAAGGCTCCTCAGTACCTTTAGTTATAAGGTCGTCGATCAAAACTCCAATATAAGCCTCGTAACGCTTCAGTATCAATTCGGGAAGTTCGTTATTTTTTCTGTGTGCATTAATACCTGCAATCAAACCTTGAGCTGCTGCTTCTTCGTATCCTGTAGTTCCGTTAATTTGTCCAGCAAAGAATAAATTCTTTATACGTTTTGTTTCGAGAGAAAATCTTAATTGGGTTGGAGGGAAATAATCATATTCAATGGCATAACCTGGGCGGTAGATCCTTACATTTTCAAATCCGCTGATTTCCTTTAATGCACTTAATTGAACATCTTCGGGCAAGGAAGACGAAAAGCCATTGATGTAATATTCTTGTGTTTCCCACCCTTCAGGTTCTACAAACAACTGATGTCTGGTTTTATCCGAAAAGCGTTCAATTTTATCTTCAATTGAGGGGCAATATCTTGGACCAACTCCTTTTATTCTCCCCACAAATAAGGGTGATTTTTCGAATCCTGTTTTTAAAACGTCGTGAACTTTTTGATTGGTGTACGCCAGATAACAACTGCGTTGTTTTGATAGTTTTGGTGTATCGGTAAAGGAAAATTTCTGTGGGTTTTCATCGCCACTCTGCTCTTCAAGTTTGGCGAAATTTATGCTTCTGCCATCCACCCGTACAGGAGTTCCAGTTTTCATTCTTTTACTTTCAAAACCAAGTTTAATTAAACTTTCTGTTAATCCCACCGAAGATGGTTCGCTATATCGGCCACCGGCAAAATTCTTTTCACCAATATGAATGATGCCATTTAAAAAAGTTCCATTGGTTAGGATAACGGCTTTTGTTTTTATTTCTATTCCCAAAATTGTTTTTACACCGGTAACTTTGCCGTCATTTTCGAGAATTTCAACAACAGTATCCTGCCATAAATAAAGATTTGGTGTATTCTCTAGTTTTTTACGCCATTCTAAAGCAAACAACATTCTGTCACTTTGTGCTCTGGGGCTCCACATTGCTGGTCCTTTTGACCGGTTAAGCATACGGAACTGTATCATGGTTTTATCGGTTACAATTCCTGAATAGCCTCCAAGCGCATCAATTTCACGAACAATTTGTCCTTTTGCCACGCCACCCATAGCTGGGTTACACGACATTTGCGCAATTGACATCATATTCATGGTAACCAGCAAAACCTTTGACCCAAGGTTTGCTCCTGCCAAAGCTGCTTCGCAACCTGCATGACCGGCACCAACTACTATAATGTCATATTCGCCCAGCATCGTATTATTGTTTCACGTGAAACATCACGTTAATTTATCGTAAAATTTCAATGCATCATCCTCTTTTGCCCTCATATCAACTCTTTCACTCTTTGAATGATCGGAATTGCCCATCAAATGGAGTATTCCGTGTGAAATTACTCTGTATAGCTCATTATTAAAGGAAACTTTAAACTTCTTCGCATTTTCTATCACACGATCTATACTAATAATTATATCACCGCTTAGTGTTTCCTTATTTTCTTTATAATCAAAGGTAACAATATCTGTGAACGTATTGTGATTAAGATATTTTTTATTTATTTGCGCAAGATACTCATCATTGCAAAAAACAAAACTTATGGTCTGCAAAGCAAAGCCAGATGAGTGTATAAAACTGGTTATACACTCTTTAAGTATTGTGCGTTTTTTTAGCTTAAAATCATTGTGAATGACTGTAAAAGATATGATTCCCTTGGAACGTAGATTAGCCATAAATAAATAGCTCTATAGTCTTATTTACGGCTTTCTTTAACTTGATTTTGCTGTGAATATTGTTTTAACTGTTTGATTCGCTCACATGCAAGCTCGTTGTTGATGCTTGAAATTTTAAAAACAATTTCAGCAATTGTGCCATTTTTTTTATATTCAAATTTATCGGCAAGATGTTGTATTAAAAACATGCCCCGGCCGGAGGTACTCTTCTCATCATATTTCAAATCCGTAGGATCTGGAACAGAAGCAGGATCAAATCCGCTGCCTTGATCAGAAACAGAAAAAACCAGTCCTTCAGGTTTCGACTCAAAACCAATAGTTACGTACTTTGATGTATCTTTTTTATTGCCGTGAATAATTGCGTTGTCAACCGCTTCGGTTAAGGCAATAAGAATATTGCCGAAATAAGTGTTGTTTATATTGTACTGGTCACATATATTCTCAACAAACTGCTCTACCTGATGGATGTTTTCGGGCAGAGAAGCGAATTTTATTTGTAGTTTTTCTGGTAACATATCAATCTTCACTCCTCAAAATTATAAAAATATTCATTCACTTTGTTCTTATAAAAAGGTTTTAACGAAGGGGGAACGGTTTTTAACAATTCAACTTCTTTTAACTTTAACCTATTATACTTAAAAAAGTCGGCAGGGTTACTTATTTTTTGATTTTTTGATTCATTCGACTCTCTTTTTTCATCCTGCTCCCTTTCCTTCTCGGCTTTTTCTGATTCTAAAAGTCTGGTTAAAATTTCTTCCTGACGCTTTAACAGTTCATTATTCAAGATTTTATTCACCAGATCAGTTTCGGATTTTTCCATTTTATCCATCAGCTTATTTAATTCACCGGTGTTGGTACTGCCTTCCTTTTTCATGGAATTGATCAGATCCTGCAACTGTTTACGAATGGCTTCTTGCTGCGCAGCCAATTTTGCAAGCGATTCACTCATTGATTGCTTTCCATCCTTGCCTGGGCTTTTCCCGTCCTTTAAATCCTGAATCTGTTTGTTTAATGCTTCCTGCATTTGCTTGATAGATTTGAGCGACTGGCTTCCGCTTCCAGGCTTGCTGCAACTTCCGGGCTTTTTACAGCTTCCTGATTTCTGTTGCGCCTGTTGCTGCTGCATCTGAGTTAAGGTTTCAGACAATAATAAAGCAAGATTATTAATAGAAGTCATTGCAAGTTGCTGTTTAACTGAAGATATGCCTGTGTTTCGCCAAGCAAGCGCTTCCAGAGCTTTGTCGACATTGTCGTTAATGGAGGCAATTTCCTTGTTCACAAATGATTCAATGGAAGCCTGACGCTTGCTCAATGCAAATAAAGAATCCTCAATCACTTTGAGATTGTCTTGCAACTTTTTTTGATCTTTAATAATATCTGTAAATTTTGGATCGGAAGTTTTTGTTTTAGCTGCCTGCCCCATTAAATCTTCTTGCGAAAAGGATGCTTTAACAAGATTCTCTAATATTCCGCGCAAAGTATTGATATCCTCCCCGGTGTTTTCTTCATCCATTTCTTGCTGCGACTCTTCAAGCTTTTTCGACAATTCTTTCATCTGATCAGAGGCGTTTTTCTGCGACTGCGAAGCCTTTTTATTTTTATTTCCGCCCAAATTGCTCGAACTACTCTTCATCTCTTCCTCAATACTTTTCTGTTTTTCCTGTGTATCTGGAAGTTTATTGGGGTCTTCGAGTTCGCTGTTCTTCTTTTCCATCTCCTTAATATCTTCCTTCAATTGCTCAAATTCCTTGTTTAATGTGTCCTGTTTTTCTTTTAGTTCAGGGTTGTTTTCCTGTTTTGCGTTTTCTGTTTCCTTAGAAAGATCTGACTGCTTTTCGGCAAGTTTATCAAGCTTTTCAATGGTTTCGTTCAATTTCTTTTCAAATTCCAATTGCTTGAATAGTTGCAGGTTTCTGTCGAGTTCTTTTTCAAGGTCTTTATTGCTCAGTTTCATTTTATCAAGCATTTCGCTTACCTTGTTTTTATCAAGCTTGTCGAGCATTTCCTGCATTTCTTTTAACAAATCCTTGATGTCTTCGGGCAATTGATCAAAAAGTTTTTGCAATTCCTCCTGCTTTTTAAGCAATTCTTCATTTTCTGTCTGATATTGCTGCTCTTTGAGGGTTTTTTCAAAGTTATCCTTTTGAATGCTTTCCATTTTTTCCTGGAGCAAAAGCTGTTTGTCAATCAGATCCTGTACCTGCTTTTTTTCCTGCCAGGTAAGTGTCTTCTTATCCATGAACTTTTTGTTAAGCTCTTCTATTTCTTTCTGAAGTTTTTTTGCTTCGCTTATGGATTGTGTTAGATCCGACTTGATTTGCTTGTTGGTTTCTTCAGTTTTTTTCTCCAGCTCATCAAGCGTAGAGAGTTTGTAAATCATTTTGGTAGAACGAGTTGACTTACTTCCATTTACCCCATCGTTATCCCACACTTCGAAAAAGTACTCGTATTCGTCGCCGGGTTTTGCAAGCAATGTTTTAAAATCAAAGTAATAATAAAATTCCTGTTGGGTTAGCGAATTGGTAATATTTACAGGGGTTTTAACATATTCTGCTTTTGCATTCAGCGTATCTTTTGCGTTAATTTTCCGGTAATTAAATGTCAGAAGTTTAAAACCGTAATCATCTTTAATCATGCCTTTGTAATAGCAATTGTTTTCATAAACTGAATCCTTAAATTCAATAGCTTTGATTACAGGATATGCATCAGGAATAACACTTATGGTGTATAACAAGGAATCTTTCCCAGTAAAATACTGATTGGATGTAATTATTGAATAAGCTTGATTTTCGGCAAATGCAGAAGAAAAAGTAAAGTATTTTCCGTTTTCGGAAAGTTTAAAAGATTTGCTTTTGAAACGCATAAGTATATCGCGGGTATCTCGAGTTAAAAATTTCCATTTAACCTGAGTTCCTTCCGGGATTACGAGGTCGCCAGAATTTAAAAGTGTTTCATCTGTTTTGCCTATATAGGCTGGATAATTAAGGCTTACATCAAAATTTAAAATAATAGGTTTGGGAAGCACTTTAAGCGTGTACTCTGATGAAAACACATTTTCGGAAGTAAACTGGAAGTTGGTATTTTTCTGAGGATTTTTAAAAACATAATGATAGTTTACCGTATTGTCTTTTTCCATTGCATACTGGTTGCCGTCAATTTCGATAAATACATTTTCAGGAACTTCATCGCCTGTTATTTTTACATTTAGCGTATAATCTTCCTGCTGAATTGCATCGAGACTTTTGTTCTGAATTTCAAACTTAAAAGGTGCTTCTTTTTCATAGAACCTTGAATGGTGTATGAGTCGTTGTGTTGGCCCGGTTATAAGGCTTGGCGCAGCGAATAAAGCAAGGATAAGAATTGCTAGAGGAATTGCAGCATATTTAACATATTTTCTATTCTGCCTTAAGTCAATTGCTGAAGCAAAAGGTACTGGGCGCAGTTTTTCTATTTTTTGGTCAATTCCTGCTTTTATAAGTTCAGAATTGGCAGGATCGGCATCGTATTCTGTTTTTAACTGCAATGTATTTAATAAACGATCTTTTACATCGGCGAAATGTTTACCAATTATTTTTGCTGCCTGTTCGTGGGTTAGCGTCTCTCCTATTTTGTAAAGTTTTGAAAGCGGAATTACAAAATATCTATAGAGCAAAAAGGCATTCAGTGTAAAATATAAATAAAACAAAACTGTACGGACAAGGGTATTAAAATTTCCAGCATACTCAAACAATACCAACACAAGGTAAAAAGCCAGCAACGAAGTAAAGCAATAAATAGCCCCTCGAATCAACAGGTTTTTATAGTATTTCCTGATAAATTCGTTGAGTTTTGTAATCAGTATGGAATAATTTGTATCCATTTATTTTATTGAATTCTAAAAACGATTTTTTGTTGATTTTAGTATTTTCTTTATTTAATATTAACTTACAAAGGTAAGGAATTTATACATGCATTTTGGCCATTTTTAGATATTCTGGGATTCCTAAAATTAAACACAATAAACATAGATTATTTTAAAACCGTACTTTTACAAAAAACAAGAACATGTCAAAGCTTAATAGAAAACAATCAAACGGCAGCCCAAATAACTTACTTAACGATGTTTTGCGCGTATTTGCAAACAATCCGCAACAATCGTTCAACTATAAACAGGTGGCTGCACAACTCAATATCAACGACCGTTCCAACAGGCAACTGATGAATATTATGCTGGAAGATCTGGTGAAAAGTTCAGCAATTTTTGAAGAAAAACGCGGCAAATTTCGCATCAATCCTGCAATGGTAAAATTCCACAGTACGCAGAAATCTTATATCACGGGTAAAGTGGATATGAAAAATTCCGGTAAAGCCTATATTATAAGCGATGAGCTTGCCGAAGATGTTGAAATTGCTCCCAACAACACCAACCGTGCGCTGAATGGCGATATTGTGAAAGTTTTTATTTTTCCTAAACGCAAAAGTCGTCGTACCGAAGGTGAAATTATTGAAATAGTTGAGCGTGCCAAAACAAAATTTGTCGGCATTGTAAAGGTTTATCCGAAATTCGCTTTCCTTATTCCTGATACTGGCTCAATGCCTGTGGATATTTTTATTCCGCTCGAAAACATTAAAAAAGCGAAAGATGGCGAAAAAGCCATTGCTGAAATAATTGACTGGCCTGAAAATTCAAAGAATCCGTTTGGTAAAATCACTGATGTGCTTGGCCGTCCCGGCGATAATAATGTGGAAATGAATTCCATTTTAGCCGAATTTGATTTCCCGCTATCCTTCCCCAAAAACGTGGAAGCCGACGCTGAGCGCATTCCTGCCGAAGTTCCGGCTTCGGAAATTAAAAACCGAAGGGATTTTCGTAAAATAACAACTTTTACCGTAGACCCTGAGGATGCTAAAGATTTCGACGATGCCCTCTCTATTCAATGGTTGCCCAATGGTAAAATTGAAGTGGGTGTTCATATTGCTGATGTGAGTTATTACGTAAAGGAAGGATCGCCGCTTGATAAAGAAGCTTACGACCGTGGCACATCAATATATCTCGTTGACAGGGTGGTTCCGATGCTTCCTGAGCGACTTTCGAATGGCGTGTGCTCATTATCCCCACATACTGATAAATTATGTTTTTCGGCAGTTTTTGAGATGAACGAAAAAGCCGAAATTTCGGACCAATGGTTCGGGAAAACAATTATTAATTCTGCTCGACGCTTCAATTACGAAGAAGTTCAACAAATTATTGAAAACGGGGAAGGAGAATTGTCGAAAGAAATTCTTACCCTGAACAAACTGGCGGTAATACTAAGAAATCTTAGGTTTAAGGATGGTTCCATAGCTTTTGAAACTACCGAAGTTAAATTCCGCCTCGACGAAAACGGCAAACCGCTTGGTGTGTATATCAAAGAAAACAAAGATTCAAATAAATTAATTGAAGATTTTATGCTTCTGGCAAACCGAAAAGTGGCTGAAATGATTGGCAAACCCGGAGATCAGAACAAAAACCCTAAAACTTTTGTTTACCGCATACACGATGAACCCAATCCGGAAAAACTTTCAACATTTACAGCATTTGTTGCAAAACTTGGTTATAAGCTTAAGATACAATCACGGAAAAGTACCATTGATTCGCTGAATAAACTGCTTGAAGATGTTAATGGAAAGGGCGAACAAAATATGGTGGAATCGCTTGCTGTACGCACCATGGCAAAAGCAATTTATTCCACCAACAATATTGGTCATTATGGGCTTTCTTTTAAATATTATACACATTTCACTTCACCCATACGCCGATATCCTGATTTATTGGTGCACAGATTATTATTTGATTATTTGAACGCAAAACCTTCGGTAAGTAAGGATGTATACGAAGATTTATGTAAGCATTCTTCCGAAATGGAAAAGAAAGCTGCTGAAGCCGAACGCGCCTCGGTTAAATACAAACAGGTGGAATTTATGCAGGACAAGGTAGGGAAGGACTTTGATGCAGTAATTTCCGGTGTGAGCAAGTGGGGAATATTTGTTGAAATAAAAGAAAACAAATGCGAAGGTTTGGTTTCATTGCGCGATATGGACGATGATTATTATTATTTGGATGAAGAAAATTATTGCGTAATAGGGCAGAGGCACAACAAAATTTACAAGCTTGGCGATAATGTTAGGATTACTGTGAAAAAAGCCAACCTGGCTAAAAAGCAATTGGATTTTGTATTTGCCGAAGTGAACTAATACCGCACTTCTGAAAACCATCTCGATAGCCATCACTGCATTAAAACAGGCACGAGAGTATGATCGCAATATCCAAGTGTATAATTTTATGCGATTAATGCCTCGTATGGAATGTTTAATTTTGTATGTAACCTTTTAATCATTGTAAGTGTAAGCTTTCTCTTGTAATTGAGTATTTCTGAAACCCTACTTTTATATCCAATAATATTAGCAAGTTCAGTTCTTGTCATATCACTTTGCTCCATTCTAAATTTTATTGCTTCAATCGGGTCTGGTGCTTCGATTGGGAAATTGCTATCTTCATATTTCTCAATTAAAATAGATAATATTTCAGCTTCTTCACCTTCGGAAGAATCCGCAGGAGCATCAAAAAGCTTTTCAAAATGCTTTAAAGCCCGTTGATAATCTTCTTCTGTTTTTATCACTTTTAATTTCATAATCTATATTTTTTCTAAATTAATTTTACCATATTCAATATGGGTGCCTATAAACCTAATAAATACCCACGCCCTTAAGTAATTAATTTTAACAATCACCCGGTATTTATTGCCACATATGTTAAATACTACTCTGTTATTGCCAATAATAATTGCTTTCGGATACTCTTTCTTTATGTCATTAGGAGATTTCCACAAAGCCTTTGATGCTTCCGAATACCAAGCCTTCAACTGTTGTTCTGCATCTTTATGCGTATTCCAAAAATCACGTAAAGGTTTCTTAGCAGTCACTCTCATATAAAAATTATCTTCTGCAAAGATATAAAAGAATTACCATAATGGTAACTTTTTGATCAATTATTTTTTTCAAGATAAAACTATTTCGTTGCGATGCTCTTTTCCCTTTAAAAAAGTGGTGAAACTTTGCGTAACAAAAAAAACGGGAGCTATAAACTCCCGTTTTCTTTATTCAATTTTATTCGTCTAAATTAGGTTTAATCTTCCGAAAAGTTCTTTACGATACAAACCGCCAATTGGAATAACTTTCATTTTACCTTCGATAACGAGATCCGGGTATTTTATAGAGAATATTTTATCCAGACGTACGATGAATGAACGATGAACCCTTACAAAATCCTTTGCAGGAAGAATACGGATCATTTCTTTCATTGTGGTATGCGTAGTATAAATGTTGTCGGATGTATTAATAACAACATAATCCTTTAGTGCTTCGACAAAATAAATATCATCGAATTTAATTTTGTTTAAGCGATAATCAGCTCTAACAAAAATGCTATCCTTTGATTCTTTGTTTTCAACAATTGAGTGATAAAGATCTCTTTCGCGTTTAAGCTGAGAATCTTTTTCGTGTTTGTAAACAGCCATTTCAATGGTTGTCTGGAGTTCTTTTTCTTTGAATGGTTTGATAATATATCCGTAAGGTTCAGCTATTTTTGCTTTGCTCAGCGTGTTGTCATCGGCATAAGCTGTAAGAAAAATAACAGGTATATCAAACCGTTCGCGGATTGCATTTGCTGTTTCAATTCCATTCATTTCACCTTTAAGCATAATATCCATAAGGATCAATTCCGGACGTGATTGTTCTATTTCTTCCAGAGCTTTTTCGCCAGAAGCAACCACTGTAGGTACTGCATATCCTAATTTTTTAAGGCTATTTTGAATATCTTTTGCAACGATGCTTTCGTCTTCTACGACTAAGATTTTAATTTTTGCCATGATTTATTGTATTTGTAAGACTAAAGTGTAAAAGTAATTATAAATTTTGTTCCCGCAAGTGTTTCGACTAAAATATTTCCTTCAATTTGTTGGACTAAAGCTGTTACTAATTGAAACCCAAGCGATTGTGTTTCGTAAATATTAACATTTTTGTCTATTCCTTTTCCATTGTCACCAACTGAGAGGATTATTTGTTCGCCAATTCTTTTTAATGAGACAAAGATAGTACCTTTATTCGAGCTACCAAATGCATGTTTGATCGAATTTGAAATTAATTCGTTAATGATTAATCCACAGGGAATTGCAAGATCAATATTCAATTGAACCTTGTCTAGATCCAGATCATAGGTTATTCTCCGGCTGTCAACGTCGTAAGAGCGATACATATTTTCAATCAGACTGGTAATGTAACTGTCGAAATCAATATTAGCAAAGTCCTTAGTGCGGTAAAGATTTTCGTGAACCAGCGCCATTGATTTAATTCTGTCTTGACTTTCTTCAAAAAGCCGTTTTATACCGGGGTCGTTGATATTGCTCGATTGCAGATTTAAAATACTGGAAATGATTTGCATGTTATTTTTTACACGGTGATGAACTTCTTTGAGTAAAACTTCTTTTTCGAGGAGCGATTTTTTTAGTCGAATTTCTGCTTCTTTACGCTCAAGCATTTCTGTTTTAAGTTCAAGGTTAACCTCTTCGGCCTGCTGGACTCTTTGTTTTTCCTGAAGTAACTTTTTTTCTACAGAAATATCTCTAAAAACTACCTGAATCACTTTCTGGTTATTGTATTCGATAATGGTGGGTTTGCTTTCAATTTCAATCAACTGTTGGTCTGAAGGTCTTTTAATATGCATTTCAACAAAAGGCACATCAATACCTTCGAACACTTGTTTAAATCTGTGTCTAACAAAATCAAGTTCTTCTGGCATTACCATATCTGAAATAGTAAGTGTACCAATGTCTGAAAGTGATTTTAATCCGAGTGTTTTCAGTGCAGTAATATTTGCATATATAATTTCTTCATCCTGATGCAATAGGATTCCGTTTGGCGAGAACTCTACAAGATTTTTATAATTCAGTTCATTTTCCTTGAACTTTTGCTCTGCAATTTTTCTTGCAGTGATGTTGCGGATAATGCATAGAACTTCATCTCTTCCAAGTGCAATCATTCGGGTTTCATAATAACCTCTAACTTCTTTAATGTCGACATTATATTCAAAAATTTCAATTTGCGACTCTTTATTGATAATTTTATTCAGAGAAATTATTGCAAGGTCGAGTGCTTCGGGCAGGAGGCCAATTTCACTTAAGTTGGAACCTATAATTTTATCAACAGGAATAAGAAATTTAATACTGTTGTCTATTTTAAAATCAGTAAAAATTCCGTTTTTATCAAGTGTAAACATCATGTCGGGAATAGCCTCCAGAATAGCTTTATTTTTTTGTTGTGCAATACTGGCAGCAAGTTCAGCATTTTTTTGCTGAGTAATATCTACAGCAACGGCAATATAACGTTCGGCATGTCCTTGCGATTCAATAGCTGTGGAAATGGATAAACGAGAAATAATTGATATTCCGCTTTTACTGAAAGTCTGAATTTCTCCGTTCCATTTGTTAAGTGTTTTTAACTTTTTAAGAATATTTTTAAACGGTTCATTGGTTTGAAATCCAAGGTTAAAAATCTTTTTTCCTACAATTTCTTTATAGGAATACCCAGTGATTTCGGTATATTTTTGATTTACGTATTCTATAATTCCGTCTTTATTGAAAATTAAAATGATACCCGGATTTTGCTTAAGGGCAATTGACAGCTTCTGAATTATTTCTTCCTGTTGCCTCTTTTCAGTAATATCTGAAACTTTAAGAATAGCATTATTTGCATTCTCTCCCGAAATAGGGGTAATTGTAATTTCTCCCCAAAATTTCTTCCCCGAATAGGATGTGAGTAAAAATGATTTAATCCAGGTATTTTCGAGAAAAGTTTCTGTTTCTAAATATTCATTAATTACTTCTGCAACAAATAAAAAGCCATTTTTACCTATAAGTTTGTCTTTGTCAGGAGCTTCAAAAATTTCGGCAAAACGCGAATTACACTGAATTACAACTCTTCTGCGGATATTTACGATCATTAAACCTTCGTTAATTTCCTCGTAAAGTGAGTTAAGAAGGGTATCGTTAAATGAAAGTTCATTTCTTATTTTTAAATTCTTTTTGAAATATAAAAACGCTGTTAAATTATATGCAATAACAAATATCAAAAGGTTGATTTTGTTTGCTATACTTATATTGCTGTAGATAAAAATAACCGAAATAAGTACTGCTGAAAGTAAAACAAAAAATAATATCTGATTGAATTTTTCGTAATAATAAGTTATTAAAAAAACAATCAAAATAATAACAAACGCATAGTTAATGTTAAAGAAAATAAGAAAAGTAATATAAATAAACAAAGTGAAAGTTATAATTGCCGCCAATCTTCGGCGATATATAACAATTAAAAATCTAAATAGGGAAAAAACAAAAAGCATGAAAAACATTATGCCAAAACCAATGTTGATTTTTAACAGTAAATAGAGTTCTGAATCTAATAAACGATAGGAAAATAATGCAGCAAGCAGCAGCATGAAAAAAAGGTAGCTTCTGAAAATATTTACAACCTTTTCTGTAAAAAACTTATTTATATTTTTCCTATAATTTTTCACACTAGTCAGTAACTTCAGGTAATGGGGGTTTAATTTTTATACCGTTATATTTTATTTCCACATTGTTTTTGTATGTAGTTATTAAAAAAACAGTTCCATCGTAATTGTACTTATACCAATCGCCTTCGCGTTGCCCCATGATATAAATTCCTTCTTCTTTTTTGTTGCCGTTGTCCCAATAGGTAATATGTTTTCCATCAGGGTTATCGTCAAAATAATTTCCAGAAGATAGCAGGATGCCGTTATCATAATATGCTTTCCAGATACCATTACGTTTTCCTTCTTTGTAAATTCCTTCTTCGGTATAATCTCCATAATGATAAAACCAGGGACCTTCTTCAAGCCCATCGACATATTCGCCCTTTGCAACCACAGAACCTGTATCATTGTATTCTGTCATGTTGCCGATTTCTATCCCATTATCAAAGGTTTCTTCGCGGAGTATATTTCCGTTATCAAAATACCATTTCCATTCACCTTCAGGTTTTTCGTTTTTTAAATATTTACCAATCTGTTCTGTTTTTCCATTCTTGTAATAATATTTCCAGTTGCCAATTTTTAAGCCATTAACATAAATTCCTTCGCTCCTGATTTCGCCCGAATCATAAAATTCTTTCCATGAGCCTTGTTTCACACCTAAAGCATCAACAATTCCTTCGCCAACCACTGTTCCATCCTTAAAAATTTTGGATGCAGTAATAATACCTTCGGGAGAATATTCGCGCATTACACCATCAGGAATATTATTTTTATAACTTCCCACTGCTTTCACTTTTCCCGTTGGATAATAATCTGTTTTTATATCCACTTTTGCAACTTCCTTTGCATTTAGCTGCAGTTCGCCATTAATGTATTTTGAAACAGAAATCAGGTTACCGCTAACATCATAATCCTTAAAATATCCGTTTTTAACATCATTTAAATAAATTCCTTCCGATTTTAATATTCCGCTTAAATAATATTCCTTCCAACTTCCCTGCTTTAAACCGTTTATATCCTTACGGTTAATTTTTTCTCTGTGTAATACATATCCACTTTTATATTCAATAAGCGTTATAACAGTACCATCTTTAGCATATTCTTTGGCAAAGCCTTGTTCTTTTCCTTTTAAAAAATTTATAACAAGTCGAATATTTCCCTCCGGATAATAATACGTAGTAGGTCCTTGCTTAATATCATCTACGTAAGTTTCTGTAATTTTTTCATTTTCCTGATATGTAGTTTTTATTCCATTTTTTTTTCCTTCACTGTAATTTATTTCAAGAATAACTTTGCCTGAATCATTGTAAAACTTCCAGAGACTGTCGAGTTTTAGGTTTTTTCTGTTTCCTTCTGATTTTATAATTCCTAATTCACTATAAGTTTTCCAATATCCATCGGGCTTTCCATTAACCAATACTCCTTCACTAGATTTTTTTCCATTGTCGTAATAAAAAAAGGTATAACCCTTTGGTAGAGTATCTTGGGCCATACTGCATATCCAAAAAATATTTCCCAGCAGAAAAAATAAAATCTTTTTCATTTCAATTAGCTTTTTGATAGTTCTAGCATTCTCATTATCGGCAATCGTGCCTTTGCTATCAATTCATCACTTAAAATAATTTCGTTGTTTTCAACTACTAAATTAGTAAAAATTTTCTCAAGTGTATTGTATTTCATATACGGGCAGTCGTTGCACGCGCATGTCCTATCATTACTGGCAATAATAAATATTTTATCAGGAGAATATTTTTGCATTTGATGAATAATGCCGGTTTCTGTAGCTACAATATATTTTTTTGCATAATCTTTAATTGAAAAATTTAATAATGCTGTTGTAGATCCAATAAAATCAGCAACTTCTAAAATTACTTGTTTGCATTCGGGATGTGCAATAAGTTTTGCATCGGGATGTTCAGCCTTTAATTGCAAAATTCTTTCAATGGATAAAACATCATGAACTTCGCAGGTTCCATTCCACAGCAGCATTGACCTTCCTGTTAAATTATTTATATAACTTCCTAAATTTTTATCCGGCGCAAATATTATTTTTTCATTTTCAGCAAATGAATTTACAATTTTTACTGCATTTCCCGACGTACAAATAATATCAGATAAGGCTTTAACTTCGGCAGAACAATTGATATAAGAAATCACTTTGTGTCCTGGGTTTTCTTTAATAAATTTTTCAAATTTCGGAGCAGGGCATGAATCAGCAAGCGAGCAACCTGCTTTCATATCAGGAAGTAAAACTTTTTTATCAGGATTAATTATCTTTGCTGTTTCGGCCATAAAATGAACTCCGGCAAATACAATAATATCGGCATTTGTTCGTGCTGCTTCCTGAGATAATGCAAGGCTGTCGCCAATAAAATCGGCAATATCCTGAATTTCCGGAATTTGATAATAATGCGCAAGTATTACTGCATTTTTTTCTTTTCGTAGTTTATTTATTTGTTCTATATAAAATTCGTTACTAGGCATTTTAAAAAAGGGTATTATATTATTAAAAATTTAAATTTATTATATTATGAATATAAGGCGGTTAATAGCGTTAAAAAAAATAGTTAGTTATTATAGGTAATGTGATTTATTAACAAATATAAACATCTTTTTAACAATTAAATTATATAAAAACACTTGAAATGAAATAAATTATGTTTTTATTAACAAATGGTCAGTAAAAGTAATTATTAATAAATTATGTAAATATTTACCTATAAAAACTGTTAGTATTTTGTTCAGTTATTTGCAAAAAAAGTAATAAGATTTATAAAAAGTATAAATAAAATTGATAACAGGATTTTTTTAGCTTAGTTAAACCATAATTCTATTGTTTTCTTGTTAACAATTATACAGGGATATTAACAGTTAAATGTTAAAACAATTAAAAACATCTGAGTATAAGTCCATTTTATATAAATAAGTCCATTTTAATAAAAACCTTATTAATATTAATCTGTTTATTATTAGATATATTGGAATAATGTTATAATTAAGATTATTTTTGTAAAAAAATAGTTATTAACAATGAATAATACTGAAAAAAAAATAGCTATAGGAAGCGATCACGCGGGTTTTAGCATCAAGGAATTTATTAAAAACAAACTATTGGCTTTAGGCTATCAGGTAATTGATAAAGGAGCTTATAGTTTAGAAAGTGTCGATTATCCTGATTTTGCACATTTGGTTGCAAATGATATTACTTCTGGTGCTTGTGCCAGTGGAGTATTAGTATGTGGAAGCGGAAATGGAATATGTATGACTGCCAATAAGCACGCTGATATCAGGGCAGCTCTTTGCTGGAACCAGGAAATTGCAAAACTTGCAAGGCTTCATAACGATGCCAATATTTTATGTGTTCCCGGAAGGTTTGTAAATGAAGAAGAAGCCTCGCAAATTCTTGACGCATTTTTAAACACCGCATTTGAAGGGGGCAGGCATCAAACAAGAATTGAAAAAATAAATATAAAGTAAACGAATATAGCATGTCGGAACAAGCATTAAAATTTTTTAAGGACAGCGAATTAAAAGCTTTTGATAAGAGGCACCGGTCGATAATCCGCTTCAACATGTCAAAATATTATGCTGCCGTTGAAAAAGGAAAACTGCAGTATAAAAATCTCGACCTTGCACGCGATAGGGCTTCTTACTTAAAACACAGAGTTATCAATGACCTTGATAAATACTTAGCCGAATTTGAAGCTGCATTTACTGCTCGTGGAGGAAAAATTATCTGGGCTCAGGATCAGGACGAAGCGGTTAAAGAAATTGTAAAAGTTCTGAAAAAAAACGATGCCAGATATGTAGTAAAATCAAAATCAATGATTACTGAAGAGATTGATTTAAATGATCATTTGAAAGAAAATGATATTGAATCGCTCGAAACAGATCTGGGTGAATATATTGTACAGCTTGCTGGTGAAAAGCCGTACCATATTATTACACCGGCAATGCATAAATCAAAGGAAGATGTTACTGCATTGTTCAACCAGAAATTCGGGATGCCTCTGGATGCCACGCCTGAACAGGTTACCGCATTTGTTCGCCGCTTACTTCGCGATAAATTTACATCAGCTGATGTGGGAATTACAGGTGCCAATTTTCTTATTGCTGATATTGGAGCAATTGCGCTTACCGAAAACGAAGGCAATGCATTGATGAGTGTTTCTTTCCCTAAATTACATATTGCTATTGCTGGTATCGAAAAAATAATTGCATCAGTAAAAGATTTGCATTTATTTTGGCCATTATTATCCACTCACGGAACAGGGCAAAAAGTTACTGTTTACAATACCATACTTACTGGTCCGCGCCAGGAAGGCGAAACTGATGGACCGGAGGAAATGATACTTGTTTTGCTCGACAATGGCAGAACCAATGTTTTAAAATACGAAAACCAACGCAAAGCCCTTTCCTGTATTAAATGCGGAGCCTGCCTCAACGGTTGTCCCATTTATAAAAATATTGGCGGACACAGTTACGGCACAACATACAGTGGCCCTATAGGTGCAGTTTTAACACCGCTAATGCGCGGAATGGCCGAATTTAAACACTTGAGTTATGCTTCCACGCTTTGCGGAAAATGTTCAGAAGTTTGTCCGGTTAAAATAAATCTTCACAAACTATTGTTGCACAATCGTAACGAAGCTGTGAAAACCGGCAATGTAAAACGTTCGGAAAAATTTTCGATGTATGTGGCCAAAAAAGCTCTAATGAAGCGCAAACTTATGGAAATGGGCAGTGCCAAAATGAAAAATTATTTTCTAAAAAAGTTTTTTTCAAAAGCTTGGGGCGATCGCCGAGATCTGCCCGTAATTCAGCCCAAATCATTTAACCGCTTGTGGAAAGAAGAAAAAGGTATTATTAAGAAAAAGTAAAATAAGAAATTTTTTATGCGCGAAAAAAAAAGAAATGTGGGTAAAGGAAGTAAAGTAAAAAATTCTTCAAACGACCGTAAATTCTCAAAAAAAGATATAGGAAAACCCAAAAGAAGTTTTGTTAAAAAGGATGGCACGGATTCGTCACCTGAAACAAAAAAACCAAGCCGGATTGTAAAAGAAAGATTTTCGGAAAGCACTGATAATACTGAAAAAAGCGAAAGAAGTACTTTTAAAGAAAATAGAGCAGCCGCAAAAGATAAGCGGAAAAAAGGACCTTTCCGTACATCGGAAACCAGAAAACCTGTCAGAAAAGTAAACACAAGATTTTCGGAAAGGGCTGAGAATACTGAAAAAGTTGATTTCAAAAAAAGTAGACCTGCCGATAACGATAATGATATTTCAAAAGATTCAGGAGAATGCAAAAATAAATTTGGAAAAAAAGAATCCAGATTTTCTTCATCGGATAGTAAACGACCCACCAGAAATGCAAAGGGACGCTATCCTGAAAATGCCGACAATTCTGAAAAAACAGAAAGAAAAACCTATAAAGGAAGCAAAACGGATTCCGGCGAAAGAAGAGAAAAAAGTTCTTTCCGTACAGCTAAGGGCAAAAGTTCGTACAAACCAGAATTTAAAAAGAGAAATACCGACGATGGTTTTACGCGCCTTAACAGGTACATTGCAAATGCGGGTATTTGCTCACGCAGGGAAGCCGACAAACTGATTGAAAGCGGCGCTGTATCAATAAATGGAAAAATTGTTACCGAGCTCGGCACAAAAGTTACCGTTAATGATGTGGTAAATTACGGAGGACAAACCCTTCGCAAAGAAAAACCTGTTTATATACTGCTTAATAAACCAAAAGATTATATAACAACTTTAGACGATCCTGAAGGAAGAAAAACGGTAATGACTCTAATAGCCGATGCTTGCCGCGAACGTGTATATCCTGTAGGTCGCCTCGATAGAGCAACCACCGGATTATTGCTTTTTACAAACGATGGCGACATAGCCAAAAAGCTGGTTCATCCGCGATTTGGAGTTAAAAAAATCTACCATGTTGAACTGGATAAAGCCATGAGCAAAACGGATATGGAAAAAATTGCAGCCGGTCTTGAACTTGAAGATGGCCCAGCAAAAGTGGACGCGATTGCCTACGAAGGCAATGGTGCCGATAAAAAAAGCCTTGGTATAGAAATTCATTCAGGAAAAAACAGAATTGTTCGCCGTATTTTTGAAAGCCTTGGTTATGATGTTCGCCGTTTGGACAGAGTTTATTTTGCCGGCCTTACAAAAAAAGATATTCCGAGAGGACGCTGGCGCTTTTTAACCCAAATGGAAGTGAATATGCTTAAAATGTTGAAGTAATTTATATACAAAACGTTTTTTATTCGTTATCTATAAAACAAATTTCGTGAAAACGGGAAAATACTTCAAAAAAGCGCTCAAATATCTCAAGTGGACACTCATTGTGTTCTTCTCTCTGCTTACGCTGTTGTTTCTTACAGCCTTTATAATTGCATATTTTTATGAAGATTCTGTAAAGAAATTTGTAGTGGATCGTATCAATAAGCAACTGAATTCGGAGATTCAGGTTAAAGATATTGAACTTTCGCTGCTTAAAAAATTTCCGGATGCAACACTTATTTTCAATGAAGTAATTGCAAAAGATGCTATAACATCTGTAAATAAAGGAAATTTACTTAAAGCCCAGCAGGTTCTGTTGAATTTTAACATCTGGGATATATTCGATGGAAATTACCGAATAAAAAAAATTGAAGTAGATCAGGGTTATATTAATCTTATGGTTTATGCTGATGGCACTGATAATTTTCATTTCTGGAAGGAAGATTCAACTGCAAAAAAAGACGATTCTTTTGGCTTCGATTTGCAAAAGCTCATTCTGAATAATGTTGGAATTCGATATCGCGATTTTCCGAACAATCAGGATTATTATGGTATTGCCAATGATTTTATCATTAAAGGCAAGTTTAAAAACCAACAGTATGATTTGGCCATTTATGGAAGTTTATTGATAAATAAATTCAATGTTTCCGATGTTTCATATTTCCCCGGAAAGCTTACAGATATTGACATGACTTTATCGGTTGACAACAATAGCGGTACCTATAAATTTGAAACAGGTAATTTAAAGATTGGCGATTTAAAATTTGAAGTTGCCGGATATGTGGTTCATAATGAAACAACCCAAAAGCTTGATGTTGATATTACCGGGAGTAAATTTCAGCTTCAGGCATTACTAAACGAAGTTCCTACGGCATATCATAAATATATCAGTGACTACAAAGGAGTTGGGGACTTTAAATTTAAAACAAAAATTTCTGGATCATATAAGGGGAAAAACATTCCGCAGGTTACGATAACTTTTAGCATTAAAGGAGGAAAAATTGAACAAAAATCATCCGAACTTTCGTTGGAGGATGTAAACCTAAATGCAGTGTTTACAAATGGAACATCACAGAATTTAAAAACAACTTCGCTGCGATTCAATGATTTTTCTGCCAAGCTGAAATCAAGTACTTTCAGGGGAGAAATGTATATCAGTGATTTTGAAAATCCTGTGCTCGACCTTATACTTTATGCCAAATCGGAACTGAAAGAGATTACTGATTTTTTAAATGTGGATACACTCAAATCAATTTCGGGAAATGTAGATTTAAAAATGTCGTTCAAGGGCAAGCTGAACAAAGGAAACAATCTCACGGCACAGGATTTTATTGATTCAAAAACATCGGGGACTATAAATTTCACAAGTGTGAATTTTTCACTAAAAAACGATCCGCATGAATATAAAAACATCAATGCACAATGCGAATTCAGTAACAATGATATAATTGTAAATAAACTCACAGGAAATATTTCTTCGTCAGATTTCTCTGTTAAGGGCTATTTCCGTAATGTGCTGTCGTATCTTTTTCTGAAGAATCAGAATCTTTTAATTGATGGAACAGTTACATCGGTAAATACAGATCTCGATGAGCTTTTGAGAACCAGTTCCAGCAGTAACGATACTACTTATCGGTTGGTTTTCCCAAATAATATTTCGTGGAAAGTAAATATTGATATTGCAAAACTAAATTTTAATAAATTCAATGCTACCAGCCTTAAAGGGGTAGTAAAACTTAAAAATCAACTGCTAAATGCATCTGATATTAAATTCAATTCGCAGGAAGGCAGTACTGACGCATTTCTCATAGTTGACGGCAGTCAGAAAAATAAATTGCTGATAAGTTGCGATGCACAGATTACAAAAGTAAACATCAGTAAACTGTTTTACGAATTTGGCAATTTTGGGCAGGAAAGCATGAAGGATGAAAATCTTAAAGGAATAGTTAATGCCGATGTGAAATTTGCAGGTGTATGGAGCACACAACTGCTGCCAGATATGGAAAAAATGTATGCTAAGGCAGATATAAAAATTGAAAATGGAGAACTGTTGAATTATGCGCCCATGAAGGGTTTGTCGAAGTTTTTAAAAGTAAGCGACTTGAATGATGTTAAGTTTGCCAACCTTCACAACCAGATTGAAATAAAAAACCGTACTATTTATATTCCGGCAATGGAAATCAAATCGAGCGCTGTAAATATTGTTGCTTCGGGCGAACATACATTTGACAATGTGATAAAATATAAACTTAAGATTCAGCTTTCGGAAATTTTAGCAAAAAAAGCCAGAGCAGCAAAACCCGAAAACGAGGAATTTGGTGTGGTAGAAGACGATGGTCTTGGTAAAACTTCATTGTTTATTCTGATTACCGGAACGGTTGAAAATCCTATTTATAAATACGATGCTAAAGGTGTAAAAGAAAATATTGTGGTAAGCTTTATTAAGGAAAAGCAAACGCTTAAAAGCATGTTAAATGAGGAATTTGGGTGGTTTAAAAAAGATACCAGCATCAAAAAAGTCGATAATAAAACGCCCGAACTTAAGCTCAAACCAAAAGATAAAGACAAGCAAAACCTTAAAAAACAAGAGGAAGGGAAGTTTGTGATTGAATGGGATGAGGATGATAAATAAATTTATTTAAAGAACTTCGTTATATTTACTCCCAAATTCAAAAACTTGAATATTTACAATCAAAAGAAACGATGGAAATGGCTGCTGATGGCTTTTGCGGTGCTTATTGTAGGCGCATCGCTTTGGTACACCAATATCCTGGTGAGCAAAATTGCCCGCGAAGAACGCAGCAAGGTGCATACCTGGGCCGAAGCCGTTCAAAAAAAAGCCAGTCTGGTTAAATACACCGGAGAGTTTTTTGAAAAATTACAGGCCGAAGAGCGCAAACGTGTTGAGTTGTGGGCCGAAGCTACCAAAAGACTTATCAATGCCGAACCTTCTGAAGATCTTACTTTTTATTCCGAAATTATTTCCGGAAACACCAATATTCCTGTTGTGTTGTGCGATGCCAAAGGAAACATTACAGCTTCAATTAATGTTGATTTCAATACCGATTCTATTACAACACTGGATTCAACCCTAAAAAAAGAATTTTCGGTTTATGCGCCCATAGAAGTGAGTTTTGTGAATACGAAGAACTACCTGTATTACAAGGAATCAAAGCTTTTTTCAGAATTAAGAAAAGTGCTCGACGACCTTATAGAATCCTTTATTTCGGAAGTTGTGATGAATTCGGCTTCGTCGCCTGTAATCATTACTGACAGTTTGCAAAGTAAAGTTATTGCTTTTGGAAATGTAGATTCGCTTAAGATGCAGAACAAGGCGTATGCTGATGAGATGATTGCTTCCATGAAATCGCAGAACAAGCCTCTTATCATTGATCTTACCGGTCAGCAAAAAAGTTACGTGTATTATAAGGATTCGTATTTGCTCACGCAATTAAAGTATTACCCCTATGTGCAATTTTTTGTAATCGGATTGTTTTTAATTGCAGCGTATTTTTTATTTTCAACTTCACGAAAAGCAGAACAGAATCAGGTTTGGGTTGGCTTAGCAAAAGAAACCGCGCATCAGCTGGGAACTCCATTATCTTCGCTCATGGCATGGGTTGAAATTTTGCGCATGAAAAATTTCGACGAGGAAACCATTATCGAAATTGAAAAAGACATACATCGCTTTGATACCATTACGCAGCGATTTTCAAACATTGGTTCGATGCCTAAACTTGAAAATGAAAACCTGGTAAAAGTAATTTATGAAATGATTTCGTACATGAAGAACCGTACCTCGAAGAATGTAAAATTCAATATCAATCTTCCAGAGGATTATGTATATTTTATTCCGCTTAATTATCATTTGTTTGAATGGGTAATTGAAAATCTCACAAAAAATGCAGTAGATGCAATGGAAGGAAAAGGAAAGCTGGATATTGCAATAACCGAAGAGGAAGATACTGTTAGTATTGATATTTCCGATACGGGCAAAGGAATTCCTAAATCAAAATTTAAAACCGTTTTTAAACCAGGATACACAAGTAAACAACGTGGCTGGGGTTTGGGATTGTCGCTATCCAAGCGTATTATTGAAGATTATCACAAAGGAAAGATATTTGTATATAGCAGTATTCCCAATAAAGGCACCACTTTCAGGATTGTTTTGAATAAGAAATAATACTGTGTTCCTACAGTTCTATTCTTTAGGCGATTCGATTTTAGTTATTTCGGGCTCTTTGTTCAGCATCAAACCAAGCATCATAAACAATGCGGTAAGTATTATTACCTGAATAATCAATGAATTATTTACAACGGATATTTGTTGCGATGGCTCAATGGAAAGAAATAGCAAAATGGTAATAAGTCCTCGTGGAGCTATAAACAGCAATGGCGACAATGCAAGGTTGGATAATTTAAGTTGAATAATTCGAAGAAAAATCAATAAAAATACAATTGCAAAAGCCCACAAAAGAGTATCTGGATTCAGGATTTCTGAGGTTTCGAGCAAATAACCAAAAAGCAGAAAAAACAATGCCCTTACCAAAAAAGCCGCTTCAATGGTAAGTTCTTTAAACTTTTGAACTTCGATGTGTAACAATTCGGGTTTAAATTTTTCAATCCATTTAAACTGCTTAAATTTTTCAATATTACCTATAAATAAACCAAATAAAAGAATGAAAATTAGCGCTGGCAAATGATAAATTTTTGCAATGGCATAAATTAAAATGATAAGCAAGATAATGGGAAAAAATTTAATATGATGCTGAATTTTACTTAATAAAAAGGCAAGGCCGATGGTTGCAACTAATGAAATAATTATCATGATTAGTAATTCCCATCCGAACAAACCAAATGAAGTAATAGTAATGGTATCATTAAATGCAATAAAACTAAAAAGCAATACTCCTAAAATATCGGATAAACTGCTTTCGTAAATAATAAATTCTCTACTCTTTGATGTCAGGTTTCTGACACTTGGAATGGCAATGGCGCTGCTGATAATGCAAAAAGGCAAAGCATTGAGCAAACTGTCTTTCATCGAAAAGTCGCCAAAATACCTGAACAGATATGCAATAATAATTACAAGGCCGAGCATTGGTAGCAAAGCTCCTAGAAAGGATTTTGTAATAAGTCGGATTTTGGATTTATTAAAATCAAGTTCCAGTGATCCCTCAAGCACAATCAGAATGAGCCCAACGGTTCCAAGTATGGGTAATATCAATGAAAAATCAGGAAGTTTTAAATCAAAAAAAAGTGTTAATTGTTTTACAACCCATCCTAATAATAATAATAAAATTACTGAAGGTATTTTGGTTTTTGAGGAGGTAAGGTCAAACAGGTATGCAATTAAAAGTAAGCCGCAAAATACTATTATTATTGTAGTTGTCATGACCTATTGCGTATGTTATTGCGTAAATTGCGTTAAATCTTTTGCGTTTATTGTAATAGTTATTCGGAAATCCATACAAAGATAAGAAGATTTATTTCTATTAATTATGCGTAAAACAAAGTTTTCTCCTCTATGACCTGGCAATATATTCTTCACTAAAAACTTTATGGGCTGCGCTTTTCACGTTTAACTATGAATATATTTATTCGGATAAATCTGAGCTTAAATAAATAAACCAGAAAGTGCAGCCTAAGTGAAAAAAATGTTATTTTCAAACCTGAAGACACAAGAAAACAACGGGGTTTGGGATTGTCGCTGTCAAAACGAATTATAGAAGATTATCACAAAGGAAAAATAATTGTGTACAGCAGCATTCCCTATAAGGGCAGCACTTTCAGGATTGTTTTGAATAAGAAATAAATATTCCCTTAAACCAATTCATAATTGGTACTTCTTCCTCCGGCATCATCTTTTTTTAATATATTTTTATTTATCAAATCGTTAATGTCGCGGATTGCTGTGTCCTGTGAGCATTTTGATATTTTTGCCCATTTTGAAGTTTTTAATTTTCCATCAAATCCATCTAAAAGCTTATTCAAAACCAAACGTTGACGTTCATTTATTGGTGTGTTTTCGTGTACTTTCCAAAACTCAGCCTTATGTAAAATGTTATTCAAAGTACCTTCTGTTTGCATTAAGGCTTTTTTCATGCAATGAAGAAACCAATTTATCCACTCTGTTATATCGCCACTGCTATGCTGCACTTTTTGCAATACTTCATAATAGCGTGTCCGTTCTAAAAGTATTTGGTTGGACATGCTGTAAAACCTTTCTGAATTGGATTCGGAACGGGCAAGCAGCATATCAGAAATTGCTCTTGCAATTCTGCCATTACCATCATCAAAAGGGTGAATGATAATAAACCAAAAATGCGCAATTGCTGCTTTAAAAACGGGATCAATTGTATTGTTATGGTTAAACCAATTGAGAAACTTGTTCATTTCGGATTTAACATTCTTAGGGTTTATTGCCTGATAATGTATTTTTTCTTTACCCATAGCACCCGAAACCACCTGCATTTCGCCTGTACGGTATCGAGCCACTTCTATTTTATGCATTTCACTATACCCCGACGGAAAAAGTGCAGAATGCCATGAAAATAATCTATCTTCAGTTAATGAATTCCTGAAGTTTTGAGTAGCATCCAGCATCATGTTTACTATTCCTTCTACGTTTTTGTTGACAATGCTTAAACCAGCTGTTTCAATTCCCAAGCGACGGGCAATTGATGAACGAACCTGTTGGTAGTTAAGGTATTCACCTTCTATTTCCGAAGATTTTACAACATCGAGTGTAAGTGTGCTAAGTGTAGCTTCTTCTTTTGTTGAAAACCCAATTGCTTTCATGTATCCGGAAATTTCACCCTGCAAATGCCGGACTTCTCCAAATATGTTGTTAATAGCCGAATCGTTCCAAGTAAAATTAGTCCAATCTTTATGTTGATATATATATTTTGCCATCGTTCTTAAATAATCCTGCGGCAAATAAAAAAGGCTATTCTACGCAAATATGCGGCGAATATACGAATTATTCTCCGCATATCAAAAATAATCGCTGAACTTTTTGCGTTTAGAATGTTGGTTATTATTATAGAAGACAATTACAAAGGAAAAATAGTTGGCATAGCAACATTCCCTATAAGGGCGCACTTTCAGAATTGTTTTGAATAAGAAGTGGATTTTTTCAAAAAGAAAAAGAAACACCTATTCCTTCACAAATCGCTTCACAAGCGTGTTTCCGTTGCCCGTAATGCGAACCATGTAAAAACCTTTTGCAAAATCAGAAGTGTTGAGATGAATCGTATTCTGGTTGTAAATGTTTTCAGAAATCTTTTTTCCATACACGTCAAACACTTCAAGAGTATGCTTTGCAGAATTATTTTCGTTTACAAAAACAGATAATTCGTTGGTGCACGGATTTGGCCCCAACATAAAATGCACTGGATTTTCATTTTCTTCAACACCTACTGTAATCGTTCCAACCTTGTTCAACACCCAGTTGTTCGGATCTACCACCATTCCGGTAATTGTTTTGTGTGTAGGAATTTTGAAACTGTTCACATTGCCTGTTTGATAAACCCTTATCAATGTGTCGCCCGAAGGTGAATTCAATTTATACTCCATGAGCATTTTAAACAAAGGCGTTACAGTTGACGAAGTTGTTTGAGTTGTTGTAAAATAAACAGTATCATTAGCCTGATGCCATATCAAACTGTATGTTGGGTAGCCTTCGCCATAAAACCATTGGTTGAAAAAATCAGTGAAATCCACAGTGGAATTGGCTTCCGCAACGGCTTTAAAATCATCGCCACTGGCAGTGCTGTCGCCATAAATGGATTGAAAATTTTTAAGAGTATTAAAAAAAGCGATATCATCCTGCATTTCGAAGCGAATCATGTGAATAACAGCGGAACCTTTGTCGTAAGATAAGCGGCTGTCGAAAATACGGTTTTCGTCGTTGGTTTGAGCCACAGGAATAAAAATACTGCCACCGGGTTGCGACATAACATTGGAATGAACGCTGGCCATAACAGTTTGTGCAGAGCCCCAAGAGCGCAGATACTGATGGCTCAGATATTCGCTGTACGATGCAAATCCTTCATTGATAAAGATATCGCTCCAGGTTTTGCAGGTAACATTGTCGCCCCACCACATGTGGCCAAGCTCATGACAAATAAGGTCAAAATCAAAAAAGCCAAGGGTCGTCATGGTTTGGTGTTCCATTCCTCCACTTAAAGGCGCCATGCAATGACCGTATTTTTCGTTGATAAAGGGATACAAACCATACAATTCGCTGTAAAGTTCAATCATTTCGGCAGTACTGTCAATTTCATCCTGAAAATAGGGAAGTGTTTGCGGATTGTCATATACAAAATTCTGAATCATTACAGAATCCGTTGTTCCGGTGGGATGGGCATAAATAGTATAATCAACATATTTGGCAACGGCAACAGAAATTAGATAATAAGCTATTGGGTTTGTTGATTTCCATTCATAGCGGTTTTTATTGTTGGGCATTGGAGTTACTGCAGTTAACAATCCGTTCGATCCTGCTTTATTTGTATTGTCGGTGGTGATAAAAACCCATGATGAATCAGCTTTATCTTCAAGAAATTGTTTACAAGGCCACCACTGGTTTGCATTGAAAGGTTCGGAAAGCGACCAAGTAACACGGTTTTGCCACGATCCGGAGGTGGCATTGGACATGCCTGCAAAAAAACCACTCGAAACAGGTGTACCATGGTAAAAAATTTGAACTGAAAAATCTGTTCCTACGGCTGTTGCGGCACCCATTGGGACTTTCACTAATCCGCCGGAATGAATGGCTGGTTGAATGGTGTTATTGATTTTTGCAGAATCAATTATAAGTGCATCAATCAACTCTACAACAAACGTATCTAAAGGATTGTTCTGCACAGTAGCATTAATGGTAACATTGCCCGAAATATAAGTAGAAGTACGTTCAAGGGCCACATCGAGCCAGTAGAACTTTACATCGTAATTGTTCATTTCCTGAGGTTGAGGAGCAACGCGGAAAGGAACAGTATTTTTATTATTCAGATGTCCGCATTTAATGGATGATTCGTTCTCCGAAACCCTTTGAGAGTAGCTAATAGAACAAATTAACAAAGCAATTAATGTGGTAATTGTACTTTTCATGACAAATATTTTCATCAAAATTAAGAATATTTAGATATGCAGATATATTTTATTCTGTTTTTTTGGTATGGTGTTTGGTTCGTTTTTGCTTTATTTTATATCTTTGACAAAATTTGTAACATTATGAAAACATTATTTTTATCCATTGCTCTGGTTTTTATTGCCACATTTTCATACTCTCAGGAGTCGATAGAGGATTTATACAAAAAAGCAAGCAATGCAGAATACCTGAAAAATTATAAAGAAGCATCCGATTTTTATACTCAGATTATAGTGCAGGATTCCACATTTGGTGAAGCATGGGCAGGTAGAGGAATGGTAAAATACCAACTTAAGGATTATTTGGGTTGTGTTGATGATTTAGATGCTACTTTAAAACTTATCCCTGACTATGCCGAGGTGTATGATATTCGTGGTATGGCGAAGTTTGAACTTGCTGATAAAACCGGAGCATGCGAAGACTGGTCTAAATCCTTCGAACTTGGTTTTAATCAGGCATACAAACTTATTGAAAAATACTGCTTGGAAGAAATTAAAAAATAAAAAGCTTTAGTATTTATTCGCCCAATAGCGTGATTTCTCCATGATA
>JBBQSF010000001.1:0-54374 GCA_038214085.1 Bacteroidales bacterium | reverse complement strand
TGATTCTGTTGGCCGGGGATATTTTTAAAGTATTTTAAATGTATATTTTTTAAAAGAACGCTTCTGTATTTTTTTATAAAACTTCAGTTAAAAAAACTGAGATGGGGCGGCCTACGGCCGCCCCTTCTTATTAAAAAACATGGTTAAATCATCTTTTTAGCATCAACCCACAGTGTAAACTGCTCATCGGTAACCAGCCCAAGATCAATGGCTGCCTGACGTAAGGTCAGATTTTCCTTATGTGCTTTTTTTGCAATTTTTGCAGCATTTTCGTAACCTATATGAGGATTCAATGCAGTAACCAACATCAATGAATTCTCTAAGTTATTTTCAATATTTGCTTCTCTGGCTTCAATTCCGCGAGCACAATTTTCTTCGAACGAACGGCATGCATCGCCTATTAAACGGGCTGCCATTAATAAGTTAAAAATCATTACTGGTTTAAAAACATTCAATTGAAAATGTCCGTTCATGCCACCAATGTTTATGGCTGCATCGTTTCCAATTACTTGTGCCGCTACCATTGAAAGTGCTTCACATTGTGTTGGGTTTACTTTCCCTGGCATAATAGAAGAACCCGGTTCGTTTTCGGGAAGCATCAATTCGCCAATACCACAGCGTGGACCAGAGCCCAAAAGACGGACATCATTAGCAATTTTCATCAGGCTAACCGCAACTGTTTTTAATGCTCCTGATGTTTCTACCATTGCATCGTGTGCCGCCAACGATTCAAACTTATTGGGTGCAGTAACAAATGGCAATCCTGTAAGTTCTGATATTTTTTTTGCAACAAGTTCAGAATAACCCTTTGGTGTGTTAATGCCTGTACCTACTGCCGTGCCTCCGAGTGCAAGTTCCGACAAGTGTTTGAGCGTGTTTTTAATTGCTGCAATTCCATGATCGAGCTGTGAAACATAAGCGGAAAATTCCTGACCAAGTGTGAGCGGAGTAGCATCCATTAGATGAGTGCGCCCTATTTTAACAATAGTCATGAATTCGGCCGATTTTTTCGCAAGCGTATTCCGCAACTGTTCAATACCAGGAATGGTTAGTTCAACAATCATTTTATAAGCCGCAATGCTCATGGCTGTAGGGAATGTATCGTTGCTCGATTGAGACTTATTTACATCATCATTGGGATGAATAAACGTTTTGCCTTCACCTAATTTTCCACCATTAATCACTTCTGCCTTGTTAGCAATTACCTCGTTAACATTCATGTTGCTTTGCGTTCCAGAGCCTGTTTGCCATACAACTAAAGGGAAATGTTCATTTAAACTTCCTGCTAAAATTTCATCGCAAACTTTTGAAATTAGCTCACATTTATCTGAAGCAAGCACACCAAGCTCTGTATTGGTAAGTGCAGCGGCTTTTTTTAAAATGGCAAAAGCTTCAATTATTTCCTGTGGCATCAGATGTCCGCCAATTTTGAAATTTTCTTTAGACCGCTGGGTCTGGGCTCCCCAGTACTTGTCAGCAGGAACCTCAATGGTCCCCATGGTGTCTTTTTCGGTTCGGGTTTGCATAGGTTTTATTTTTGGTTGTTACTTTATAAAGTCGTTAATAAGCTCGGGCGGGCGGCAAATAAGTGCCTTATGCCCACTCGCAACAATAGGTCTTTCAATAAGTGATGGGTTTTCTGCTATAATTTTAATCCATTCATAATCAGAGAAATTTTTTCCCTTGAACTTTTCTTTAAAAAGCGCTTCATTTTTACGAATTAGCTCAATAGGTTTGATATTTAATTTTTGTAAAAGAATAGAAATTTCTTTTTCGGTAAGCGGAGTTTTAAGATATTCTATTATTTGGAGCTCGTGCCCCTGTGTTTTTAAATAGTCGTATACCTGCCTGCTGATGCGGCAACGAGAGTTGTGGTAAAAGGTAAGTTTCATATTAATTGAATGAGTTGCTAAGGTATAATTTAAGATAGGTTTATGCAAATTTTTTTTAAATGAATTTTTCTGAAACAAGAAAGCTTTTATTCATTAACAATCGCGGGAGATATTTTATCTTTGCAAATCAAAAAGGAGGATTCTCCTCTGTTAAAAATTTTTCTAGAAAAAATTAGCGAATCATAATAAAATGGAAGAACAAAAAAATAATAATAAGGTTTTTTTACCCATACTATATGCCCTGATATTTATTGGCGGAATGTTGCTTGGCTCTTTACTTACAATCAATTCGTCGGGTGCTGGCGATAATTCTTTTTTATCGTTTGCAAAAAACAAATACAATAAATTAAATGATGTTATTAACTACATCGAAAATACTTATGTTGATTCGGTAAACCTTGATAAGATTACCGATCAGGCAATTACCAGCCTTCTCGAAAACCTTGACCCACATTCAGTTTATATTACTGCCGAAGAGTTTAATGCAGCAAACGACCCGCTAATGGGAAGTTTTGAAGGAATTGGAGTAGAATTCAAAATTCAGAGAGATACCATTACGGTTATGAATGTGATTTCCGGCGGACCTTCGGATAGTGTTGGTCTTCGTTCCGGCGACCGCATTGTTAAAGTTGATGGTAAAAATGTTGCAGGCATAAAAATCACCAACGAAGAGGTGATGAAAAAACTCAAAGGGAAAAAGAGAACCAAGGTCATTGTTTCAATTTTCCGCAGAGGCGTAAAAGAATTGCTAACATATACTATTACACGGGGCGTTATTCCTACTTACAGCATCGATATTGCTTATATGCTCACTAAGGACATTGGGTACATAAAACTCACCAAGTTTTCCGCCACGTCGCATGACGAATTTGTTACTGCTTTAACAAAATTAAAACAAAAAGGACTCAAAAAATTAGTTCTTGATTTACGTGATAATGGCGGCGGATATTTGGATGCAGCAATTGCTATTGCTGATGAATTTCTGGCTGATAAAAAACTTATTGTTTACACTAAAGGATTACATCGAAGCAAAAAAATGGTGTATGCTACAGGTCAAGGGATGTTTGAAACTGGAGGTCTTACAATTTTGATCAATGAGTTTTCGGCTTCAGCCAGCGAAATTGTTGCGGGTGCAATTCAGGATAACGACCGTGGCTATATTATTGGTCGGCGTTCTTTTGGAAAAGGTTTGGTTCAGGAGCAAATTAGTCTTTCTGACAGCTCAGCAATTAGGCTTACCGTAGCGCGTTATTATACGCCAACTGGAAGGTGTATCCAAAAATCATACGCTAAAGGTATCGAAGATTATTATCTAAATTTTTACGAACAATTTACCGACGGCGAACTTGAATCGGCCGATAGTATTAAATTTGCGGATTCTTTAAAGTTCACTACTCCAAAAGGGAAAATTGTATATGGTGGCGGTGGAATTATGCCTGATATTTTTGTGGGAATGGGAAAAGATGAAAACAACAAATTCTATAATGCCTTATTTAATAAAGGCTTGATTTATCAATACGGTTTCGACTTTGCCGATAAAAACAGAAAAACACTTAAAATTAGCTATAAAACGGCTGCTGATTTTGTGCAGAAATTTGCTTTGAGTGCTGGTGATTTTTCTGCATTTCTTGAATATGCTGCAAAGAGCGGAGTAAAGGCAGATGATGATGGATTAAAACTTTCGGAAGAAAATATTAAAACCCTACTTTCTGCATATATCGGACGCAATCTGTTTTCTGATGAAGGCTTTTATCCTGTTTTGTATAAAAAAGATAAAACAGTGCTTAAGGCAATTGAAACATTGAATAAGTAAATAATCGTTAGTTGTTAGTGGTGGTTTTCACGTTAATCCTGCCGTTAATCTTGTTGATTAGATGTATTAAAATACTTACTGAGCATTTTTTTATTTTCAGGCAAACATTTTTTAATTATTAGCAACACCAAAAGTTAAAAATTGTTCCTTTTTTATCAAGGGTTAATACCGAATGGCTAACATGATAATCAAAACAATTTAAAAAGTAATTGTTTTGAACTGTTAGTCCATCGGCATAACCAAACCAGACAAAATATTTCATTTTAATCATCTTTTTGGCGGTTTGGTATAAAGAGTGTGTTGGGAAAAAGTGCGGAAAACAAAAAAAGGAAGTCATAAAACAATGGCTTCCTTTTTTAATTTCTGCTTTGATCAATTATCTAATAGTAATAAAATAAGGCAATCTGGCCTGAACACCCTTCATCCGGGTTGAAGCCTTTAAATACTCATAATAAACGTATTCGTCGCCAAGCTGATCTTGAATAAATGTAGATTCGTCTTTGCCTGTAAGCTTTTCAATAAATTCAACAAAAGGTTCCTTTTCTATTGGCAAGGATAATATTCTATATTCAGTAATTTTCGCAAGCTGCGCTGCAGTTTCAATTGCTTTTGTTAACCCTCCGAAATCGTCTATCAGACCTATTTTTTTAGCATCCGCGCCACTCCATACTCTTCCCTGCCCAATGGTGTCAACCATATCAGTTGTCATACTTCGTCCGGCAGATACATGTTTCAAAAATTCCGCATATATCAGTTCAACATCTTCTTGATAAATATCACGTTCGCCATTGGTTAAAGCTCTGTAAGTAGTTCCAAAATCGGCATAAGTATTTGTTTTAACATTATCAACTGTAATACCAAGTTTGTTGGTTAGCAAACCTTTAAGGTTAGGCACAACTCCAAACACACCAATAGAACCGGTAATTGTAGTAGGGCTGGCAAGTATTTTTGTTGCCGGGCAAGAAATCCAATATCCACCTGATGCAGCAAGGTTACCCATTGAAACTACAACTGGTTTCACTTTTTTTGCCAGCATTACTTCGCGCCAGATTACTTCTGAAGCCAATGCACTGCCACCGGGAGAATTAACACGAAACACTATTGCTTTAACATTGCTGTCAAGTCTTGCTATACGTAGTGCTTTGGAAGTTGTCTCAGAACCTATACTTGCATCATCTCCTTCGCCGCTACCAATTTCTCCTGTGGCATAAACAATAGCTATTTTATCTTTGCTTTTTATTATGGTTTTATTTTTATCTGGTGCATCTATATACCTTGCCAGTGTCATAAAATTAAGTTTGTCCTTTTCGCCAATGCCAAGTTTGGTTTTCAGTTCGTTCAGCATTTCATCTTTATAAACCATTTTATCGATCATCTTCAAATTAAGAGCGTCCTCTGCTGTTCTAATCTTCATGCTGTCTGCAATGGTATTTAGTTCTTCAACAGTGAGTTTGCGAGAAACAGCAATACCTTCAAGCAGATGATTCCATATCGACGACAGATATTTCATGGTTTGTTCTCTATTTGCCTCACTCATTTTATCCAGAAGGTAAGGTTCAATAGCGCTTTTAAATTTCCCATGGCGTATTACCTGCATTTCAACGTCTACTTTACTTAATAATCCCTTATAAAACATGATTTCAGCACTCAATCCTCTAAAATCAACTGTTCCCATAGGATTCAGGCAAATTTTATCAGCAACTGATGCCAGATAATAGGCTTTTTGGGTATATGTTTCACTATAACTATAAATAAATTTTCCTGATTTTTTAAAATCAATCAGTGCATTACGTACCTCTTCCAAAGTAGCTACACCGCATGGCATTGAAGATAAATCAAGGTAAATACCTTTAATTTTTGAATCGTTTTTTGCCTTTGTAATGTTTATAAGAATGTCATCCAGCCCGATTGCTTTTCCTGACTCCATGTTTGAAAATTTGAAATTCGCAAATGGATTATTTGACGACCGGTCAGGGATATCCTTACTCAGCGTAAGATATAAGACGGAGTTTTCCGGTACAATCACTATTTCTTTTTTTGAAAAAGATGCGGCCGACATGATCAGTCCCATCACAATAAAAAAGAAAATCAGATTAACTAAAATTACGCCGGTCATTGAAGCCAGCATAAACTTGAAAAATTGTTTCATATGTATATTTTTAAAAAATTGTATTTATCACTGCAATAATACGAAAAAAATCCTTATACCTTCAATCGACTTTTTTTAATAAAATATGAGGAAGTAAAAATTCAACTCCCCCATATTTCAGACAAATTTCTAACATAAAATCGAACTTCAGACGAACAGACTATTCAAAAAGTTACAGTTGATAAAAAAATAAAAAATAAACTTTTCTTTCTCAGCCCTTATTGTAATTTTGAAGCTATGAATACAGTTTACTTATCCTTGGGCAGTAACCTTGGCAACCGAATTAAAAATCTTCGGAATGCAGTGTTAATGCTTCAGTTTTTGGGAAAAGATTTTCATTATTCTTCTGTTTACCAAACATCTCCCTGGGGATTTAATTCAACAGAAGAATTTCTCAATATGGCTTTATCTTTCAAAACCGAAATGAACGCTGAGGAATTATTATCTGAATTATTATCTGTTGAAAAACAACTTGGAAGGTTTAGAAACAATATTGATGACCGCTATCAATCCAGGATCATTGATGTTGACATTCTTCTTTTTGGCGATCAAATCATTAATACTGACAAACTCCAGATTCCACACCGTTTCTTGCACGAACGAAAATTTGTTTTGGTACCATTGAACGAAATAGCAGCAGAACTAATTCATCCCATAAATAAAAAAACCATTACGGAATTACTTATAGAATGCAATGATGTTTGCAATGTAATTTTTAACAGTAAATTTGCCTCAATATGATATACAATTACATTGCAATTGAAGGAAATATCGGTGCAGGTAAAACTTCGCTTGCCACAAGGATATCCGAACAATACAATGCAAAACTTATTTTGGAACAATTTGCGGAAAATCCTTTTCTTCCCAAATTTTATGAAAAACCTGAGCAATACGCTTTTCCTCTTGAATTGTCGTTTTTAGCCGAGCGATATCAACAGCTTAAAGAAAAACTTGCCAAGCAGGATCTCTTTAAAACCTTTACCATTACTGATTATTTTATAAATAAAACACTGATCTTTGCACGTAAAACCCTACAGGAAGATGAATTTTCACTTTTTGTAAAGCTGTTTCAAATCATTAACACCACTTTGCCAAAACCAGACCTGCTGGTTTATCTCTATCTCGACATTGATAACCTTAAACGGAATATAGAAAAGCGTGGCCGAAGTTACGAACAGAATATCGAATCTGAATATCTCGAAAAAATTCAGTCGGGTTACCTTGATTTTATTCGACAGCAACAACAGATGCGGATATTAATTATAGATACAAATGCTATTGATTTTGTGAACAACCCCTCAGATTACAATCAGATTACCGATTTGATAATAAATCAGGAACACAAGATAGGCCTTACCACCATTAGATTATAATAAACCCAAATTAATCATTAGGAGTCTGCGAACTAATGGTTTATTTGGGTTTATCCCGATTTAGTAAATGTTCCTAACAAATTCTTCTTGTTTGGAATACATTTACTTTTTCGATTCTGGAACAAAAATGTGTAGTGTATATTTATGAAATTTAACTAATTGCACTATGTTTCTTCTAACGCTACACATTAGAGATTTTTTAATGCGGAATTTGGGATAAAAGTTTTAGCCATAAAAAAAGGGAAGTCCGAAAAGAACTTCCCTTTTTTAGTAAATATAATAAATTATTTTATTGCATTAATAAATTCTGCATTTGTATTATATTTTAAAAATTCTCTATCATCAGCAGCCTGAGCTCTGTAAGCAGAGTTCATTGAAATTGCTTTTGGGAGATTTTCATAAATCATAGAAGCATTTCCTGAACGTGCACCAGTTACAGCCATTAAATAATAAACAGCAGCTGATTTGGGTTCGGCACACTGTAAAGTAGTTGCTGCTGCTGCATTATTTCCGGAAAGTAATTGTGCAAGGGCAATGTTATGAGTACATGTTCTTGATCCGTAAAGTGTAAGGGCGCCAGCATAATCTCCGTTAACAATTGACAAAACTGCCATGTTAAAGTTAACATTGATACCAAGACCTTGAGCAGTTTCATAATAAGATTTTGCATTGTCATATTTTTTATTCCATGCAGCAACAACGCCAAGTCCGTTAATAACCATTCCATTATTGGCATTGAGTGTATTTGCTCTTTCATAATAAGTGGCGGCCTGTTCCAATTTTCCGAGTTTTAAACATACATGCCCTGCATTATTATATGCTCTCCAATCCTGTGGGAACATTGTGGTAGTAGTTTCGTAAATTTTTAATTTGGTATTGAGGTCTTCTGTAAGAGTAGCAGCATAAAGCAATTCTTTGTTATCAAGAGAATCAGGCTGAGTAGTTGCATACATTGCAATCTGTTGATCCGTAAATTTAGGCTCAAAATAATCAACAGTAATTTTTGCTCTTCTCAATGGAGGAAGAATCTGTTGTTCTATTTCAGGATAAATTACCACCATGTTTTCAATTTCTTTTTCCTTTTTTAAAGGATCTGATTGTGAATTAACCACATTGATAATCGTGTTTTTTTCTTTGAGTGAAGAAGATCCCAAAGCATTCATAAAGCCGTCCCAATCTTCGCCTTTAGCAGAAAGATTAACAACTGGCAACATTTCTTCGAGTTTCTTTTTATCTAATTTTTCTTTTTTAGCTTTTGCTTTATCTGTAAGGATTTTTGTAATTTGATCTTTAAGATATGTTTGAGCAGTTTTTGAACGTTTGTCGGATAAACCTTCATTGTATGTTTCTTCGCCTTCAGGAGAAGCCCATGCAGTAACATCAACATTTTTTATTTTCCATTCATTTTTGTAGAATGTAATAAATTCTTCTAATTTTTTCTTGTTTGCTTCGTCTTTATTTAAAGCCTGATTTTTAAGATTTAAATCAGATAATCCTTTAGCAAAGAAAATTTCTGCTGATTTGGATACAATCACTTCTTTTTCATATCCGTGTTCTGCAATATATGTATCGCCTTCTTTTTCAATTCTTGTGCTGGTATATATCACACCATCGGCAAGTTTTCTTTCGCCTAATTCTTTAACTTTCTTTTTGATACTTGCTTTAGCATTAACTGTTAGCTCCGATTTGTTCATGTCGGGGTTGTAAGTAATAACATCTTCGTAAGAGAATGTTCCACCTGATTTCTTTTTAATTATTGTACCTGTTGCACCTTTAACTTTTTCGCCAGAAACAGTTATTGTTTTTAATGCAGTAGTTCCATTTGCATATTTTAACACAGGAGCAAACTCGAAAGTTGCTTTTTTACTAAAATACTTAACAGGAATAGTACCTTTAATTTTTACTGAAATTTTTCCGCCATGTGTTTCAAGCACTGTAGGTGTAACTTCATACTTTACTGTTTCATATTTTTTGGCCATTTTGCTAAGTCCGCAAGAAGACAAAAAAGCGACAATAACAGCAAAAACAACAATTTTCATTAGATTAACGGTTCTCATAGTGATAAATTTTTATTATTTATTTGTTTTCATTTTTCATTTCGGTTCGCAAATATAAAAACAAATATTAATCTGCTGTATTATTTTTTTGAATTTTATCCAAATTTTTGAAAATAAATAAGATACGAATCGTTCAATCTTATCTTTTTATTAATTTAAACAAAAAAAAGTGCTTTTTGTATTGTTTTCTTTGTTTTTATTATTACATTTGCAGACACAACTAGTTTATTAATTAAACCTTATAAAATGAAAACTATCAACTTTGTTGCCCTTACTCTAGTGCTTTTATTGATTTTCAACACCAAAAGTAATGCGCAAAATTCTACAGAAAAAATAGAATACAACACTTGGTCTGTTTCGGTCAGCGGTGGATCTATGTTGTTTTATGGCGATTTACGTCAATTTGATTTTTATCCTGTTTCAAAACAAAATGCTAAGGACTGGTATAAAACTACTCAGGATATTACCGAACGTCAAATGGGATTTGGTTTATCCGTAAATAAACAATTAACATCATTCATTGGTGTTCAGGGATTTTTGCAATCAGGCAAATTATCAGGCATGCGTAAAGTTGCTAATGCTTATTTTAATGCAAGTTTCCTTTCTTACGGAGCAAATGCTTATTTAAATTTAAGCAACCTTTTTTCTCCTATTAAAGTAAATCAGAAATTTAAATTGTATGGTATTTTAGGAGTTGGGTTTATCGATTTCAAAACCAAACAACAGAAATTATCTGATGATGCCACTTTATTCTCCTATGGTTATGGCGAATTTGGTCAGGAATCAAAAAAGACTACTGAGGTTATGATTCCAGTTGGTCTTGGCGTTAAATACAAAATCAACAAAAGATTTGATATTGGATTAGAAAGCACCATTAACAATGTAAACACTGATAAACTTGATGCAAGAGTTAAACAAAATACTGCTAAAGATAAATACGGATATACAAGTTTTGTATTAACATATAAAATTGGTAAAAATGATAAATCTCTTGAATGGGTTACTCCTAAAGAAATGGAATCAGATGAACTTGCTCCTAAATTTGCTGCAATTAACAAAAAAATTGACTCACTTGGCAACAAGCTAAACGAAATTGACAATAAAGTTAATGTGCTACAAAAAGATGTTGCTGATCTGAAAAACCCTGTTAAAGAAGCCGATGATGATGGTGATGGCGTTCCCAATAGTAAAGATTTGGAACCAAATACACCAAAAGGCAATTTGGTTAACTTCCAGGGCATAACAATTCCTAAAACATCATCCTCAGCAGGATTAAACCAACCACAGTTCTCGATATTCTTTACTGTAAACAGTACCGTAATTGATGCTGTTAATGAAGAAAAAATTGCCTCTGCAGCTGCAATGCTGAAAGCAAACTCAGATCTAAAATTTGATATTGTTGGACATGCCGACAAAACAGGTGGACAGGTTTACAATCAGCTACTCAGCGAAAAAAGAGCAAAAGCTGTTTACGATAAACTTATCAAATCATACGGAATTGATGCTTCAAGATTAAGTATAGTTGGTAAAGGTATAACCGATCCAATTTCAAGTGATATACTTGGTGTTAACAGAAGAGTTGATTTCTTAATCAAAAAGTAATTAAATAACCACAAAAAAAACCTCTGAAATTTCAGAGGTTTTTTTTTATCCTATATTTTTTATACAATTCCCACAATACTATTCCTGCCGAAACTGCTATATTAAAGGAATGCTTGGTGCCAAACTGAGGTATTTCGATAGATCCATCCACAAGGAGAAGCAGATTTTCCGCAACCCCATTAACTTCATTTCCAAAAACGATCGCTATTGCCTCGTTATTTTCAAAGCATATATCTTGAAGCATAACGCTGTTGCTTGTCTGCTCGACGGCAAACACTAAAAATTTATTATTCTTAAGCTCATTTACAGCCATTTCAGTGTTTTCAAAATAACGCCATGCAACAGATTCCGTAGCACCTAAAGCTGTTTTGTGAATTTCCTTATGTGGAGGAACTCCAGTAATTCCGCATAAATAAACAGCCTGAACTCGAAATGCATCAGATGTACGAAATATAGATCCAATATTGTTTAAACTACGCACATTATCAAGAACAACAACAACAGGAAGCTTTTCTGCCGATTTAAATTCAGAAACCGAAATCCTATTTAAATCTGTCATTGATAATTTTTTCATTTGTCCTTTTCTGCAAAAGTAAAAACCTTTATCTAATCTTTATCAAGAAAAACAAATATCGTTTCAAAACCTAAAAAATCTTATTTTTGTCATATAAAAATGAGTACATCAACCATTCATGATTTCATAAGATTTTCAATCATATATTTTGGCAAAAGACAAACAAGAAAATAGCATAGTAGAGACCCCGCTGATGAAGCAATATTCAGCTATTAAAGCAAAATATCCCGATGCATTATTGCTATTCAGGGTGGGTGACTTTTACGAAACTTTTGGCGAAGACGCCATAAAAGCATCTGGCATTTTAGGAATTGTACTAACCCGACGGGCAAATGGCTCAGCTGCGTATATTGAGTTGGCTGGTTTTCCGCATCACGCACTGGATACTTACTTGCCAAAGTTGGTTAAGGCAGGGCAAAGAGTGGCAATCTGCGATCAACTCGAAGATCCGAAACTTACCAAAACAATTGTTAAAAGAGGAGTTACCGAATTGGTTACTCCCGGAGTTTCGTACAATGATAAAATTCTTGATCATAAATCCAATAATTTTTTAGCCAGTTTACATATCGATTCAAAAATTTCGGGTATTTCTTTTTTAGATATTTCAACCGGAGAATTCTTTGTTTCACAAGGAAATAATGAATATATCGACAAGTTACTTCAGAGTTTCAAGCCAAGTGAAGTAATCATTCAAAAAAACAAACAAAAATTATTTACTGAACTTTTTGGAGATAAGTTTTATACAAATACTTTCGAAGACTGGGTTTTTACAATAGAATTCGGAGAGGATTCCCTGCTTAAACATTTCCAAACCAAATCACTTAAAGGTTTTGGCGTTGACCAACTCAATGCTGGAATAATTGCGGCTGGTGCAGCATTGCATTATCTTGCCGAAACACAGCACGACAAAACAAAGCATATAACTAAGATCACTCGTATCGAAGAAGATCATTATGTTTGGCTCGACAGGTTCACTATCCGAAATCTGGAACTATTATACACACCCAATGATAATGCAAAAACACTTTTTGAAGTAATTGACAACACGCTAACATCCATGGGTTCTCGCCTACTGAAACGTTGGCTGATATTGCCACTTAAAGAAAAAACGCCCATTGAAGAACGCCATAATGTGGTTGATTTTTTTCTCGAAAACCAAGAATTAACAGATCTGCTCACGCAAAGTATAAAACAAATCGGTGATCTCGAAAGGCTTATTTCAAAAGTTGCAGTTGGTAAAATTAGTCCTAGAGAAGTTATCCAGCTCCGTCGTGCACTTAATGCCTTAGAGCCAATCAAGTCCGCTTGCTCTGAATCCACCGAACCCGCTTTACAAAAAATTGGGGATCAAATCAATTGCTGTCACCTGATAAAAAACCGTATTGCAAAAGAAATTCAGGAAGACCCGCCGGCAATGATAAATAAAGGAAATGTCATAAATAAAGGTGTGAATTCCGAACTCGACGAATTGCGCGCTCTTGCTTATTCAGGGAAAGATTATTTGCTTCAGATTCAGCAAAGGGAAAGCGAACGCACAGGAATTACCTCTTTAAAAGTCGCTTTTAATAATGTTTTTGGTTATTATATTGAAGTAACCAACACTCATAAAGATAAAGTTCCGCCCGAATGGCAACGCAAGCAAACCCTTGTAAATGCTGAAAGATATATTACAGAAGAATTAAAAATTTATGAAGAAAAAATCCTGGGAGCCGAAGAAAAAATTCTTACACTAGAAACCCGCCTTTTTAATGATCTGATTATAACACTTTCCGATTACATTGCTCCGGTTCAGCTTAATGCTTCACTGGTTGCCCGGTTGGATTGTTTACTTTCTTTTGCTCATACTGCAAAAAAACACAATTACTGCCGGCCGGAAATAAACGATTCGTTTCAACTTGAAATCATAAAAGGCCGACATCCTGTTATTGAACAAACGCTTCCGCCAGGTGAAGTATATATTGACAACGATCTTTTTCTTGATCAGGAAACACAGCAGATTATCATTATTACTGGGCCGAACATGTCGGGAAAATCAGCTTTGCTTCGCCAAACAGCACTTATTGTTCTTCTGGCACAAACAGGCTCTTTTGTTCCTGCCGAATCTGCAAAAATTGGAATTGTGGATAAAATCTTTACCCGTGTGGGTGCTTCTGATAATATCACTTCTGGGGAATCAACTTTTATGGTTGAAATGAATGAAACCGCCAGTATCCTGAACAATGTATCCAACCGTAGCTTGATTCTGCTCGATGAAATCGGCCGTGGAACCAGCACTTACGATGGCATTTCGATAGCATGGGCTATTGCAGAATTCTTACATGAGCATCCGTTTTACAAACCAAAAACGCTTTTTGCCACACATTACCACGAATTGAATGAAATGGCGGCATCCATGCACCGCATTCAAAATTTTCACATCAGTGTAAAAGAAATTGGGAACAAAGTTCTTTTCCTGCGTAAATTAACCCGAGGCGGAACCGAACACAGCTTTGGAATTCATGTAGCTAAAATGGCTGGAATGCCACCAAAAGTTATTGACTGCGCCAATGATATTCTTATTAAACTCGAAAAATCGCACAGCAGCCAAGAACTCACACATAAAACGAGAGAAATTTCAAAAGCAAAAAAAGATTTGAAAGATTATCAATTAAGTTTTATACAACTTAACGACCCGATTCTGGAACAAATCAAAGAAGATATTCTCCTTATCAACATCAACACTCTCACTCCTGTTGAAGCTTTGATGAAACTAAATGAAATAAAAAAGCTGATTACCGGAAAATAAAAAAGGGCTTTAAAATCAGCCCTTCATAATAATAATTATTTTTTTTATTTAACTTTTTGTTTTCTGGATCCCCATAATTTGGTAAGGCGGGATAGTTGATCTTCGGTTAAAATATTCTGTAACTTTACTTTTGTATCAGCAATTAACTGTTTGCGTGTTGATGCTAGCATTTCTTTGTTGCCTGCATAAGTAATCAATTGTTCATCGCGTTGCTGAAATGAAGCGAATACAATTGGAGTAACAAGAGTTACCTGCTCACTGGTTAACGTAAGTTCGGTTGTCATTTCTGCCATAATCTTGTCTGTACGTTCCTGAACGGTAAGTTTTGGCTTTGTGACATCTTCAGTTTTTTCTTGAGCAAAAATCTGAAAATTGAATGCAAACAGCATAATTGAAACAATTGCAAGTACTTTTTTCATAAGAATTGGGTTTTTCTTGGTTTTTTAGTTTAACAAAAATACTAAATTTTTAACATACTGTATATCAAAGGCAAAAAAATCAATAAAAAATATTTTTTTTTCGATCTTATTGTCTTTTTCGAAAATTTTTCGCTTCAGGATTTTTTAAAATACTCTGCGTTTTGCTCTATAATCCATATCGTCGAGCAATTTTTCCACATTTTTGTATTTGTTATTCAGAATCATAGAAGCAATGATGTATGGTTTGTAACCCGCTTCTGTATAAGTTTGAATTCTGTATTTTTCAAATACATCAGCCGAAACCTCGCCTTCTTTACAGGAAACGCCTGAAATATCTGCGGGCAGGCAATGCATATATAATGCTTCGCCATCCTTGGTAAGCTTCATTTTTTCGGCATCACATTCCCAATTCTTAAATTTTGCGTTATTTTCAAGACATTCTTTTTCAAGATCTTTCAAACCATTATTGTCGTTATTGGTAAGAAGTTCTGTTCTGCGTTGCATTACATGATAAGGTGCCCAGCTTTTAGGATAAACAATATCTGCGTTTGTGAAAGCTTCTTCCATTGAGTTAACAATTTTAAATGAACCGCCACTTTGTTCCGCATTTTTCTTTGCTACCTCAATCACATCCGGAATAAGACCATATCCTTCGGGATGAGCAAGCTCCACTTCCATTCCAAAACGTGTCATCAAACCAATGATTCCCTGAGGAACCGACAGTGGTTTTCCGTAACTTGGAGAATAAGCCCATGTCATTGCGATTTTTTTCCCTTTTAAATCATTCAACGAACCGAAAACACTTTTCAAATGCATCAAGTCGGCCATTGATTGGGTTGGGTGATCAATATCACATTGCAGATTTACAATTCCTGGGCGCTGAGGTAATACTCCGTTTTCAAAACCATCGTCAAGTGCTTCACCAACTTCTTTCATGTAGGTATGACCAGCTCCGAGAAACATATCATCGCGGATACCTATAATTTCTGTTAAAAAAGAAATCATATTTGCTGTTTCTCTTACGGTTTCGCCATGTGCAATTTGCGATTTTCCTTCGTCAAGATCCTGAACTTCGAGTCCAAGCAAGTTGCAAGCCGAAGCAAATGAAAAGCGTGTGCGGGTTGAATTGTCCCTAAAATTTGATATGGCCAAGCCAGAGTCAAAACATTTGGTTGAGATATTTTTATCGCGTAAATATTGCAATGCTTCTGCAACAAGAAGGGTTTGAACCAATTCGTCGTTGGTTTTTTCCCATGTAAGAAGAAAATCTTTTTGATACAATTTTGTATCTAAGTGTTTAAGGTCTTTTAAAATACTTTTGAATGGCATATCGATAATTTTTAGGTTGAATTGCGTTTAATTATTCTGAAATTGTATAAGCATAAGCAGCATAAAATGCAGATGCGGCAACGAGATCGCTTACAGGAACTTTTTCGTTTGGTGCGTGAGCAAGAACTTCGTTGCCAGGACCAAAGCCAATTAATGGAATACCGTAATATCCATTGATAGTAACTCCATTTGTAGAGAATGTCCATTTGTCCACTTTCGGTTTTTTATTGAACAATCCTTCAAAAGCTTTTACACCCGACTGAACCACTTTTTCACTTTCTTCAATTTTCCATGTCGGGAAATATTTTTCCATACCATACTTTAGGCCAGTATAAGCTTCTTCCTCATAATAGAGCACTTCAACCTTGGCATCCATATTTTTTACGATTTCTTCAATTTCGGCTACAGCGGATTCTTTGGTTTCGCCCCAAGTCAGCCTTCTGTCCAAGTGAAACTGCGCATAATCAGCAACAGCACATAATGATGGACTTCCTGATTTTATTTCCGAAATAGTTACCGTACCTTTTCCAAGGAAATCATCCGATTTAAGTCTTTCGTTTAATTTTTCAATTTCAAGAGCAGCACGAGCAGCCATGTAAATAGCGTTTTTTCCACGTTCGGGAGCGCTACCGTGACATGAAACTCCGCGAAATTTCACAACGATTTCCATTCTGCCTCTGTGTCCTCTGTAAATATTTAGATTTGTAGGTTCAGTGCTGATCACAAAATCAGGTCTGAGTTTTTCTTCTTCCACGAGATATTTCCAGCAAAGTCCATCGCAGTCTTCTTCCATAACACTTCCGACAACATAAAAAGTTAGGTCTTTGTCGAATCCGAGTTCTTTCAGAATTTTCCCACTGGTAACTGCAGCTGCCGGTCCGCCTTCTTGATCAACAGTTCCACGACCGTGAACAAAGCCGTCTTTAATTTCACCACTGAAGGGATCAAAATTCCAGTTGTCAAGGTTTCCAACATCCACTGTATCCATGTGACCATCGATAGCAAGTATTTTTGAACCATTTCCAATACGTCCGATTACGTTGCCCAGTCCATCAATTTTAACTTCATCAAAACCGGCTTCTTCCATCTGGCGTTTAAGTTCTAACTGAACATCTTTTTCCTGCATACTAACTGATTTTATCTTTACCAATTTAGATAGATTTTCAGCGGTATAGTCACTGTATTTTTCTGCAAGTTCATTGATTTTTTTAAAAATTTCTTCCATAATATTCTTGTTAAAAGTATTCGTTTTTATTAAGGATTGCAAAGATAATGAATTCTCCTGAAAATGAATTTATAATAATTACACCATTTTTTTTCGTCTCAGTTTCTCAATAGCTAACAGTATATTTTCGTTGGTTGATGGCAAAACAAACCAGGGTTCTTCTTTGTGGTCAGCAACTGCAGATATCGCATCTTTTATTGCCAGCCAAACCGAAAATGCCAGCATAAACGGAGGTTCTCCAACGGCTTTACTCTTTCTGATTGCCTTGTCGTTCGGATATCCTTCTAAAAGTTTTACATTAAATATTGCAGGAATGTCTTGGATGGTAGGAATTTTATAAGTATCGGGCGAATGATTTAATAAATTTCCTTTTTCATCCCATTTCATATCTTCGGTGGTAACCCAGCCAACTCCTTGAATAAATGCACCCTGAATCTGGCCTATATCAATTGCTGCATTCAGCGAAGTGCCAACATCGTTCAGGATATCCGTGCGAAGCAGTTGATGCCTTCCGGTAAGCGTATCGATCATTACTTCCGAAACAGCCATGCCAAAGGCAAAATAATGGAACGGTTTTCCTTTTCCAGTTTCCCTGTTGAAGTGAATATCCGGCGTTTTATAGAATCCAGCAGCACTAAGACTTACCTGATGCAGATATGCTTTTTTAATGATTTCTGTAAAATCAATTTTCCTTTGAGGATATTCGGTATCGAAAATAATATCATTTTCAAATTCAATATGTTCTGCTTTGCTTGGATTCTGTGGGTTGGAAGCATTAAATTCCATTAATACAACTTCTGTAAGCCTTGATTTAAGAATATCAACGGCATTTTTCACAGCCATTCCGTTGATGTCAGAACCAGAAGAAGCAGCTGTAGCGGAAGCATTCGGGACTTTGGATGTATTCGTTGCATTCACTTTTACTTTATGCGGATTGATTCCGAGTTCAGAAGCCGCGATATGCTGTATTTTTGTATGTAAGCCTTGCCCCATCTCGGTTCCGCCATGATTTACAATAACGGTTCCGTCGGTATATATATTTACTAAAGCTCCGGCTTGGTTGAGAAATGCTGTGGTAAACGAAATTCCGAATTTTACGGGTGCAAGCGAAATACCTTTTTTGTAAAACTCATTTTCATTGTTAAACTTTTTTATTTCTTCTCTTCTTTTTTTGTATTCCGACATTTCATGAATCTGCTCGTGCATAATAAAAAGTCGGTTATTTTCAACTTTTTCACCATAATGGGTAACATTGCATGTGTCAACTCCATAAAAATTGATTTTACGGATTTCATCAGGGTCTTTTTTTAATTTTCGAGCAATCATATCAACTGCATTTTCAATTACAGCCATTCCCTGCGGTCCGCCAAATCCGCGATATGCTGTATTTGATGGGAGATTCGTATACCAAGCTTTTCCAATTACACGCATATTGGGAATATAATAACTGCTGTCGGAATGCAACATTGCTCTTTCCAAAATAGCCATGCTAAGATCGGCTGCACATCCTGCATCACAATTGAGATCTACAGTGTAAGCAAGAATTTTCCCATTATTATCGTAAGCAATTTCATATTCCGAAACAAAACGATGACGTTTTCCTGTGATTTTCTGATCATCGTCGCGGAACAAATGAATTTTTACCGGACGATCTGTAGCTCTTGCCAGCAAAGCCGACCATGCAGCCACATGATTTCCTTGTGTTTCTTTTCCTCCAAAAGCACCACCCATTCTGCGTACTTCAACAACTACTTCATTCTTCGCAATACCAAGCACCTCAGCAACAATGGCCTGTGTTTCGTTCGGATTCTGACTCGAAGCAAACACGTTCATTTCATTCGATTCGCCCGGAATACTAAGACAACTCTGTGTTTCGAGATACCAGTGTTCCTGTGCACCTGTTTTCAGAATTCCTTTTATAATATTGGTCGCATTTTTCAACACTTCATCCGGATTTCCGGTTTCGATTTTTCGCGGAGGGGCAATTAATTTGCCTTTTTCAATGGCAGTTTCAATTTCCAGAATGGATTCTAGTGCTTCGTATTCAACTTTGATAAGCTTTTCAGCCTTCATGGCTATTTCTTCGTTCTCAGCAGCAATAATAAATACCGCTTGACCTATACAATTCACCTTTTCCTGAGCTAGGCAAGGTTCGTCGTGAAATACAGGCCCCATCTGATTTTCGCCTGGAATATCCTTGTAACTTAGCACAGCATGAACGCCTTTTAAATTGCGTGCTTCGGTAAGATCAAAACTTTTAATCAGGGCATGAGCATGCGGGCTATATACCACCCTGCCAGTAAGCAAGCGTTCGTTAATAAGAATATCATTAATGTAAACCGATTTTCCGGTTACATGTTTTTCGGCGCTATCGTGTAAAAGCATTTCGGACATAATGAAAATTGTTTCTTAATTTTTGGTTTCCGACCAGAATTTTAATAGAAGATTTCTCGCCGCAATACTTCTGGTTTCAGCAAAAGAACGGGCATCAGAAATAGGCGTAAATTCGGAATACAGTATTTCCATCGCTTGTTCCACTGTGGCGCGCGTCCATTCTTTTCCGTTCAGAAATTTCTCTGTTTTAGCTGCTCGTAGTGTTTGTGCGGCCATTCCGCCATAAGCAAGAACAATAGAATTTATTGAACGGTCTTCGTTCAGATTCAAATTAAAACATGCGCTAACCGTAGAAATATCAAGATCCTTACGTTTGGAAACCTTATGTGACCAAATGATTTCATTTTTTCCGGGTATCGGAATCTCAACGGCAACAATGAGTTCATCGGGTTTCAGATCGATTTTGTGGTAACCAGTTATAAATTCCTGAATGGGAATTACACGTTCGGATTGCAGATTCTTAACCGTAACAAGAGCTTTATGAGCAAAGAGCAAAGGTATAGAATCTCCGATTGGAGAAGCAGAACCGATGTTTCCGCCGATGGTTGCGAGGTTTCTGATCTGCAACGACCCGAAAATACTGAGCATTGCATAAATTGCAGGAAGTTTTTTTTCTGAAATCTTCCTGAGTTTTTCAATACTGATTCCGGCTCCGATAATAATTGATTTATCAGTATTTTGGAAATGTTTTAACTCTGCAATATGCGACAGATCAATTATCTTTACTAAAAGTTCATGTTTTTTTGTCTGGCGTAATGCAATATCTGTAGAACCATTGGTAATTAGAGCATCGGGATGTTTTTTCCGTAAGCGCAACGCTTCGTTTAAAGAAAAGGGAACATAATACTGCTGTTGTCCGTTGTCAATTGCAATCGTATCGGTTTTATTGACCTTAGCCAGAATTTCAAGTATGTTTTTTTCGTTTTCGGTAAAGTGATCTTTTCCGTGGTTATTGCAAGATTGTTTTGCAGCGTCAGCAATCGGCTGATAGCCGGTACATCTGCAAAGATTTCCGGTTAATGCGTCAGCAACAATTTCGGACGAAGGTAAATGGTGATTTTTATACATCGCAAACATCGACATGATGATACCCGGAGTACAGTATCCGCACTGCGCACCATAATTTTCAACCATTTTTTGCTGAACGGGGTGAAGAATTATTTTGCTGTTCTCTTTATGTTCAAGATTCTCAACAGTAATGAGCTGTTTGCCATGAATCATCGGTAAAAAAACCAGACATGAATCAACAGCAGTATATTTCATTTTTGTTTCGCCATCTGCTTCTGCAAGCACCACGGTGCATGCGCCGCAATCTCCTTCGGCACAGCCTTCCTTAACGCCTTTATGTTCGGGGTAGGAACGCAAAAAGTTTAAAACTGTGGTTGTAGGTTTTAATTCCCCATTGTTCTTGAAATCCAGATGTATCAGTTTTCCATCTAAAGCAAAGGAGATTTGATCTCTTTCTTCCATCTTTAATATAATTAATTCTGGTTTTTATATTTTTTATTTTTCACATCAATCAGTTTTGCGAGAATACTAATTGCTATTTCAGCTGGACTTTCGGCATCAAACTTAATTCCAATAGGCATATCAATGTTCTGTAAAATATCTTCGGGTAAAACTTTATTTTCACGAATATCTTTCCGTATGATATCCACTTTTCTTGCACTGCCAATCATTCCAATATATGCATGAGGTTTCGGTGCAATTTTTAAAAGAATCTCTTCATCAAATTCGTGATTGTGGGTAACAATCACGCTAAAAGTTTCATTATCAAACGTAATATTTTCGATGGCTTTGAAATATTCCTCATTAATTTTTTTAAATCCGCTTAATACAGGATCATTGATTACTTCTGGTCTGGGATCTATCAGTGTAACAGAAAATCCGAAATCATCAGCATATCGGGCAAGTGCTTTTCCGATGTGTCCTGCGCCGTAAATTAAAAGTTGTTGGGCAGGACAAATAGGCTCGATATACACTTCCATCATTCCGCCACAATGCATTTTAAGGTCTTCTTCCAGAATATATTTTCTTTTTACAGGTTGCCCTGTTTTCAAGATTTCCAGTGACTCGGTGATTACTTGTTTTTCAATACTTCCACCGCCAATACTTTCGTATACAGTTCCATCTTCAAAAACGATCATTTTTGCGCCAGCTTTACGGGGAGTCGATCCGGATGTGTCAGTAACGATACAAAAAGCAAATCGTTTGTTTTCGTTTTTTAATTCTTCTACCTTTGAATAAATGCTTTGCATAGAATAAAAATGTTTAATTACACAACAAATTTACAAAAAATAAGGAAGTATTCAAAACAAGCCAACAAAAACAGAAATAAAAAGATAATTCAAATGAACAAAAAGCTTACAATTGTAGTATAATTTTAAATTTAACTACATTGCCTGCAGCTATAAAATCAACAAAAGATGTACTTGTGAAGAAAGAAGAAAAGCTCCAAAAAAACGATGCGGATGCAGTGCAAAGAATACAAAAAAAGAGGCTTTCGCCTCTTTTTTTATTTAACGATTATAAACAAATCTTTTTCAAGTGTTTCCTTAGGAGTTTCAACTATTCTGCCAATTTCTTTTCCTGCATTGTAAATGATAAATGTGGGTACTAAAGAAATTCCTAAATTATCGGTTTCGCCATTTGAGGATTTTTTGTTTCTATCCACACAAATAATTGAAACGCTTGATTCTGGAAAGCTAAGAATATCTAAAATTTTAAGAAATCGGGGAACTTGTTCTTGGCTGTCGCCGCACCATGATCCCATTACAATAGTAACAGTTATAGATTTATTAACCTGAGCAATTTTAATATTATCAAGTACGACCATTTCAGGCTTGTATAAATTATACTCTGAATCATAAAATGTTTTAAATAAATCAGAGGTTTTAAGACCGTCGCGGCTCCACATCCCTGTCATTACTTCCATTTGTGATTTCTCATCAATTTTAGTCAGATTTCCTGTTTGAGTATAACCTGAACCAACAATTGCAAAACCAAATATCATTAAAAAAAGTGTTTTCATACTATTGATTTTAATATTTCAAGCACAAATATACAACATTTTTTTGATTCATTACTTCAGGCTTTCAATCAGAATTGATAGTATTTTTACTGCCGCATCGGGAATACTTGTTCCTGGTCCGAAAACGCCAACCACTCCTGCTTCATAAAGATAATCGTAATCCTGTGCGGGAATAACACCACCAGCAATAACCATAATATCTTCGCGGCCAAGAATCTTTAATTCTTCAATAACCTGAGGAACCAGAGTTTTATGACCTGCAGCAAGGCTGGAAACACCAAGAATATGAACATCATTTTCCACAGCTTGTTTTGCTGCTTCTTTAGGTGTTTGGAAAAGTGGCCCCATATCTACGTCAAAACCAAGGTCAGCAAAACTTGTAGCAATTACTTTAGCACCACGATCATGTCCGTCCTGACCCATTTTTGCGATCATAATTCTTGGTCGGCGGCCTTCAAGTTTTGCAAATTCATCGGCAAGGTTTCTTGCTTTTGCGAATATTTCGTCGTTTGAAATTTCCATAGAATATACTCCTGAAATTGAACGAATAACTGCTTTATATCTTCCAAATATTTTTTCACAAGCAAAGGATATTTCTCCAAGTGAAGCTCTTTTACGTGCAGCATCAATTGCCAGTTCCAAAAGATTTCCTTCACCAGTTTCACAAGCATTGGTAATGGCATCCAAAGCAGCCTGAACATCTTCATTGTTTCGTTCTGCTTTAAGTTTTTTAAGCCTTTCTATTTGAGACAGACGAACGGCTGTATTGTCAACTTCAAGAATGTCAATGGGATCTTCTTTCTCGAGTTTGTATTTATTCACACCTACAATAATATCCTTTCCAGAATCAATTCTTGCTTGTTTACGAGCTGAAGCTTCCTCAATACGCATTTTAGGAATTCCTGTTTCAATGGCTTTTGCCATACCACCCAATGCTTCAACTTCTTCGATCAGTGCCCATGCTTTTTGCGCAATTTCATGGGTAAGTGATTCAACATAATAAGAACCTGCCCATGGATCTATTGCTTTGCAAACATTGGTTTCTTCCTGAATGTACAATTGGGTGTTGCGTGCAATACGTGCCGAAAAATCAGTGGGTAGTGCAATTGCCTCATCAAGTGCATTGGTATGCAATGATTGCGTATGACCAAGAGCAGCAGCAAGTGCTTCAACACAGGTGCGGGCTACATTATTAAACGGATCTTGTTCTGTAAGGCTCCATCCCGAAGTTTGACAATGAGTACGTAAAGCAAGAGACTTTGGATTTTTTGGATTAAACTGTTTAACTATTTTTGCCCATAACATTCGGGCAGCGCGCATTTTAGCAATTTCCATAAAATGATTCATCCCAACGGCCCAGAAAAAAGATAAACGAGGGGCAAAGGAATCAATGTCCATTCCTGTATTTATTCCCGTGCGCAGATATTCCAATCCGTCGGCTAAAGTATAGGCTAGTTCTATATCGCAAGTAGCTCCTGCTTCCTGCATGTGGTAACCGCTGATACTGATTGAATTGAATTTCGGCATATTCTGGGAAGTAAACCTGAATATATCAGCAATAATCCGCATTGAAGAAAGTGGCGGATATATATAGGTGTTGCGCACCATGAATTCCTTTAAAATATCATTCTGAATGGTTCCACTTAAAAGTTCCATATTAACCCCTTGTTCTTCTGCCGCAACAATATAAAATGCAAGAATCGGCAATACGGCTCCGTTCATGGTCATTGAAACCGACATTTTATCAAGAGGAATCTGGTCGAAAAGTATTTTCATATCCAGAATTGAATCAATTGCAACTCCAGCTTTTCCAACATCACCTTCAACGCGTTCGTGATCAGAATCATAGCCACGGTGTGTTGCCAAATCAAATGCAACCGAAAGGCCCTTTTGCCCAGCAGCAAGGTTTCTGCGGTAAAAAGCATTCGATTCTTCAGCTGTTGAAAAACCCGCATACTGCCTGATTGTCCATGGTTGCATTACATACATTGCAGAATACGGACCCCTGAGATAAGGAGGAATACCGGCAGCATAATTCAAATGCTCCATTCCGAGAAGATCATCGGGACAATAAACTGGTTTTACTGAAATCTGTTCAGCAGGAATCCAATCCATCTGTAATTTTTTATTCTGCTCAATTTCAGAACTGCATTCTGCTTGTTTTGATTTGAAATCTATATTTTTAAAATTTGGTCTCATAATTATTCTTTTCAGATTTAACAAAAATCAGATAATTCCCAGTGCCTGATGAAATTTATATAAAGAAGTGAGAACATTCGTGCGAACATGAATAAACTCATCAACACCTGCGGCTTTAAGCTGGTCAATAATTTCAACAGGATTTCCGGCAACCACTATCAATGCTTCTGAATTGCCGGATTTTAGAAAGGAGCAAACTTCAGGAACAAATTGGGTATAATCATCGTCGGAAGCACATATTACAACAATATCCGCCTGATTTTTTATTGCTTCTGCCGCTCCTTCCTCTGCCGAGCAAAATCCGGCATTATCTATAATTTTATATCCGGCACAACCGAAGAAATTGGAAGCAAATGTGGCTCTAGCTTTACGCATTGAAGGGTTTCCAATAGTGAGCAAAAATACACATGGAACCTTATCTCCATCCACAACAAACGACTCAGTAGCGATTCTTAATGCTTCAAAGGGTTCTGCTCCACGGTATTGTTTTAAACCGCCCAAATCCGTTAATTCGGCATTAGGTCTGATTTTGTCAAGCATTTTTTCGTTCTGGTTTGGATACTGGTTGGTTCCAATAAATACATGTTTACGCATGGCGATATCCATATCTCTTAGCTGGCAGGTTTTTTCAATTTCTTCTTTTATAAATCCTGATTCTAATACTACAAGAAAACCACCCTTATCTTCAACTGCAAGAAAAAGAGCCCATGCAGCATCTACAATTGAATTTGTAAGGTTTTCTATATAATAAGAGCCTGCTGAGGGGTCTACAATTTTATCGAGATATGCTTCCGATTTTAAAATAATCTGGGTATTACGTGCAATTCGGTTTGAAAAATCGTCGCTTTTTTTGAAAGTGTTATCAAAAGGATTCACTTTTATGGCATCAGCTCCACCAATTGCTGCCGACATAGCTTCTGTTGTAGTGCGCAGCATATTTACATACGGATCGTAAACTGTTTTATTCCATTCCGAGGTTTCGGCAAGAATGGTCATGGCTTGGTAATGGCTGTCAGAAGGTTGATATTGCTCAACAATTTTTGACCACAACAAACGAGCAGCACGAAACTTTGCTATTTCCATGAAATAATTTGAGCCTATTGAAAAAACGAACTGAATTTGCTTTGCAATATTATCAGTTTTCACTCCCCTTTCTGTAAGCTGTGCGAGATATTCGTTCCCAGAAGCCAGCGCAAAAGCAAGCTCCTGAACTATTGATGCTCCAGCATTATGAAAATATTTGGCATTTACAGTAATACCTTTATATAAAGGTAATTTTTTATCCAATTCCGCAATCAGATTGGCAGCCTGATCAAAGTTACTTGTGCTGGATTGATAATATTTTCCGTAGAGCAAACGATAACTTAAACTGTCAAAATTAAAACTTCCTTTAACTTTTGAAAAATCTACTTTCATTTCAGTTAATGCTGTCAGAAGTAAATTTAAGGTATCATAAAAATTACCGGAATTGGTAAAATGTACCGAAATCTTATTAAAATCAATACCGGAAATGAAACTTTTCATATCCTCTGCTGTATAAATTTCTTTTGCATTAAATCCAATAGCCGAAGCCCCTTTTGCAATGGCATTTAATGCTGCTTTATTGGCTTCTGAAGGATTCTCAAAATCAATATCCTGCCGAATATCCCAATCATTGTTCTGCGTTTTATTTCCACGAACAAAAGGTGGAATTGCAGGTGGCGTGGTAAGGTATTCCAATGCAGATAAGTCTTCGGCACGATAATACGGTTTTACATCAAAACCTTCAACGGTTTTCCAAACAAGTTTCTTGTTGTAATCGGCGCCTTTAAGGTCTTTATTGATTTTTTCCTCCCATTCGCTTGTTGAAACAGGTGGAAACTCTGTAAACAATTTCTTGTCTTTTTCAGATGAGCTCATACTGTAATGAATTGAGTAATGTTAATTTGTTAACAACGCACAAAATTACAATAAAATTTTATTGACTTTCCTTGTTTTCATGAATTTTTATTCTTTCTGGACATGAATAAATAAATTTTATTGTTCTTCCTTTTTTTATTAATGTAATCACAATCCTTTTAAATAGATATTAAAGGGCTAAACAGGATAAATAAATAACAAAATTAGTGATTTTGCTCATGAATGAAATCAATAGAAAAAGCGATTTTTTTTTTGAAATTTTTCCGCCAAAAATAATTTTTTGTTTAAAAATATCCAAGTTTGCCCTTTAGCTTCTGATACTGAACTATCTTACTTTGTAATACCGAAATAGGGTTAATAAATATCAATTAATTGTTAATAAAAAGCTGCTTGTAGTCAACTTAGTTGTTTTTATCTTGCGTATCCGTTTTTGAAGGAAAACGGATTTTTTATTAGCCACAGTATTAAAGATTTAAAAAATTATTTAAACTTAATTTAAGGAGCGTGCGAACGATGGAACAAACATTTACCAATAACACATCTAATAACACTGAAAAAAAGCACAAATCCAATTTATATGAGGAAGTCTTGGAAAAAAGAATCAGACCTAATTTATTTGACGACAATACCGACATGAAAAAAGAAGACAAAGAACCGGATCAAATTGTGAGCAATAATCCTTCTGCAAAAACATATTCATATGAAGAAGCCCTCGAAAAAACCACTTTGTACTTTAAAGGGGATTCTCTAGCCGCTAATGTCTGGATAAATAAATATGCACTGAAAGATTCAGCAGGAAATTTATACGAATGTACTCCCGATGATATGCATCGCCGTATTTCACGAGAAATTGCACGGATTGAAAAAAAATATCCAAACCCATTAACCGAAGATGAGATTTTTGATTTGCTCAAAAGTTTTAAATATATTGTTCCTCAGGGATCTCCAATGGCTGGAATCGGTAACAATTTCCAAATCGGTTCTTTGTCCAACTGCTTTGTGATTGGAAGTCAGGGAAATTCCGATTCTTACGGGGGAATTATGAAAGTTGACGAAGAACAGGTACAGCTTATGAAACGCCGCGGTGGTGTGGGTCACGATCTTTCTCATATCCGCCCTTCAGGCAGCCCAGTAAAAAACAGCGCTCTTACTTCTACAGGCATTGTCCCTTTTATGGAACGCTACTCTAACTCCACACGCGAAGTTGCCCAGGACGGGCGCAGAGGTGCTTTAATGTTGAGCATTTCGATAAAACATCCTGATTCGGAAAGTTTTATTAATGCAAAACTTGAGGAAGGTAAGGTAACAGGGGCAAATGTTTCGGTAAAAATGACCGATGATTTTATGCAGGCTGTTGCTAACGACACACCATATACTCAGCAATACCCTATTGATTCTGCAGATCCATGGTTTAAAAAAGAAATAAATGCTCAGCAACTGTGGAAAAAAATCGTTCACAATGCATGGAAATCAGCAGAACCCGGTATTTTGTTCTGGGATACAATAATCCGCGAATCCGTTGCTGATAGTTATGCTTCACTCGGCTTTAAAACTGTTTCCACCAATCCATGCGGCGAAATTCCGCTATGTCCATACGATAGCTGCAGATTAATTGCAATTAACTTATATAGCTATGTTGATAATCCTTTTGCAACAGATGCAAGTTTTGATTCTGAAAAATTCATTAAGCACGTTGGTTATGCACAACGGATGATGGATGATATCATTGACCTGGAACTTGAAAAGGTTGATAAAATTCTTAAAAAAATTGAATCGGATCCCGAAGATGCGGAAGTGAAAAGAACAGAAATCAATTTATGGAATAATATCCGTCAGAAATGTATCGAAGGCCGTCGTACAGGTATTGGCATCACTGCCGAAGGAGATATGCTTGCTGCTTTAGGTTGCCGCTATGGAACTGATGAAGCCACTACTTTTTCTGTCGAAGTACATAAACTCCTTGCACTGGAAGCTTATCGTTCATCTGTTAACCTTGCAAAAGAAAGAGGTCCTTTCCCGATTTACGACCCCCAGAAAGAAAAAGGAAATCCTTTTGTTTTACGTCTTAAAGAGGCAGATCCTGTTTTATACGAAGAAATGGCAAAATTCGGACGTAGGAATATTGCACTTCTTACAATTGCACCAACAGGAAGTGTTTCGCTCATGACACAAACCACGTCAGGTATCGAACCCGTTTTCCTTATTTCATATAAACGACGCAGGAAAGTGAATCCAAACGACAAAAATGTCCGTATTGATTTTACCGATGAAATTGGCGACACATGGGAAGAATACAACGTATTTCACAACAAATTTCTGAAATGGTTAAAGGTAAACGGATATGATGTGGACAAAGTGAAAATGCTGAAAGACGCAGAGTTGGATGCGGTTATTGAAAAATCTCCTTATCACAAAGCCACTGCCAATGATGTTGACTGGTTAGCAAAAGTTAAAATGCAGGGTGCGGTGCAAAAATGGGTGGATCATTCAATTAGTGTTACCGTAAATATCCCCAATGATGTTAAAGAAGATTTGGTGGCTCAAATTTACAAAACAGCATGGGAAAGTGGCTGCAAAGGAATTACCGTTTATCGTGACGGTTCACGTTCAGGAGTTCTCGTTTCAGATAAAAAGAAAGAAGATCCTTCGGAATTTAAAGAAACAATGGCGCCAACGCGTCCAAAAAGACTTGATGCAGAGATCGTGCGTTTTCAAAATGATTACGAAAAATGGATTGCCGTTGTTGGTCTTTTGAACGGTAGGCCGTATGAAATTTTTACAGGTAAAGCCGAAGATTTTTACCTTCCTCCATGGGTTCAGAAAGGCTGGGTTATCAAAAGTAAAAGCGAAGAAGACGGAGAATCTCGTTACGACTTCCAGTTTGAAGATAAACAGGGTTATAAAGTTACTATCGAAGGACTATCCAGAATGTTTGATAAGGAATACTGGAACTATGCAAAGCTAATTTCCGGAATTCTTCGTCACGGAATGCCTTTGCCATTTGTTGTAGATGTGGTAAGTAATTTACGTTTGGATTCAGACACCATCAACACATGGAAAAATGGCATTGAACGTGGTTTAAAGAAATTTATTCCCGATGGAACCAAAGCCGCTGACCGCCAATGTTCAAATTGCGGCGATTCCGATGGCCTTGTTTACGAAGAAGGTTGCTTAAAATGCAAAAGTTGCGGTTATTCTAAGTGCGGATAAATACTGAGGTGCAGATATTTCCCTAATTAATTTCTAGCCTTTTTATAACAATGTTACTTTAACATTAAGTTTCTGTAAAGTTTCTGATAAACAATCCCTTAAAGACCTTTTTTCTAAGGAAACTCCTTATATTTGTGCTATCAATACCACCAACCATGGAAAACAGTGAATACAAAATTTTATTAGTTGACGACGAACCCGATATTCTGGAGTTTTTAGGATACAACATTCGCAAGGAAGGCTATACTGTTTTTACAGCAAATAATGGGCGTGAAGCATTAAAAATTGCACAGGAAATTTTGCCTCATCTTATTATTTTAGATGTAATGATGCCTGAAATGGATGGCATAGAAACATGCAACGAATTAAAATCAATACCTTCTTTAAACAATTCAATTGTGGTTTTTCTTACTGCTCGCAATGAAGATTACTCCCAAATTGCAGGTTTTGAAGCAGGTGCCGATGATTATATTTCAAAGCCCATAAAACCAAAAGTGCTTGTTATTAAGATCAAAGCTTTACTGAGAAGATTTAACCTGCAAACAGAAGAACTCCTTTCAGAAACTTACGGAAACATTATTATTGACAGGGAAAGATATATAGTGCTTAAAGATGGATTAGAACACAATTTGCCAAAAAAAGAGTTTGAATTGCTGTCACTTCTGACCTCAAAAGTGAATAAAGTTTTTACAAGAGATGAAATTTATTCAAAAATATGGGGAAATAATGTAATTGTTGGCGATCGCACAATTGATGTTCACATGCGAAAAATCAGGGAAAAACTTGAAATTGATAATATAAAGACAGTTAAAGGCGTAGGGTATAAATTTGAGTTATAACCAATGAATTTTTCAAAAGCTTCTGTTCTTGCATTCTGGCTTTCCGCTGGTATTTCTGTTTTGTTTTTTATTTGCGGAAATATTTTTGGCTTTTTCCTCGATGGCGGTATTTCAATAGAGGCATTGATCATAGAATCATTTGTGATGTTTATTGTAGTATATTTTATTCAAAAATTTGTTCTCGAAAAATACATTTATGATAAAATTCGACCCATCTACAAAACCATTCTGAGTCAGAAACGGCCAAAAGAGAGCAAGGCAAAACATAAAATAGACAGCATTACCGCTGTGAATCAGCAAGTACTCGAATGGGCAGAAAACAAAACGAAAGAAATTGATTCTTTAAAAAAACAAGAAGCATACCGCAGAGAATTCTTAGGAAATGTTTCGCACGAGTTAAAAACACCAATTTTTAACATTCAGGGATACGTACTTACTTTGCTTGATGGCGGTCTGGAGGATCCTTCAATCAACAGAAATTATCTTCTGCGTACCGAAAAAAGTATCAACCGCATGATTACCATAATTGAAGACCTTGAAACGATTTCAAAACTCGAATCGCGTGAGTTGATGCCTCAAATGGAAGCTTTTGATATCGTTGCTATGACAAAAGATATTTTTGATTTTTTAGATATAAACGCCCTAAAGAAACAAATCCTCCTAAAATTGGGTCATGGCAGCGAAAAACAAAAAATTGTTTTCGCCGATAAAAAACAAATTCGTCAAGTGCTTACAAATCTTGTCGATAACTCAATAAAATATGGTAACGAACGGGGTTACTCAAAGGTGAGTATTTACGATATGGACGAAACTATTCTTGTTGAAGTTGCTGATAATGGCATTGGTGTTTCACAGGAAGACATCCCAAGATTATTTGAGCGTTTTTACCGAACCGACAAAAGCCGTTCGAGGGAGCAAGGTGGCTCTGGCCTTGGTTTATCAATAGTTAAACATATTATTGAAGCTCACGGACAAACCATTAACCTAAGAAGCACCTTAGGAATTGGATCAACTTTTTCGTTCACGCTTAAAAAGGGATAGTGCTATTTTTCTTCTTCGGTGGTTTCCTTAATCTTGTATTCCTTCTTTTTAACTCCTTTTTTGTATGTTACAGAATACACGATATTACCTTTATTGTCCCAATAAATCCACTTACCTTCCTTGTAATCGTTGATATTGCAGCCCTCGCTCGATTTCTGCCCGTTTGCATAGTAAGTAACCCACTTACCTTCTTGCCGACCATTAACAAATTGCTGATCTTTAACTTTTACACCTTTCTCATCAAAAAACGACCAATAACCCGTTTTTACTCCATCAATATAAGCGCCTACACTTTGCTCGTAACCGTTTTCTGACCATTCTGTCCACATTCCATTTTGCAAAGAATTTTTATATGAGCCTTGATACATTTTGTTTCCGTTTTCGTACCAATACGTTGACAATCCGTTTTTTTCGTTTTTCAAATAATTAATTTCATATTTCTTTGAACCATCACTGTACCATGCCTTCCATAAACCATCCATTAACCCATCAACAAAGTATCCCTGTGTTTTCATTTGCCCGGTTTTATACCAACTGGTCCATTTTCCATTTTCCTTGCCTTTTTTAAAAGGACCCATGTGTTCGGTTTCACCAGTTTCGTAAAATGTGGTCCAAGTACTGTCTTTCTTTCCATCGATAAAATATCCGATTTTCCATTTTTCGCCGGTTTCGTATGCATACCGCCACACTCCTTCCTGTTTGCCATTCACAAATTTACCTTTACTGCCTGGTTTGCCACTTGCATAATAATATATCCAGACACTGTCCTGGGCACCATTGATTGACTTTCCCTCCATTTCTTTATTGCCAGTGTATTTCCACCAAGTGGCATAACCATCAAGAGAATCTGCTTTAAACGAACCATCAAATCCTTTTACGCCATTGTCGAACCAAGATGTGCTTTTTCCATCTTTTTTACCATTCACAAAAAAAGTACTTTCTTTTTCTTTTCCAGTATCAAACCAATACAGCCATTTTCCCTGCTGCTTCCCGCTCAATACAGGTCCTTCGCATTCTTTTTGTCCGTTTTTATACCAAAAAGTGTTGGTTCCATTTTCGGAATTTATTTCACTCCATTTGCTTCCGTCGTCGTAATAGTACTTCCAGAGTCCGGTTTGTGTTCCTTTTGAATACTCCCCTTCCGATTTTATTTTACCGTTTTCATACCAATACGTCCATTTTCCTTCCCGTAAAGAATCAGTATAATTGCCTTCTGATTTTTTGTTTTTATTTTCCCAATAGTCGGTTTTTACCTGAGCAAAACTATTCATCGAGATGAATACAAGAGCAATAAAAAGTAATTTTTTCATTTTTTATTTATTTCTTTCAATTACAAAATTTACAAGCATTTCTAGTGAATCGCGCATTTCGTTTTTTGGAAATTCATTCAAAACGGACAACGCTTTCCTGTGATAATCATTCATTTTTTGTTTTGCATAATCAATTCCTCCCAAATCGTAAACCTGCCGTATCACATAATCTACTTTTTCTTTATCGATGCTATTATTCTTGACAATATTAATAACTTTTCTTTTGTCGAAATATTTCATTTTATCCAGTGCAAAAATTAATGGAAGTGTCAACTTGTGCTCTTTAATGTCGATTCCTTGCGGCTTTCCGGTTTGGTTGTTCTTTTCATAATCAAATAGGTCGTCTTTCAGCTGAAATGCAATTCCTGCATATTCACCAAACTTCCACATTTTTTCGGTTTCTTCTTTTGAAGCACCTACAGAAGCCGCGCCACACGCACAGCAGGATGCAATTAAACTGGCTGTTTTTTTACGAATGATTTCAAAATAAATTTCCTCAGAAATATCAAGTTTTCTTGCTTTTTCAATTTGCAGAAGCTCACCCTCGCTCATTTCCTTAACAGCAGTAGAAACCGTTCGAAGCAATTGGTATTCTTCGTTTTCAAGTGCCAGTAACATTCCACGAGATAGCAGAAAATCGCCAACTAAAACAGCAATTTTATTTTTCCACAAAGCGTTAACTGAGAAAAAACCTCTTCTGCGTTCAGCTTCATCCACTACATCGTCGTGAACGAGAGTTGCAGTATGCAATAGCTCTATCAATGCGGCAGCCCTGTTAGTAGAATCGGTTATATTACCCAACATTTTGGCGCTAAAAAAAACGAATAAAGGTCTTATTTGTTTTCCTTTTCGCTTCAGAATATAACGTGTAATAATGTTCAAAAGCGGTATCGACGACTTCATAGCAGATTTAAAGAACGCATCAAACCGCTCTAATTCCTTTGCTACAGGGACTTTTATATCTTCAATTTTTTCTGTCATCGTATTTTTATCGATTTCAAAAATAATGAAAATAATAAGACCAAAATTTCCAAATATGTAATTTCTTCAAGAGTGGATTATACGAAGGAAAGGCATAATATTCAATTATAATTGGTAATTTTGTATGATAATTTTATTTTTATGGCTGGTTTTTTATTTGATCATATTATTTTCGGACCGATTAACAGTCGTAGACTCGGGCTGTCTCTTGGTGTTAACTTATTGCCTTTGAATTATAAATATTGCTCATTTAATTGTATTTATTGCGAATGTGGATGGACAAAAATAAATGAAATTGATAAGGTGGTTTTTCCTCCGCCGGTAGTAATTAAGCAATATCTCGAAAAGAAACTTTCCGATATGAAAGCTGAAGGCATTAGTCCTGATGCCATTACTTTTGCAGGAAACGGCGAACCGACTTTACATCCCGACTTTGCAGAAATTATTGACGATACCATACAACTCAGAAATAATTATTTTCCTGAATCCAAAATTTGTGTGCTTTCCAATTCCACCATGCTCCATCTTGATGATGTGGTTTCTGCGTTAAAAAAAGTTGACATTCCAATGTTGAAGCTTGATGCAGGAAATGAAGAGATTTTTAGAATGGTTAATAAAGCAGTAGTGAAAATTTCTTTAAATGAAATTGTTGAAAACATGATGCAGCTTGAAGGAAAATTTGTTGTTCAAAGCTTATTTTTGAAAGGCGTTTACAATGGGACAGAAATTGACAATACAAAAAGTGAAGATATAAAAGACTGGATTGAAATTCTTAAAAAACTGAAACCGCTCAAAGTAGTAATTTATCCGGTTGCCAGAGCTACTCCAGCTGAAACTATGGATATTCTTGACACAAATTTTTTAAATTCAATTGCCGAAGAAGTTAGGAAAGCTGGTCTTATTGCAGAGGTTTATACTTAACTTTTTTCAAAGTCATAAAAGATTTATTTTATACCAACAACCAAAATCAAAGTTTTACTAAGCATACAGAGGCCTTATGAACATTGAAAATAATCGTAATTTTCCCTGTGAATATCCTGCTAAAGTGTTAATAGCTTTAGGGGAAGCTATAGGCGGAAATGATAAAATTTATGAATGGCTTTATAAAAACGGTTATCCCGAATTGTCGGCCTTTACAAGCGCTATTAAAGCAAATGAAGAGGCTTTTGATTGGCTACTGAAACACGGATTTCCTCAATTGGCAGCATTTTGTAATGCAAGAGATGGCGACGAAAAAGCATGGCTCTGGTTAAAAGAACATCATTTTGATTTATTAATTATTCTTGGCGACGCTTCATTTGCACAGGAAGAAGCAGTAAGTTGGCTTAACGCAAACCAATTGGAGATTTTTATAATTATTGCTCGGAGAATTAAGGAAGTTAAGGACAATCTCGAAAGGGATTACGAAGATTATCATAAAATTCATTTTTAATTTTTTGTCAGATGAATGATGTTATTCTCATTAAAAACGGTTTGGTTGTTCGTACTGAAAAATCTTATGTTTCCGATATACTTGTAAAAAATGGAATCATTTCCCAAATCGAAAACAATATAAAAGTCGAAAAAGATTATCAGATAATTGATGCTAGTGGTAAACTCATTTTTCCCGGAGGCGTGGATGCGCATGTCCATATGGAACTGCCTACACCAGCAGGACCTTCGAGCGATGATTTTTATACAGGTTCAAAAGCTGCAATTGCTGGAGGAACTACGTGTATTATTGATTTTGTAACACCTGCAAAGGGTGAATCACTGTTTTCTGCTCTGAATAAAAGAAAAGCTGACGCTTCTAAAAGTCTTATTGATTATAGCTTTCACATGGGTATAACATGGTGGGATGAGTCAGTTAAAAAAGAAATTATTCAATGTGTTAAGGAAGAAGGAATCACTTCTTTTAAAACCTATCTGGCATACCGAGCTTCGGTAGGTATTGATGAAAGCGAACTTCTGGAAGTAATGAAAACTGTTGCGCCATTGAATGCCTTGGTAACTGTGCATTGCGAAAAAGGAGAAATCATTGACCAATTAAGAAAAGAATTTATTTCACAAGGAAAAACAAATCCTGTTTGGCATGCACGCTCACGACCTCCAGAAACAGAATCGGAATCAGTTAAAGCTGTTTTAAAAATGGCGGAAGAAACAGGCTGCAATGTATATATTGTTCACACATCCACAGCTGAAAGTATTGAATTGATTGAAGATGCAAGAAAAAGAGGTCTGAATGTTTATTGCGAAACCTGTCCGCAATATCTGTTACTCGACGAAAGCGTTTACGAAAAGCCCATCAATGAAGCGCTTGCTTATGTTATCAGTCCACCAATACGAGCTAAAAAACATCAGGCTGCCATGTGGCAAGCTTTGGAAAACGGCACAGTTAACGTTATTGCAACAGATCATTGTCCTTTTAACACATTCGGACAAAAGGATGTTGGAATAAATGATTTCACTAAAATCCCGAATGGCGCAGGTGGCATTGAAAACCGCTTAAGTTTGCTTTATACTTACGGTGTGAAAACCGATAAAATTTCAATCGAGAAATTTGTTGCACTAACTTCTGAAAATCCAGCAAAAATATTCGGAATATTTCCCCAAAAGGGTATAATTCAAAAGGGTTCGGATGCTGATATTTTAATTATGGATCCAAACGCAAAAGGAATTATTTCAGCAAAAAAACAATTTCAAAATTGCGACTCCAATATTTACGATGGTTTCAAATTTTCAGGAGATATAGAAACCGTTATCCTTGGTGGAAAAATCGCTTTTACTAAAAAGATTTTATCAAAAAATTTAGCTTTTGGAAAATTTCTTCAAAGAAAATAATTTGGTTATTAAATAACTTGGTTGTATTTTTACTGCAAATTAATATAGATAAACATTAAATTATTTATCATGAAAAAGCTTATATTTCCTATTATTTTATTTGCGATTGCTCTGGTTTCCTGCCAAAGTGGCCCAATGAAAATTGACAGCGCCAAACTGTGCAAAAAAGCTGGAGGTACTTTGGTTGAAGTGCCAAATAAATTTTCACCTACCGATGGTCCTTTTCATTTAGAAGTTATTATTGTAAATGCGCCTGTTGACACAAGGGTTAAAGCTGTTTGGACTGCCGTGGATGCAGCCGGAACTACAAATGAAAAAATAGATGAAAAAGAAGTTAAAACAACAATGAACCTTACCGAAACCATTGACTTTTTCCTTGAACTTCCTCGTGATTGGCCAACTGGAACATACAAAGTAGAGCTTCTGGTAAATGATGTTGCGGATAGAACTGTTGAATTTACAGTGGAATAACCTTACCTTATTAGAATACATTCTCAGAAATTCATTCGTCTTTTTCTGAAATTATTTCCTTCTTATTCTTATAAACGATAAAAAGCAACACTGGGTAAACAACAAGTAAAATAGGTAATGCAATTGCAAAGCCTCCAATTACAGCAATAGCAAGTGGTTGATGCAATTGTGCTCCTGTTCCAATTCCAAGTGCAAGTGGCATCAAAGCAATTATCGCTCCTACGGCGGTCATCAGGTTCGGACGCAGACGCACAGAAATGGCTGCCACAACAGCATCTTTCACATTTTTTGTTTTCAAATTATTGATGAATTGCTGAAATGTAAAAATTGCATTTTCTCCAATAATTCCCACAATCATTATCAATCCCGTATAACTACCAACATTTAAAGGCGTTCCGGTAACAAACAATGCCAGCAGACTTCCGGCAACACCAAGAACCGAAAGAAATAAGATAATAAATGAGGCTTTAACATCGCGGAACAAAAACAAAATCAACAAAAACACCAGAGCACTGGCAAGAAAAAGGATCAACAGCAGTTCGTTAAACGATTGTTCCTGCTCTTCGTATTCACCGCCGTATTTAATATGGTACCCCTGCGGAAGAGAAAGATTTGACTTAATGGTTTTTTGAATATCTTTCATAACACTGCCCAGATCCCTTCCCTCTAAACGTGATGTAACAGGAACCATGGTTTGCAGGTTTTCTCTTTCAATTTCCGCATCTCCTTCAATAATATCAACAGTGGCAAAGTCGGTTAATGGCTTCAGCTTTCCTTCAGGCAAAAACACATCTTGACTTCTCACTTGCTGCAGGCTTGTATTTTTGCTGTCAGCATAAATCATACGAATATCCGTAAGTTGTTCCTTTTCCTGAATGCTTCCAATAATATTTCCTTCCAACTGGGTTTGCAACTGAAACTGTAAATCGGCAGGTGTAATCTGGTATTGCGCCAGTTTTTTAAAATCCGGTTTTACATTCACCGAAGGGCCAGCAATGGTAATGCCATCAAACACGTCGGCGGTTCCTTTTACCTTTTCAACAAGCAAGGATGCTTTTTCCGCTAGCTTGTGGAGTTTCTGTTTATTGTCGCCAAATATTTTTATTTCAATGGGCTGCACCGACGACATAAGATCGCCAAGCATATCGCCAATTACCTGACCAAAATCAATCCGCAATGCCGGTTGTGTTGATTCAATCTGTAATCGCAAATCGCTTATAACTTCCTCGGTTGATCTTGTTCGCTTTGCTTTAAGTTGTATAAGGTAATCGCCATAGTTTGGCTCTGTAATAAAAAAACCCATTTGCGTACCCGTTCTTCTGGAATAACTTTCCACTTCAGGAATTCTTGCAATTATTTTTTCAACTTGCTGTAAAATATTATCCGTTTCCTCAAGTGATGTGCCCGGCGGGGAAGTGTAGTCAAGAACTATGGATCCTTCATCCATTTCGGGAAGAAATCCCGTTTCAATATGCGATGAAATAAAGTAGGCAGAAACCAGAAGAGCAACAACAAAACCCATAGCCCATAAAGGTTTCCGGATAAAATAAAAAATCCATTTGCGTTGTTTCACTTCGTGAAGAACCGGATTGTTTTTCTTTTTTACCGCAGGCAAAAGAATATAAATAATAGGAAGCCCTATCCATGTTACAAAAAAAGAACAAATCAAAGTAATAATCATGGTATTGGTGAGTACTTTGAAATAAGCCCCAGCAACGCCACTCATCAGCAGAAAGGGAATAAAAATTACAATTGTACTAATGGATGAGCCCACCATTGATGGCAAAAGAAAACCTATTGATTTTTTAACAAGAGTAACTGATTTTTCACCGGGGTGTTCTTCGCTAGCCCTGTGGATTTGCTCAATTACAACAATAGCATCATCAATAATAAGTCCTATGGCTGCTGCAATGGCGCCCAACGTCATGATGTTAAATGTGTAATTAAGGGTGTACAACACAACAAGCGTAAGCCCGAGTGTTATCGGAATTGTAAGTAAAACCGAAGCACTTGCCTTGAATGAATGCAAGAAGATAATTACAACAAATATTGCGAGCAGAAGACCAATCCATAAACTGTCAGAAACACTGCTGATGGCTCCTTTTACAAAATCAGCCTGAATATAATACGGTTTAACGACAACTCCTTTAGGCAAGATTTTTTCAAGATCTGTTATTCTTTTTTCAATTTCTTCGGAAACCGTGATCAGGTTTGCTTTGGGCTGCTTTAATATTCCTATCAATACGGATTCTTTACCGTTCGCGTTTATTTTTGTGTACTCTGTAAGCTCAGTAATTTCAACCGTTGCGATATCTTTTAAAAGCACTGCCCTTTTCCCATCGTTACGCACCACCGCATTTTCGAGATCAGTCTTGTTGTAATATCCAGCATCGGTAAGCGTTAGATACATTCTCCGGTAGTCCGAAAGCAAGCCATTTGAATTTATGAAATTACTTGCACCAACTGCATCGCTTATCATTTGAGGTGTTATAGAAAGCGAACTCATTTTCTGTTGATTCAGCACAACATGGTATTCTTTTGTTTTTCCGCCAATAATGCGGACTTCGGAAATGCCTTCAACCTGCGACAGATAAGGTTTAATAATATAATTGGCAATAAGGTTCAGTTCTATGGGTGTTTTATTTTTTCCTTCGAGCGTAAAACCCATCACAGGCAAAATGGAAGGATTCATTTGTTCCACGTTTATCTTTGTGGTGGCGGGCAGTTCATTCCGTATTTGACTAACCCTCGATTCGAGCAACTGCTGACAAAGATTGATGTCGGCACTCCAGTTAAAAAATGCAGAAATTTCGCAACTTCCCCTACTGGTAATACTTCTGATGGTTTTTAATTCCGGGACTTGTTTTATCGCATTTTCCAGTGGTCTGGTTACGGAAATCATCATTTTATCCACAGGCTGTTCGCCATTATCCGCAATAATTTTAATTTTTGGAAAAGTGATTTCTGGGAACAACGAAGTCTGAATTCTGCTGTACGCATATATTCCACCTGCAATAATGAGTACAAGTATTACTGTGACCGGACTTTTATATTTAAGGAAATAATTTTTCAATTCTTTTTATTTTTCAATTACCACTTTTGCCGTATCTGAAAGGCCGTAATTTCCGGAAACAATAATCCGGTCGGCAGCATTAAACAAGGGCTCTGTAATTTCAACCTTTTCACCCGATTCAATTCCTTTGGTAACCGGCACTTTCACGGCAATGGAGTCATTGATCAACTTCATTACCCACCATTCCGTCTGAGATTCATCAGTTAGCAATGCGTGTTTAGAAAGTGTCTGCGCTTTTGATTTAATGCTTTTTACAATTTCGATTTTTGCATTAAGATTTTCTGGAATGTCAGCAAATACTGATGGTGTAACCACGTAACTTTGTGTTTGAGAAGCAGCGTCAACCGTTGGCATCTGCGAGCTAACCACTCCTTTGATTAACTCATTACCAGCCAGAACAATGTTGCAGGATGTTCCTGTTTTAATATATTTTTTAAGCTCGAAGGGGACTTCCAGAATAAACACGAGGCTGCTCTGTTTTGCAACTACGGCCATATCTTCACCTTCCTGCACATAGTCGCCGGTTTGCTTGCTCAATGTTGTGATTACGCCCGCAATGGGAGAACTAATTTTACTTATTCCCAAGAACCCGAATTTGTTTTTCAGCGTGTCATTTTCAAGTGCTGCTGCTTCTTTTGTTTTTATTGTAAACAGTAGTTCCGATTGTTTTACATAATCGCCAATTTTAAAACGGGCATCAACATATCCGCTGAGCGTTGCTTTCAAATTATCCTTTACCTGAAATACAGATGTGGCGCTTAACTCCAGCGTTTCTTCGAGTTGCTCATTGCTCACTCCAGCAACAGTAACTGGGGTTTTTGTCTCAATTTCCTTTTCCTCTGCGGCGCCTCCGCTATTGCACGAAAATACTATGGACAATAGAAAAATAGAAAGAAAATATTTATAAAAATAATAGCCTGTCATAATTCCTGTGATTAATAATCTTTTAAAAACTGATGTAATTCCATTCGTTTATTTTCTGCATTTTTTCAAGTTGCAAAAGGTTTAACTGATGTTTTGTTTCAATGTAATTCTTAACAGTAAGTATGTGATCCGAAATGGAAAGTTCTCCTGTACTGAGCTGAAGTTTATTCATTTCAATAAGTGCGTTAATGCTCTCCAACTGCTTATTCAACGAAGATTCCAGAAGATCGTACGATTTAATTTTTTGTAAAAACTGAACTTGTTTTGAACTGTATTGATTCTTAAAATAATCTTGATAATTCTTTCGGGAATCATCTTGAATTTTGAATTTACTTATTTCCTTTTCGCGCTGTTTTCCATCATAAATTGGCATTGTGAAATTCAACCCTACACTAAATCCAAGGTGTTTGTATGTTTGCAGAAACACAGTACTGCCCAAACCCGCATCGGCAAACCAGCTGAGTTGCGGAATATAATTTAATTTCACAGCCGCCACATTGTTTACAACCATTAAACTGTCGACCACAAACTGTTGGTAAACGGGAGAGTTTTCATACCCTGAAGCAACAGATTGTTTTATTTCCGGATTTGGCAAAACATATGTATTTGTATCAGAAATACCACATATCATATTTAGTTCGTAAAGGCTTTGAATGTATTCAATCTGTAGCTGTATTATTGATGTTTCCTGGGTTTGCTCTTCGATAAGAAAGGACAAATAATCAGTTTGCCTGTAAATGCCCTTTTCTGCAAGCAGTTTTAACAATTCGTCTTCTTCTTTTATCAATGCAAGCATTTCTTTTCCGAACTGCAACTCGTTGTATGTTGTATACGCCGTAATATATTTATCCGTTATAATTTTTTTCAGCTCCAGTTCTGTAAGCTTGGTATCGTTGGAAATGGTTTTGTTCTGAAGTTTGATATTTTCAAACGAATTCAATGAATTTCTGCGGTTGAACATGGTTTGGGAAACGCCTGCAACTGCTATGTAATTCTGCCCATTGGTTATGGCTTCGTCATATCCAAAATTTTTATTGTACGGAGCAATAAGTACCTGACCTGTGGCGCTAACCTGTGGCTTTTTCCTTGCTTTGACCAAAAGACTGTCCTGTGCATTTGATAACACTTGGTTTTTATACTCTTTCAGCAATGGACTTCCGGAAATACCTTGTTCAATATAAAATGCCAGATTCCGCTCTTGGGCCATTCCTGACGACAAAAACGCCATAAAACACAAATACGAAATCAGCTTTTTCAACATATTGCTAAATTATAAAAAAGGAAAGACAAACTTTCCTTTTTGTTTATTTTTGATTAGAGGTTCTTTAAATATTATTATTTCGATGTTTTCAATTACTTTTTGCCCTTAAGCCCTAAAGGGAAGTAATTGAAAATCAGTCATTATCTTCGGCATCCTTTTCCTCCTCTGCCTTTTTTATAAAATTGCCTGTATTGTCAAAAATATAATCGGCACCTTTTACTTCTGCTTCGTAAGTTACCATTCCTTTTGCATCAGTGATTTTTGAAGCTTCCTTAATTTTTTCGCCAGGAATATTCTTGGCAATGTACGTATTTACATTTGCAGGAAGTTCGGAGAGTGCGATTTCTGTTTCTGTTTCAAGTAAATTTCCACTTGCATCAAAATTGGCAGAAGTTTCCACTTTATTAAGTTCAAATTCTGCTTCAAAACCAGTTCCTTCCTTTCCCCATTTAACTTTTGTTACGTTAGGATAGAGTGATGCGAATTTTGTTTTAACAACTGCAGGTACTTCTGCTTCTTTTTCTTCAGCTTCTTTTATTTCTTTAATAAATTTACCCTGCGCATCAAAAATTAAATCGGCATCATTTACTTCAGCTTCATAAGTAATAATATTTTTTGCATCAACAATTTTAGCTGCTTCTTTAATTTTTGCATCGTTGTACTTCGTTTTAATATACTCTTTTATCGAAGCAGGTAATTCGGAAACATTCATTTCTGTTTCTGTTTCGAGTAAGTTTCCGCTGGCATCGAAATTAGCTGACATTTCCACTTTGTTTACCTCGAATTCTGCTTCAAATCCTACATTTTCTTTCGACCATTTTGCATCCTGTACTTTTGGGTAAAGCGAAGCAAATTTTGTTGTTACGGATGCTGGCACATCTTCTTTTTTTACTTTTTGTCCGCAGGCAGTGAAGCCAAGAACAAGCGAAATTGAAATTAAAATTACATTTTTCATGTTTTTGTTTTTTGTGGTTTCCGTTATGTCATTAATAAATAATACCGCAATATTAATTCAGAAATCTGTAGAGATTCTGTATGGCTTGAAATTTATTAAACGGTAGGAAATTTAAAAGCGGTAACCAGCAAAAACAGTGAATGTCATGGTTGACGACTGCAGCCTCAATTCGTTTTCAGGCATCAGGTAAATATTTTCATCAAAAATTAATCCTGCAAGAATGGTGTTTCCATTGTAACCAGCGCGTAATCGAAAACTTCCCCGAAACATCATTTCCTTAGTTTTAATATCGCCATTGTACGAATACATTTTTTTTGAAATATACCCGGGCCCTGCAAAAACAAATGGCGTTACATAAATGTATTTTTTAAAAACCATAAAATAAGAATACCCAGCCAACAAATTGGTAACAAAAAAATCGCCCCCATGAAATCCTTGCATTTCTGTGTAATATTGATTTTGATTTGAGGGAATAAGCGAAGAATCAGCTTTTAATTTCATGTACGAAATATCATACATTAGCAGAGGAGTTCCTGCATTTTTTTTCTGACGCTCGGTAAGTTTACTTACTGCACTAAGAGAATATTTGTTGTTATTGAAAACAAAATAGGCTTCTCCGCCAATGTTTTCAATGCTCATATCGCCACGCAAAGGATGTGGCTTTGAATTGTCCCAATCGCTGAAAATATTAGCAGGTTTGGCCATATAAAAACCACTGTATTTTTTATAATACGCATACCCGCCATATTTTTTTTGAATCATCTGCGCCTGCATATCTAAATAAATGGTTTTCCCATGTTTTGTTTCATTTTTATGAGCCCCGGGAATCCTTATAAATCCCTGAAACATGAAATTTTTATAGGATCCGCCTCCACCCATATTATAATTCATATTGGGGCTGTAAATAATTTTATTGTCTCTGATAGAATCAACAAAAGAAATGGGGCTTATCGAAAAATTGAAATTCCTGTAAAAACTGATTAACCTCAGTGTATACTTTTTATTAAAATGAGAAACATAGCTGGTATCCTCATTTGCAGCAATCAAACCCAAAGGTATGAAAAAACAAAGAAGCAAATAATAGCGGATGGGTTTCATAAATTTGCAACAAAGGTACTACAATTGGCTAGGAAATACCTAACAAAAAAGCTATTCATTATTATGGAAGAAATTATTTTATCTGAAATAAAATCCGGTGCCGATGCTAAATGTATTAAAACTATATTGCTCCATTCCGGCATTGTGGAAAGGAAGAATGTGATAACCTGCAAAAAGATTAAACCGTTTGTGCTTTAGCAACATTTCCACTTGGGTATTAAAATTAAACCCGAATTGTTTTGCGGTTTTAGAAATGTACTCATCGTTTATAGAGCTCCAGCCCAGACCGGTTCCTGCATTCCAACGAAATGATTTTGCAGCATTGGTAGCCAATACGAAATAAAAATTCATATTGAGATTTAACGAAGTGAGCGATTTATTTGCCGAATCCATTCCATTTACAATATGATACAAACCTTCCAGTTCCAGAAAAAGCGGGCTGTCTTTGTCGTCATCTTCAACGCGCACACCGGCTCCAAAAAAATAAGCAGGCTTGCCATTAGCAATAGCATCAGGATATAAAGCGAAACCGTGTTTGCCAAAAAAAGTGAATGGCCTGTCGGGTTCGCCATTGGGTAAAAGATGTTTTGCTTTTGGTTTTTCCTGGCTAAATGCCGAAGAAAAAAGTATTGTTATGAATGTAAGTACTAAGAATAATTTTTTCATTTTGAAAATAATTAAAAGTTAATTAAAAAAATATTATTTATAGAAGCCTCTGTCTTGTATGTGCTCCGATTTAATTTGTTTTTTTCTGATAAAATTTGCTAAAAGTAAAATATAATTCTGTAGCAATTCTGTACTAAAAAATTATTGCAACCGAATGTAAGCCATTGGTAAATGAATATTCTACTTGCATCCCGCTTGTTTCCGCAATTTTCTTCACTATGGAAAGTCCAAGACCAAGCGACTCAGAATTCTGTTTGTCCTTACGGAAACGGTTAAACAAATCTACCGGATCCGAAACAAGGGCATTTCCTGAGTTTTCAATCATCACACCCAAATCAGTATAAGTAATATTTATTTTCCCATTGGGAATATTATGCTTGATAGCATTGCCAATAAGATTTGATATAAGAATGTCGGCAAGAAGAGGATTGATCGAAACACTTTTTGATGAATTATAATTCACATTCAGCTCAATATTTTTTTCTGCAATCAGTTCTTCAAAATTTTTCAAATGCTTTGTTATTATTGAGCCAAAATCTATACTTTCTTTCTTTGGAAATTGCTGGTTTTCAATTTTTGTAATCAACAGCAATGCCTGATTTAGTTTGGAAAGTCGGTTAGCTGCGTCATAGGTTTCTCGGATAAACTTCACCTGGTTTTCTTTCAATCCCTCTTCCTGTAAAAGCAATTCGAGTTTTGATTTGATGATGGAAAGCGGCGTTTGAATTTCATGCGAAGCATTCTCGGTAAATTCCTTTTGAATTGAAAAATCTTTTTTCATTTTATCCGTCATTCGGCAAATGGCTTCGTTGAGTTTTTTGAATTCAGTAATATTGTTCTCCGTAATACTAAAATCAACATTGCTTGTTACATCAAATTTTTCGAGACTTTCGAGGGTTTTATTGAAAGGACGCCAAATCTTTTTCGAAATAAAATAATTGAAAGAAATCAGCATCAGCAGTAAAATCAAGAAAACCAACAGCGTGGAAACAATAATTCCTTGTATCAGATCTTCTGATTCAATGAGAGATTTTGAAACGGCAAAACGATAAATTTTTCCGTTTGACTTAGCAGAAAAAATCAACGAACGGTATGCCACGTCTTCATTTTCTTCTTTATTAAAAAAAACAGTGTCGATGAATTGCTGACTTACTGAATCTGCTGAAAGAGCTATTGTTATATGACTGTCAAACGCATTATTAAAATCGGGTAACGAATCATTTGCACTCAATTGTTCAACAATCTTTGCTTTTTTATCTAAAAGAGTTTCATCAATTTCATCGTAAATAACATTCGAAATTATCACATAAAAAATCAGGCTGCCAAATGCAAATGCAAGAATAGAAAAAAGCAAGTAGTAAATGTTTGTTTTTACAAGTAGTTTCATTGTTCTTCTGCTAATTTATAACCCATTCCATAAACTGTATGTATGCAATCTTTCCCACCTTTTTCTATAATTTTTTTTCTGATGTTTTTAATGTGGGTGTAAATAAAATCAAACGAGTCGGCCATATCCATGTCATCTCCCCAAAGGTGTTCTGCAATGGACTCTTTTGTAAGCACCCTGTTAATATTTGAAAGGAAAAACAGCAGCATTTCGTATTCTTTTTTAGTGAGCACCAATTCCTGATTCTTTACAAAAACCTGTGAAAGCTCGGGAACCACTCTGATATCGTTCACAAGAATTTCTTTTTTCCCTTCAAAATTTCTTCGCCGTATAACTGATTTAATGCGTGCATTCAGTTCAGATAAATGAAATGGTTTTGTAATATAATCATCAGCGCCGAGATCAAGGCCTGTGAGTTTATCGTCGAGCGAATTTTTTGCCGAAATGATAATTACTCCTGCATCTGGTTTCATTTTTTTTAATTGTTCAATAATCTGCAGCCCACTTCCTCCGGGCAATGTAATATCTACCAGAACGCAATTGTATTCATACAATGATACTTTTTCAAATCCCATTTCGAATGTTTCGGCCCATTCGCAAATAAAACCCGATGCGGTTAAAAATTCAATAATGGATTCTGCAAGAAAAGTTTCGTCTTCGATTAATAAAATTTTCATTGCGCGAATTTACAAAATGAATCTGGAGGAAATCTGAATTGATTGAACTTTAACAGAATGCGTTGGGTTAAAAATATGCAGAAACTGATTTCATAATTATACCACAGGCACCAGTATGCTCGATTACGTATTTTTTTGAAATTGCAGAAGCTCCAACAACCTTCTCTGGAGCAATTATCCAAGCGTCCATTAAACTTTCGAATTCTTCGGAATTTGAAATCGAAAATGCACCGCCTTCTTTTTTTAATTCAATGGCTTCGGCAAATTTGGTATGATTGGGACCAAATATCACAGGCATTCCAAAAGTTGCCGGTTCTAAAATATTGTGAATGCTTTTGCCAAATCCCCCGCCAATATAAGTAATGTAACCATACTGATATACATGCGAAAGAATTCCGATACAGTCAATAATAAGCACATCGGCACTTTGCGCGTTTTCATCATTCAGTTCAGAATAAATAACAAAATCGGTTTTTAAAGAATTACTAATGGTTTCGATGTGTTCTTTATGCACTTCGTGTGGTGCAATAATATATTTGAATGACTTGGAGTTCTCATTAATAAAAGGAATCAGAATATCTTCATCGGGTTTCCATGAACTGCCTGCAATAAAAACTTTTTTATTATTACAGAATTTTTCAATAAGCGGAAAAGCTTTTGCCTGACTGGTAATCGCCGCTACCCTATCAAAACGCGTATCGCCACACACAGTAACATTATTAATATTAACAGCTTCTAATAAATTTTTCGAATGTTCGTTCTGCACAAAAAGATGCGTAAAATTTTCCAGATTTTTTCTGAACCATCCGCCATACCATTTAAAAAAATGTTGATTGCTCCTAAAATTGGCTGATACCACAAAAAAGGGAATCCTGTTTTTTTTCAGCTGTTGCTGGTAGTTGAACCAAAATTCGTACTTAACAAAAAACGCAATCTTAGGTTTAACGATAGAAACAAATCTTTTTGCATTTGCAGGTGTGTCAATTGGAAGATAAAAAACAGCATCGGCACCTTCGTATTTTTTCCGGATTTCGAAGCCCGAAGGTGAAAAGAAAGTCAGAAGTAATTTGTAATGAGGATACTCTTTCCTTATTTCTTCCAGCAATGGTCTGCCCTGTTCAAATTCGCCCAATGATGCACAATGCATCCATATCGTATCTTGTTTCGCTGAAAAAGTTTGTTGTAATTTTTCAAAAATCTTACGCCTTCCTCTCAGCCACAATTGTGCTTTTTTATTGGTAGCTGACGAAATTCGTATTGCGATATAATACAGAAATATTCCGGTGTTGTAAAGAAATCTCACTAAAAGTAGCTTAATTAAAGTAATACTTCTGAGGCGAACGTTTGTACAACGGAATAATCCATGATACTTTAAATCCCCACATAGAATCAAAGCGTTTGGTTTCGTCCTTCTGCATGGTCAGATAATCGTACGAACGGCGCGATTGTGTCCAGGCCTGAGTAAATTCAAGCCCTGCGTAAAAACTTACCAATCGGGAATTCCCCATATACAGGTAGCCAATGGATTGATTTATTGCCAGTCCATTGCAAAGTCGGTCGTAACCTTTTTTATAATCGCCATTTATCTGGGGTGTAACATTTCCCGGATTTTCTATACGGAATTTATGCTGAAATAAGCCCACTCCACCCATTACCAAAATTCCTGAATTTGGATTTGGCCCAAACGTTGGAAACAGTTTTCCTGCCTTTCCAAAAAATGTAAATCCGCGTTCATAAAGCCTAATATCGGCTAGTGTTCCGTTTCCATCAATCAGATATCCGCCATCAGTTACTATAGAATCAAAAATATTTGTTTCTTTGATGGTATCTCTGAAAAGGAAAGTTCCTTCTGCTCCAAAAACAAAATTCTTTTTATTTTTCAATAAAAAAGTACCACCTAAACCGGACGATGGTTTAAATCTTTTTGCAAGATCTCCACCGGGAATCAAATAGGAATAAGATACCGAAAGTATTGTTGTGCGAATAATGGAATCTTTAATACTCACCTGTGCTCTGGCATAAGGAAGTGTTATTGCAAACAATAAAAAAAGTAAAAGTGTTTTTTTCATACCTGTCGGCAAATTTAGTGTTTTTAAAAACGTATGGATAGAAAGCTTGAAATTATTTAATTTATTTAACGTTTTATTAACGCAGAAAATTCCTAAAAAGTATAATAATATTATCTTTGCGACCGGAAACTACAATTATTGATTTTAAATATATAAAAATGAAAAAAATTCAAATGGTCGACCTAAAAAGTCAATACCTGAACATGAAAGACGAAATTGATCAGGCTGTAATTAACGTGATTGAATCCACAGCATTTATCAATGGTCCTGCAGTTAAAAATTTTCAGGAAGATCTTGAAAAATATCTTGGTGTTAAGCATGTTATTCCCTGTGCAAACGGAACCGATGCTTTACAGGTTGCCATGATGGCTCTTGGGCTTAAACCCGGCGACGAAGTTATTGCACCTTCATTTACTTTTGTAGCAACAGCAGAAGTTATCGCATTACTCGGGCTTGTTCCTGTACTTGTAGATGTAACCCCCGACACATTCAACATTGATCCCGAAGCAATTGTAAAAGCAATTACACCAAAAACAAAAGCCATTGTTCCCGTTCACCTTTTTGGTCAGTGTGCCGATATGGAAACCATTATGGACATTGCTAAAAAACACAATTTATTTGTAATTGAAGACAATTGTCAGGCTGTTGGCGCAGATTATATTTTTGCTGATGGTTCAACAAAAAAAGCAGGAACAATCGGACATGTGGGTTGCACTTCATTTTTCCCTTCTAAAAATTTAGGTTGCTACGGTGATGGCGGTGCAATTTTTACCAACAATGATGAACTTGCAAATCAGCTGCGAATTGTTGTAAATCACGGGATGACCGTTAGATATTACCACGACTTAATTGGTGTGAATTCCCGTTTAGACAGCATTCAAGCTGCCATTCTCGGTATTAAATTAAAACGACTGGATAATTATGCTGCCGCACGTAATAAAGCTGCTGCGTATTATAACAATGCTTTTAAGGATTGTCCCAATCTTAAAACGCCTCTTTGTTCCAAACAATCAACCCATGTATTTCATCAGTACACTTTGGTAACCGATGGAATTGACCGCGCAAAACTTATTGATTTTCTGAATTCTAAAGAAATTCCAGCCATGATTTATTATCCGGTTCCTATGCACATGCAAAAAGCGTATCTCGATTCCCGTTACAATGAAGGTGACTTCCCTGTTACAGAAGATTTATCAAAAAGAGTTGTATCTTTGCCTATGCACACTGAACTTGACGAAGAACAACTGCATCACATTACATCAAGTGTTCTGGAATTTATTAACAACAACTAGAATCATGCAGGAACAAGATTTTTTCCACCACGAAACCGCAATCATCGACGAAGGATGCACTATTGGTACCGGTACAAAAATCTGGCATTTCAGCCATATTATGAAGGATTGTGTGATTGGCGAAAACTGCAATATCGGTCAGAATGTGGTGGTTTCACCTGGAGTTATTTTAGGAAAAAATGTCAAGATTCAAAATAACGTTTCTATTTACACTGGTGTGATCTGCGACGATGATGTTTTCCTAGGGCCCTCAATGGTTTTTACAAATGTTATCAATCCCCGAAGTGCAATAAATCGCAAAAGTGAATATTCAAAAACCCATGTAAAAAAAGGCGTTTCTATTGGCGCAAATGCAACCATTGTTTGTGGCCATGATATTGGTGAATATGCATTTATTGGCGCTGGTGCTGTTGTTACAAAAACAGTTCTGGCTTATGCTCTTGTTGTTGGAAATCCAGCAAAACAAACTGGTTGGATGAGCGAATACGGTCATCGTTTAAATTTTGATGCCGATGGTTATGCTGTATGCCCTGAAAGCAAAGAAAAATATCAGCTAAAAAACAATATTGTCACAAAATTATCCTGATATGTCAGATAAACTAAATTTTGCGTTGATTGGTGCAGCAGGCTACATAGCTCCTCGGCACATGAAAGCCATTGCTGATACTCATAACAATCTGGTTGCCGCACTAGACAAAAATGATTCTGTAGGTATCATTGACCGTTACTTTCCGGAAGCGGATTTTTTTCTGGAAGCAGAACGTTTTGACCGGCATCTCGACAAACTTCGCCGCAGAGGTGAAAAGAAAATCGATTACGTAAGCATTTGCTCACCGAATTATCTTCACGATTCTCATATTCGCCTTGCCTTACGAAATGATGCACATGCTATCTGCGAAAAACCGTTGGTATTGAATCCCTGGAATATTGACGCTTTGCAGGAAATTGAAAAAGAAACAGGGAAAAAAATTTATAACATTCTTCAGCTTCGCCTTCATCCTTCTATTATCAAGCTAAAAGAAGATATTAAAAATGGTCCTGCTGACAAGATTTATGATGTTGATTTATCGTATATCACAAGCAGAGGCCATTGGTATCAAATATCATGGAAAGGAGAACCCACTAAATCAGGCGGAATAGCTACAAATATCGGCATTCACTTTTTTGATATGCTGATGTGGATTTTTGGCCCTGTTAAACAAAATATAGTTCATTTGTATCATACCGATAAAGCTGCTGGGTTTTTACAGCTCGAAAAAGCCCGTGTTCGCTGGTTTCTGAGCATTGATTCAAACGATTTGCCACAAGTTGCAGTTGATGCGAATCAGCGTACATATCGTTCCATCTCTATCGAAGGGCAGGAATCAGAATTTAGTGAAGGATTTACAGAACTTCATACACACAGTTATACCGAAATAATAAATGGAAACGGTTTCGGATTGTCAGAATCATATCCCAGCATTCAGGTTGCTTTTGACATTAGAAATAATACCCCTGTTGGAATTAAAGGTGATTATCATCCAATTTTAAAAAAGATTAAATTATAAGTCATGAATATTTACGAAAAACTTTTAAATAAAGAAACAAAATTATCCGTTATAGGCCTTGGATACGTAGGCTTACCAATAGCTCTTGAGTTTGCAAAAAAAATGCCTGTAATAGGATTTGATATCAAAGAAGATCGTGTTGAAATGATGAAAAATCGCATCGACCCAAGCGAAGAACTTCCTTCGGAAGCCTTTGACAATTGCGACATCCAATTCACTGCAACCTTAGAAGATCTTAAAGATGCCACTTTCCATATTGTTGCCGTGCCAACGCCTATCGACGATCATAACCTTCCGGATCTAACTCCGCTTCTAAGCGCTACACGCACTGTTGGAAAGGTTTTGAAAAAAGGCGATTATGTGGTTTACGAATCCACTGTGTATCCCGGATGTACCGAAGAAGATTGCATTCCAATTCTTGAAGAACTTTCCGGACTTAAATTCGTGGAAGATTTTAAAGTTGGTTTCTCTCCAGAACGTATCAATCCCGGCGATAAATTGCATACTATTACCACCATTACAAAAGTGGTTTCAGGTTGCGATGATGAATCCCTTGATATTGTTGCAAAAGTGTACGAACTTATTGTTACTGCAGGTGTTCATAGAGCATCATGCATTAAAGTGGCCGAGTCGGCAAAAATTATTGAAAACACACAGCGCGATGTAAATATAGCTCTTATGAATGAGCTTTCCATCATTTTTAACCGCATGGGAATTAATACGTATGAAGTGTTGGAAGCTGCGGGCACCAAATGGAATTTTCTGAAATTTTTCCCTGGCCTTGTTGGCGGACATTGTATTGGTGTTGACCCGTATTACCTCACTTATAAAGCAAAAGAATTCAGATATACTCCGCAGATTATTCTTTCTGGCAGGTATGTGAACGATTCTATGGGATTTTATATCGCAAAACAGACTGTTAAAAAAATGATTGCAGCAGGCAAGAATGTTCTCCATGCAAAAGTTCTCGTAATGGGCGCTACTTTTAAAGAAGACGTAAGCGATATCCGCAATTCAAGAGTTGCCGATGTGATCAGCGAATTCAAATCATACGGCGTAAATGTTGACGTTACCGATCCACATGCTTCGTCGAAAGAATTAATGCACGAATACGGCTTTGGATTAACCGAAAATCTTTCGAAAGATTATGATGCCGTTATTGTTGCCGTTAATCATAAGGATTATATAAATCTCGACGAAAACTATTTTGCAGCACTTACCAACGAAAATGCAATTTTAGTTGATGTTAAAGGAATTTACAGGGGAAAAATAAATAAGCTAACCTACTGGAGTCTTTAATTCCGGTTTAAATTATAAAAATTGTCGAAAAAAATATTAGTTACCGGAGGCACAGGATTTATCGGATCGCATACTGTTGTTGAATTACAGCAGGCTGGATTTGATGTAATGATTATTGACAACCTTTCCAATTCGTACGAATGGGTTGTTGATTCCATTGAAAAAGTTTCCGGGATACGCCCCGAATTTTCAAATATTGATTTGTGCAACAAAGAAGCTTTAAGCAAATTTTTTCTGCTCAATTCGGATATTGCCGGAATTATTCACTTTGCTGCGTTTAAAGCTGTTGGCGAATCGGTTCTGAACCCCATGAAATATTACCGTAACAATGTTCTTTCGCTTATCAATTTGCTGGAATGCACCACTGCTGCGGGAATAAACAATATCGTGTTTTCATCATCATGTACTGTTTACGGACAACCAGACGAATTGCCTGTTTCTGAAACAACACCTTTCAAAACCCCTTATTCGCCTTACGGTTACACAAAACAAGTTTCTGAAAAAATACTTGAAGATTATTCTTCTTCGGCAAAAAAAAATGTAATCTCATTGAGGTATTTTAATCCTATTGGTGCTCATAAATCTGCCATTATTGGCGAGTTGCCAATTGGTATTCCTAACAATCTGATACCCTATTTAACTCAAACAGCTATCGGCAAAAGAGAATGCCTGAATATTTGGGGCAACGATTACGATACTCCCGATGGCACTTG